>JAZSHW010000137.1:0-30231 GCA_045533495.1 Ruminiclostridium sp. | reverse complement strand
CGTGCATTCTGCAATGCACGGGTATGATACTGTTTATTTCAATTAATACTTTGCGTAGGGGTTTTCGCCTTCGTAAAGTACGCCCTTAGGACGATTGAATTCGATATCTGTTACGCCGAGGTACTTCATAACATCGAAGATAGCCTTGCCGTAGTGACCGAATGCAACTGCACCGTGGTGAGGATAGTTCTTCTTGATAAGAACATTGCGGTAAAATCTGCCCATTTCAGGAATTGCAAATACACCGATACCGCCGAAGCTACGTGTTGCAACAGGGAGAACCTCGCCTTCAGCAACATAAGCACGGAGCTGAGCGTCTGCTGTGCTCTGTAAACGGAAGAATGTGATATCGCCGGGTATAATGTCACCTTCGAGTGTACCTCTTGTGATATCAGGCTCCTTATCGGGTTCAAGACCTCTGTGCATGATGAGCTGATACTTCATTGTGGAGCTTGTCAGCTTGCAGGAAGCTGTATTACCACAGTGGAAGCCCATAAATGTATCCTTTAATGTGTAATCAAACTTGCCCTTGATGGATTCGTTATACATATCAGCAGGAACAGAGTTGTTGATGTCAAGTAATGTAACAACATCACCTGTAATGCAAGTGCCTATGTATTCGCTTACTGCACCATAGATATCAACCTCGCAGGATACGGGGATGCCTCTTGCTGTAAGTCTTGAGTTTACATAGCAGGGAACGCAACCAAACTGTGTCTGGAATGAAGGCCAGCACTTGTTTGCAAATACTACATATTCACGGCTGCCCTTGTGTTCTTCCATCCAGTCAAGGAGTGTGATTTCAAGCTGTGCGAGTCTGGGGAGGATGCCGGGCATCTTGTTGCCGCCTGCAAGTTCCTTTTCCATATCTGCAACAACTTCAGGAATTCTGGGGTCGTCCTTGTGTTCGTTGAAAGCAGCGTAAAGGTCAAGCTCGGAGTTTTCTTCGATTTCGATACCAAGATTGTAAAGCTGCTTTATGGGAGCGTTACAAGCAAGGAAGTCCTGAGGACGAGGACCGAAGGTGATAACCTTTAAGTTCTTAAGACCGATGATAGCTCTTGCAACAGGAACAAAGTCGATGATCATATCAGCAACTTCTTCAGCAGTGCCTACAGGGTATTCAGGGATGTAAGCATTGATGTTGCGGAGTGCTAAGTTATAGCTTGCATTAAGTACGCCACAGTATGCGTCGCCTCTGCCGCCTACTAAGTTGTCGCCTGTTTCTTCTGCAGCTGCAACAAACATTGCAGGGCCGTCAAAATACTTTGCAAGAAGTGTTTCAGCAGATTCAGGGCCAAAGTTACCAAGGTATACAACGAGTGCGTTACAACCTGCGTCCTTAAGCTCCTTTAAAGCCTGCATCATGTGTGTTTCGCTTTCAATAGTTGTAGGGCACTTGAAAATGTCAAGACCCTTGTCCTTTGCAGCCTTTACTACAGCGTCGCATCTCTGTGCGGAAAGGCTCATAGGGAAGCAGTCACGGCTTACTGCCGCAATACCAAGTTTAACTACGGGTATGTTCTTCATAGCATTAATATCCTTTCTGTGTTAAGTCGTCTTACGACTAAGATTAAGACTATTTTAACATATAAATAGTTCTTTGTCTACTCTTATATTCATCTTTTTTAAAAAAAGTTTAAACGATTACAACAGCATATCATTAGGGTTTTATCGGCAAATAATGGCTATAGCGATTTTATTTTCCGTTTTTTGTTATACAACAATGTTTACTTTATATATAAAAAAGAGTCTTTTTATAGTATCAGGTTTTTTATTCTTACAGATTGTGGAATTGCATAGTGAGAAATCGGCAAGCCTCAGGCAGAGTACTTGCTATACAGAGGCGAAAAAGTAAAGGCAGCAGACACAAAAAAAGGGAAACCTTGCGGTTTCCCTTAATTTCTGTTTCGTTTTAAGCAATCAGCCTACAAGACCTGAACGCTCAACACCTTCAACGAACTGCTTCTGTAAGAAGATGTACATAATGAGTATCGGTAAGAGGGAGAGCAGACAGCCTGCTTCGATCCATACCAGATAGTCAGAAGCCGCACCGTTTGTTTCGCCTGTGAAGAAGATCATCATCTTTGTAGCGATGTTGTTGATTTCCATAGCGATTGTATAAGGCTCTGTGAAGAACATACCTGTTACATAGGAGTCGTTCCAGTACCATACGATTGAGAAGATAAATACTGTTAAGAAAGATGTCTTTGCGTTGGGTATCATAACCTTTACGAAGGTCTTTACAGGGCCGCAACCGTCGAGGTATGCAGCGTCTTCGAGTTCCTTGGGCAGTCCTCTGAAGAACTGTCTGAACAGAAGGATGAACACACCTGCTCTGATACCGTTGCAGAAGAGAGCCTGCAGATAAAGTGCAGCAGGAGTACTTACAAGGTTCAGTGCGTTACCTGTGATGAGCTTGATGATACCGAATACATCGAAGAATCTGAACTGCATATACAGAGGGATAAGTACAACCTGTACGGGAACGATGATCTGGAAGATAACGATACCGAACATAAGTCCCTTACCCTTGAACTTAAATCTTGCAAAACCGTAGCCTGTGATACCGCAGGTGACAACCTGGAGTACTGAACAAACAACGTTAATAAGTATAGTTCTCAGTAATACTTCGGGGAACTTGATAGCCTGCCATACTTCTACGAAGTTTGAGAAGATGACATTCTTAGGAATCCACATAACTGAAGGGTCAGTCATTTCGATCTGAGGTCTTATAGATGTGGAAAGCATATAAAGCATAGGATAAAGAATTATGAAGCCCAGTCCGAAGAGGATAAGGAAACGGAACACAGGCCATACCTTTTCGGCGATTCTTCTGCCGAAAATGTATCTGTAATGTTCTCTTTCCTGCTTGTTGTAGGTGCGGTAGTTCTTGATTATCTGCCAGTTGCTTACGTGGTAGATACTCTTGGCTTCCTTCGCCTGCTTCTTTTCTAATCTCTTTTCCTTGCGTGTCATTTTACGTTCAATGGGAGTAACGCCTGACTGAAGCTCAGCAGCAGATACTGCTGTGATTGACTTTACTGCTTCTGCATTTTCTTCAGCAGCTTCTGTTACTTCTTCATTGATCTGGGCGATTGCCTCGCCGACAGCTTCCGCAGAAGCTTCATCTGCAGGTGCAGATGCGGCGTCATTAACCAGTAAATCGTCAAATGAAACATCATTCATTGATTCTAAATCTTTTTCGCTCACAACTACACCTCCTTAATCATTTTCATAGAATACGAACTTCGATACAATCAGTACAATAATACCTAAAGCCACCGCAACTATTGCAAAGTATACCCACGCCATAGCCGCTGACAGACCGTAGTTAAGTTCTCGTGACTGTGTCATAACGATTTCCATTACAGGGTTTTCTGAATCTACGAAGGTATCAATAACCGTATAGATCAGGTTCGCCAATATCATCGGGCTTATCATCGGGAAGGTAATCTTCCAGAAGAATTCCCAACCTGTAGCACCTTCCATAGACGCCGCTTCCTTGGCGGAAGTAGGAATCTGCTGGAGCGCCGCAAGGAATATCAGGATCTGAATACCTGCCGCCCAGATAAGGTTGAAGATATCTGATGTAATGGTTTCGATGGTGGTGGTCAGCTCTTCATTCAGGTTATAAAGACCAAGGAACGATAGTAGCTCGTCTACAAGGTCGGTCTGGAAAAGTGAGCTGAACTGTTCAGCACCGGATACACCGTTTGTCGAAATATCGCCTCGGATAACTGCGATAACAGGACCTGTCGCAACAAGTACGGGCAGGAAGAATATCGCACGGGCGAGTGTTCTGCCCTTGAACTTCTGGTTTAAAAGAAGTGCAATGAACAGTGAGAATATCATTACCATAGGTACCTGCGTCAGCATACCACCGAGAGATTCGGTAAGTGCGGGCAGGAACTTCGTGTTTCTCAGTAATGCTTCGTGGTAGTTGTTGAAGTTGTTCCACTCAGTATAAATACCAACGGAAGACATACCATATTCCTGAGCCATATTTATATCTGTTACCAGCTCAGTGTAACTGAGAGAGTACCATGCAGACTGGATAAGAGGGATAATGAACATATAGATTACGCCGACGATCCAGATTGCAACGAAGCCGTAACCGTAAAGACCCTTCTTTCTTTCGTAGGAAATACGTGTCTTCTTGATCTTAACTTCCTTTTTGGGTTGTCTGCGGCGGATATCAACCTCTTCGCCTTCTGCATTGAGTGCAGCAGCAGAAGCAGTCATGTGAACCGCCTTTTTCTTTGCAGACTCAGCCACTTCTTCAACAGTTTCTGTTGCTTCTTCAGCAGTCTCAGTCACTTCTTCAACAGCGTTTTCTGCTACTTCTTCAGCGGCATTTTCTACTGTTTCTTCTACAGCTTCTGCTGCATCAGCTACCTGTTCGGTAGCTTCAGCAACGTTTTCAGCAGCTTCAGTAGCTTCATCCTTGATTTCGTTTAATTCTTCATTCTGATTGAAATTTGAATCGCTCATTATTTATCTTCTCCTTTCAATCCGTACTGTGCAAGATCAACTGACTTGCCGTTAATATCTACTGTGAGATTCTTTGTATCTACAGTAACTGTTACGCCATTTTCAAAGGTTGTCTTTGTAACGTATGTGGATACACGCTCATAATCTGTAATCTTCTTGTTTGTGAGATCAGAAAGGTTTTCCTTATAGAGCTTGTATGCGTTTGCAGAGGGTTCAATCCAACCATTGTAGCTTGAATAGAACAGTGAATCATAATCGCTGTCTGTGAACTTGTTGGGGTTTGTATACATCATATCATAGTTTACAGGAGTTGCTGTAGCTATTGATAACATGATAGTATCTGTTGCGTTTGCACTTGCATTGATAGCTTTTGTTGTATAAGGAACAAGGCCGTGAATTACAAGTGAATAGAAGGGGATATCATAGTCAAATATGTCGAAGTTGCTGGATGTCAGCGGAACTCCTGTTACATAATCAACATAAGGCAGTGCGTAAGCATTTGCACCATCTGCAAGTATTGTAAATCCTGCTTCCTTGAACTTCTTCAGTCCGTCAACAATCTCTGTCATAGCGTCATATCTTGTATAGTCGCCACGGCTGAAATCGCTGTAGAGAAGAGTTGTTGCGTTACCAATACTGATTGTCTTGATACCTTCATTACTAAAGGATTCTCTGAGCTTTCTGAAAAGGTCAGGCCAGTAATAAGGTGAAAGTGTTGTCTTGGTAACAAGTCTTACCTGATGAGGAATACCGAATGCGATATCCCAGTTGTTTACTGTTGCATAAGCCTTTGTTGTCTGCTTGCAGGCATTGAGTGAGTAGGAATAACCGTTACCGGAATCCTTCATATATGTAATACCTACGCTGGGGAAAATCTGTCCGTTTACGCTTTCAACATAAGACTGAAGTTCCTTGAAGTCGTTCTTACCGCCGAGTGTGCCTGAATAATCAACACCTGCACTGATAAGACCTCTGATGCCTGCAGTATTGAAGTCTGAGTAGCTGAGCATAATGTCGTCAACTCCGAGTTCAGCAAGCTGCTTCATGATGTCCTGTGCCTGATCATAGGTTGTAGCGGCTGTTTCAAGGTTAATGGGGAAACCTGCAATGGACTGAGCCTTTACAGTACCACCGAATACGTTAAGGTAATAGCTGGACTTGATCTGATCCTTCTTATCCTGAAGTCCCTTTTCTTCAATAAGGTAGTTTCTGTAGCCTTCAGCAACATCCATATAAGAAAGGTCGTTACCGGATAAGAGGTAGTAGCCTACTGAAAGTGTGGGCTGCTTGATTTTGCCTGCTTCGAATACTGTAAGAAGACGAGTACCCATATAATATGTGTCCATTGTTCTTACATCAAATTCGTACCAGCAGTTGTTGTAAGAGGTTGCGTTCTGCACTGAAACGGATGCGTTTACAGATGCACAAGTTTCACCTGATTCACAGATTGCCATAAAGCCGTGATCTGTGCTGTCGCCCATTGTGATAGCACCCATTACAGGCAGATAAACCTGCTCTGTCTTATCGGGACGCTTGAGCTGTGTAACAGATGTATCAAGACCATAGATCTTGCTTGAGTATTCTCTTGCTTCTATGCGGTTGTTGTTGTAATTGATTATAGCACCTGAACCGTCAGGAATGATCATGTAACCTTCATCGTCCATATCTGCAGCACCGAAGAACTGCATAAGTCCGACTGTCAGAAGACCGTTACCTTCTGAATCGGTAACAGGCTGTTCCTTTATTTCTTCGCTTAAGATAGAAACGTTTACGTTATCATCTTCGAGAACGATGGTCATAGGGATTACAGCTTCAATCTTTGAGATAGAATAGTCGATTCTTACACCGTTTTCAATCTCAGTGATTGTGAAGTCCTTATCCTTGATACTGCCTTCGTAAGCGTTGATGCTCTGGGTACTATGTGTCTTAACATCACCAAATTCAACGTAGAAGGGTGACACCATCTTTTTTCTCTGTGCAGTCTTAGCGTTAGGGTCGTTTTCTGCATTAAGAGGAGCACTCCACCATACATACTTGTCAGCCTTTGACTGTACAGCAAATACAGTTGTTTCTTCATTAACGTAAAGGGCATAATTGCTGTTTTCAGCATACTTCTTCATCTTGGCAAGGCCCTGTTCATCAGTGAGAAGCACTGAGCCTGCTTCACCGTCTTCAGCGTCTTCGTCTTCAGCTGCAGTATCGTCTGTGGTTTCTGTCTGAACTGTATCGTCTGTTGCAGGTAATTCGTCAGACCATGCAACAACTGAGCTCATAGAAAGTACCATAGCGGCTGTGAGTAAAACAGCTAAAATTTTATTTTTTAATTTTAACATTTTCACACCTCCGACTAAATACTGAATCTATACATAAGCTCTGTATAGATAGAGAAACCGAATACATA
This sequence comes from Ruminiclostridium sp., assembly GCA_045533495.1. Taxonomy (GTDB): domain Bacteria; phylum Bacillota; class Clostridia; order Oscillospirales; family Ruminococcaceae; genus Ruminiclostridium_E. Next base: position 23,336 of record JAZSHW010000137.1, on the reverse strand, counting down.
TACCTGCTGGAAAAGGCTCATTAAGAGTACAAGCAGGAACAGTATGATTACCATAGCGACTACTGTAAAGAACATAGCGAGGAGTGTCTTGGGTACAGAATACTGGTGAACAGTCTTCATACCTGAGATCATAAGCACAACGCTCCATACAATTCCGAAATACTGGAAGAACATGATGAATGCGCTTTCGCTTCTTAACAGTACATTACTTGCAATAATTACCACAATCTGAGTGATAAGGTAGGGAACAAGAGCGTATGCACTTATGCAGCAGATGTTCTTCATTGAACCTTCGCCGTCGAATAATGTACAAAGCGACCAGTTACCTATAACCCATGTAAAGAACAGAACGATTGTCTGTACTAAAAGGGGAACTATGTTAAATACCTTTACATAGCTGTCGTTGAATAAGAAGCCTGTCATAACCTGCTGACATACTGTGATGATAAAGAAGGACAGTACGATAACAAGTGATACTCTCATGGAGTAGGCTTTCTTCCAACGAAGATCTTCAAAGCCCTCGAAGGGATGTCTTGCCACATAGAATGGCCACTTCCAAGCGGGCATATCTAAATCAAATCTCATATTTATTTACCTCCCGCTTTTTTCTTTTTTCTCATCTTGAGCAGCTTACTTACTACAATACCGAGTATTATAACAACTGCGATGATTATCATAAATAAATTGAAGTTATCACGGACGAACTGCATACGGAACTGCTTGAACGCTCTGTCGTAACCCGGACGGCTGTTGCGGTAGAAGTAGTCCATAGCCTGCTGGTAGTTACCCTGAGAAAGCTCAGCGTTACCAAGACCGATGTATGCGAACCAGTAGTTGGAGTCACGGCTTAATACCTCGTTCCAGGGTCCACGTGCTTCTTCATACTTACCTTCTGTGTATAAGCTCATAGCTTCGTGAACGATGTCACCGAACTCTGTACGCTTGAAGGTTGTGATTGAACCCTTACGGGAGTCAAGAACATAAACGATGTTGTCGTAAGCTTCGATGGCCTTTACAGATGTAAATAAGCCCTTCTGCTCGCCCTTGCCGCCGTAAATGAACAGCAGGTCACATTCGTCTGTGTACTCGAAAATTCGACCGTTACCGAAGTCAAGAAGTCTGATTGTTCCGTCTTCGTCAACGTCAACGTCATTTATCTGTGAACCGTAGGTTACATTCTTCCAGTAATAAGTCATCTTATCACCGTAGATGATATCAGAGTAGCCTAAGTTGATGAGGATGTTCTCACCTGCAGGGTTCATCTTCTTGAATACGTCTGTAGTTGCCGATTTTGCTTCTGTAACTGTGTAGATAAAGCCTTCGTCGTCAATATCGAAGTTGGAGAATTCCATAGGAACTGCCTGAATGAAGTTTGCGGCAGCTTCACGGTCTAAGATGGTCTTCCAGAACTTGTTTGCGATAGCCTGTGCTGTCTGTTCAACACGGTTAGCACCGAAGTAGTTGCTGAATGAACCATCGGGTGCGAACATAACCGCACCTGTTGTGATGGACTTGATGTTTACATAAACGTTTCCTGCTACGTCAACAACTACCTTGTTGGGCTGGAAGGTTACCTTATCCTCATAGAATTCTGAGGAGGGCTTTGTAAACTCCTGGAATACCGTACCATCTGCATATACACCTAAAACACGGTTGTTGTCGAAGTCAGCAATGTAGAGCATTGTTGTATCTTCGTCTGTTTCTTCGTTCTTTACGTGACGAACAAAGATGCCGTGGGGGTTATTAAGTGTTTCATATTTCTTTGTTTTGGGGTTGTAGAAATAGTCAAGAATTACTATTTCCTTTTCATAGTTTACATCAGTGATAAGAATTCTGTTATTACCGCTGTCTACTATATATAAATCTTCAGTTTCTCTGTCAACGAAAAGGTCAGAGGGTTCTGAGAAAGCACCGAGGTCAACATTTGTCATAAGAATGTCTTCGGGCTTTAATTCCCTTACCTCTTCTACCGCTTCAGGTTTTTTAACCTCAGCAGGCTTTTCAACCTCCTTGGGCTTTGAAACCTTCTTGGGCTTTTCCTTGCCGTCGGGATTAGCTTCATATTCGGCTAAATCCTTTTCGTACTGCTCATAGGCAGCCTTCTTTTCGAGATATGTATTGTACTTTTCAAGATCTTTTTGATACTTTTCGTATTCGTTGAGCTTATCTTCATAAACCTGATAAACAGCAAGCTTTGCATTATAATCATCAAGCTCCTGCTGTGTCGCAAAGTACATTTTGTCATGCTCGGCAGCTATTTCTTTAAGCTGTGCTTCTGTATTGTAGCGTTTACCTGTCTTGAAATCACGACCGGTAATTACTCTGTCTACTACGTAGCCTGTCTGTGAAGGAATAGGATCGCCCCACCAGTCGTAGTTATAGCCTTCATAGGGCTGATCTGCGAAAACTGTGGAAGACAGTGAGCAAGCCGCCAATACAAATGAAACAACTGCTGTAGCAATTTTCTTCATCTTTGGCACTAAAATCATCCTTTCTGTTTAGTATAAGTGTAAATCAATCCTTAAGACCGCTGTGAGCCATTGTTTCCATAACGCTGCTCTGACAGAATACGAATACTATCATAGGAGGCAGCATTGTAATTACTACTGCGGCTGCGGCAACGCCTGCACGGGCGATACCTGCGGCACTTATCTGCTGCATAACGGTCGGAATGGGTTTTAATGCCTCATTATAGATAAATGAATAACCTGTGATCTGCCATGCACCCTGGAATGCGAAGATAAGAAGTGTAAGCCAAGCGGGCTTAACGTTAGGCATTACAACCTGCCAGCAGATTCTGATGTGACTTGCACCATCAAGCTTTGCAGCCTCTATCATACTGTCGGGGATCTGTCCCATAAACTGACGCATAAGGAAGAGTCCCATAGGTGTTGCGATAAAGGGCAGGATAATAGCGAAGTATGTATCGATCATACCGAGTGTTGCCATTACCATATACTGCATGATGTAAGTTACTGTGGATGTGAACAGCAGAGCTGTTTCGATAATCTTGTTCATTGCCTTTACGCCGGGGAACTTAACCTTTGCTAAGGCATAAGCCGCAGATGATGCAAAGAGCAACTGAGTAACTGTTACAACTACTGATACAAATACAGAGTTGAATACGTATCTTGAGAACGGAACCCACATATTAGACGCTGTAGCAAGCAGGTCTGTGAAGTTCTGATCTGTGATATTTGATACATACAGACGGGGCGGGAAGAGGAATAATTCTTCAACCGGCTTTAATGACTGTATAATTGAGAGATAAATAGGGAAAAGCATGAAAAGACCGAGCAGTGCCAACACCACGAAGATGAAAATATCGCCGCCGAGAGATCCGCCGTATCTTTTTCTTCCCTTCTTAGCTATTTTCATAACTACCTTCCTTTCTTAGAGAAGCATACATTCTGATGTCCTCCGATTAGTCAAGATACTTGCCGAGGAGCTTTTTGATACCCCAGTTGGCAAGAAGCATTACTGCGAACAGTACAAAGCATATCGCTGATGAATAACCCATTTCGTAACGGATTGAACCGTAGTCGAATGCGTGAGTCATAATTGTATGCGCTGCATAGTCTGTACTTGGGAAGGCAGTTAAGTAACGGCCTACGTCACCAGCTGTAAAGGAAGCTGTGATCTGCATAACCGCTGCGAACAGAAGCTGAGGGCCCATTGCAGGAACTGTAACAAGCAGGAGCTGCTGTGTACGGTTCTTGATACCTTCGATAGCACCTGCCTCGTATCTGTCCTTAGGAATACCCTGAAGACCTGCACGAAGAGCAAGGAAGCCTGCACCCAGTGAAATCCAGAGCTGTACTATAATAACTACACCCATAATGTAGTTAGCGTCTGTCAGCCACTGACGAGCACTGTTGATGATACCTAAGTCAAGCAGGTAGGAGTTTGCGATACCGTATGTGTCACCTGAGAAGATGAGCTGCCATGTAGTATAGATGTTACCTGCAAGAGTGGGTGCATAGAAAATGAATGTGAATGCTGTCTTTAACGCTCTTGGCATTTCGTTGATAAGCCATGCGAGGATAAAGCTGAGTATGTAGCTTAAAGGACCTGTGATAATAGCAAATACCAGTGTGTTCTGGATAGCTGTTAAGAATACTTCGTCCTCTAAGATTAAAGCATAGAAATTGTTAAGTCCTACAAACTGTGGGAACTGTACCATGTTAAAATTCGTAAAGCCCATAGGCAAAGCGAGTATAACCGGTATAACTGTAAATATTGTAAAGAGAATGAAGTAAGGAGCCATCAGCAGATAAACGCTGCTGTTCTTCTTCATCTCACGCAATGTATATCTGAATTTACTGTCTTCGATATACTGCGATTTTTCTTTGTTGAACAAACCGATAACCTCCTCAGTATTTATAGGAGAATGAGGAGAAGCTCCTCATCTCCGTTTAAAAATCAGCGTTTTACTTCATGCTTGAAAGCTCCTGATACTTACGAACGATTTCAGACTTGATCTGATCGTTGTAGCTCATAAGAGTGTATCTGGGGTTTCCTGCGTCGTTAACTACCATTCTGAATGCGTTGTTAACATGTCTTGTTACTGCGTATGAAGCGGGAATGATCGGTACTTCACGAAGTTCGCTCTGCTGAGCACTTATCTTTTCATATTCTGCGGTTGACCAGGGGAGCTGTTCGAGAGCTTCTATGTTAGCTGTATCGAAACGACCCATAGGACCCATAAGTGCTTCGATCTGCTTACCGTAGTCGATCTGAACGTCTGTGCTTGTGAACCACTTGATGAAATCCCAGGCTGCTGCCTGATTGGAAACCTTATTGAAGATAATTGCACCTGCACCTGCAGAGTTTGCAGCGTGGCTTATTGTACCATCTTCTCTTACAGTACCGGGAACTATTGTGAAGTCCCAAAGACCCTTGATTTCGGGTGCGGCTACTGATAACTGATTGTAGAATGTGTATGACTGAATTACAAGAGGCATTTCGCCTGTTCTGAATCTTGAGAATGCGTCGAAGGTCTGGTCAAAGCTGAATACTGTGTAGAACTTTGTCCACTTTGTAAATGCCTTGATAGAATCCTGAGTCATAAAGTTTGTAAGGTTCAGATCCTTGATGTCAGATGTCTTTATCTGGCTGTAATCAGTAGTGTAAAGATCTTCATTATAGAGATCCTGACCTGACTGAAGCATAAGTAATACGAAGGTGTTACCTAAGTCAAAGGTGTTGGAAGAGATGTTCTGAGGAAGGATAAGACCTACGTCGAGGTACTTTCTCTGAAGAGTGGGGAGCATTTCGATAAGCTCATCCCATGTATTCGGAGGTCCTTCAAAACCAAGCTCATCAAGAACGTCGGTACGGTAGAACAGCATCGGGAAGTTCTGTGATACGGGCAGACCGTAAACACCTGTATTTGTACCGTCATTGTATTCATAAAGTGTCATTGCGTCTTCTGCAAATCTCTTTGTTACCTGTTCATAATCCTTGAACTGTGTGATATCCACAAGGAGTCCTCTTGCTGCAAGCTGGATGGGGAAGTCACCACCGATGAAGAGGGCGATTTCAGGACCCTTACCTGCAAGTGTTGCTTCGAGGATTGAACCCTGTACGAGGTTTATAGAAGCCTGTGTACCGTTGTAGTCAGGGTTGGAGTTGAACTTGTTATCAACAAGGTTCTTAACAACTGTTGCCTGGTCACGTGCGAGTGATACCCAGACGTCAAGTGATGTAGCACTGGAGTCGGAAAGAACTGTGTAGTCTTCAAAGAATGAACCGATGAAGGAGTTGAAGCCGAATAAGAATTCGCTGAAGAAGTTGCCTGTTGCACCGGAGAATTCTTCGTGGCAGGTAGCAATTTCAATGTAGTCGAGCTCTAAGGGCTGGTCACGATAGTCACGCATCCATGCTGATACGGATGAGATACTATCCTTGATGCTTGCAGCCATTATCGGAATATCTTCCTGCTTTTCGATACATCTTTCAAGATAGATAGCCATTGTTTCGAGTGCAGCGGCTTCAGAACCCTTCTTTGTGAGCTTTTCAATGCCTTCCTTTTCTGCACGGAGTGACTTAACTATTCTTTCAAATGCGGGGATAAGATCGGGGATCTTCTTTTCTACGAAGTAGTCATTGAATTCATCAGGGTCAGGACCTGTGATCATGAGTATTCGTCTGTAGTACTGGTTGAGCTCTAAGACAAGGTCATCAAGTCTCTGCATAACCGCACCGATAGAACCGGGAATTGCTTCCATTGTGATTGTGTGTTCTTCGCCTGCTGTGAGGTAGATGTAAATGTCGTTGCCTGCCTCATCCTTGGGAGTTACTGACTGCCAGTCGGGTGAATATACAAACTGTACATCATCAAGCTCCTTGCAGGGAACTGCACCGTCGATGTAGATTCTTCTGTTGGAGAAGAAGCCTCTCATCTGATTCTGTCTTGCCTTGAAGTTGAAACGATAGTAACCGTCGTTTTCAACCTTGAAGCTGTATGTAATAGCCTGTGTTGACTTGTTCCATGTCGCCTGACCTACTGTATTGTATCTCTGCTTTGTAGGATGGCTGGGATTTGTCATATATGTTGTTCTGTCGTATGTAGCATAAAGTGTGGATGCTGTCTTGTACAGAGGTTCTTCTGCCTGAAGGAAGATTGTGTTGGAACCAAGCTCCTCGTTCTTTGATGTAAGAGCGGGTGTGTTCTTGATTTCATCTTCTGTGGGCTTGATGCTTTCGTAGCTTACCAGCTCATCATAGTTCTTGAAGGTGAAGGAATGGAAAACGCCGTAGGTTCTGATACCTTCGATTTCAAGAGTATGTTCGCCCTTTTCAAGATAGAAGAAGTAGGGATCGTTATAAAGACCTTCCTTATCCTTGATAGGATATTTTACCCAACAGTCGTATGTGATCTGACCGGGACGAAGATCGTTGTCCTTACCGTCACGCTTGATTTCGGATTCATCCTTCCAGTAACGGTCAAGAGTTAAGTCCTTTGCCGCTGTGAAGGGGTATTCTCCGTCAAGCTTAAGACCGATATCAACTACTGTATTAGAAGTTTCTGAGCCTGAAATGGGATAGTAGATAGCTTCTAAGTTGTAAAGACCTGTTTCAGGAACTGTAAACTTATATGTAAGTGTAAGCTCATCATTTCTCCACTTGATAGTTTCGAGTCTGTTTGTCTCAAGTTCTGTTTCTTCTGCAAGGAAGGTCTTGAGATTCTGAAATCCGTTGCTGCCTCCTGCCACATCTTCAAGAGATGCTGTCAGAGAGCCTAAAAGTTCTACGTCAGATGTACCCTTTGTAAAGGTTGATCCCTCTATTGTACCGCCTGTATAATCGGCAGCATAGATGGTAATCTCCTTGTCGGGCTTTGCTACGCCCTGAGCCACATATTCATTGTAGTACTTGCTGTACTTGCCTTCGGTACCTGTAATTTCTACGCTTGAGGTACCCGAAGAACCTGTTGTTGTGCTGGACTGTGTTTCCTCTGCACTTGCTGCGGGAATCGAAATTATTACCGAAGACATAATGGTTGTTACTGAAAGTATGCCTGCGATGATTCTTTTCATCCTGCTCGTTCTGATTGCCACAGTTAAATCCACCTTTCTGAAAATTTACTTTTTATGCTTAATCGAAATTTTTTAACATTCGACTTGTTAAGGATATTTATCGGCGCTGGTTGAAATCGGAGTTGTAAAGAGAAATCTTTCCTTCCTCAAGTTCTACCCTCACCTTATCTCCGCCCTTGATGCCAAGAGCTTCAAGATATTCTTTAGGAATCTGCAGTCTGCCTGCACGGTCAATAACAACAAGCTCTTCATGCTCGCTCTTTGCCCTTTGCAGTGCTTCGTGCTCGGCACGCTGCTGCTCACTCATCTTCTGAAGCTCATCAAAGGACAGGTTAGAAGCGGGTCTTCTCAGCATTTCGCTTGAGGTTCTGCCATCACGGATGGCTACTACTCTGTCGATGGACTTTGAAAGATTTGTGTCGTGTGTTACGATGATTATCGTAACACCCATCTGTCTGTTCAGATTTCTGAACACATCAAGCACCATTGCCGCAGTCTTTGTATCCACCGCACCTGTGGGTTCGTCCGCAAGCAAAAGGCTCGGATTATTGGAAAGAGCAATGGCGATCGCAACTCTCTGCTGCTCACCGCCTGAAAGCTGTCCTAAAAGGGAATTCTTTCTTGCTCCGAGTCCTACCATTTCAAGCAGCTCCGTTGCTCTTTCGTGACGGTTTTTGTGTCCCGATAAAAGCAAGGGCATTTCAACATTCTGAATGGCTGTAAGATACGGGATAAGGTTTCGGGCATTGTTCTGCCATACGAAGCCTACCGTCTCTCTTTTATACTTTATCAGATCCTCTTCATCGAATTTAAGAAGATCCTTACCGTCTACGTAAAGGCTTCCTGCCGAGGGCTTATCAAGTGCACCAAGCATATTGAGCAGTGTCGATTTACCGCTGCCGCTCGCACCTACTATACCCATGAGCTCTCCTCGCTCGACCGTAAGGTCAAGTCCCTGCAGAGCCATTACTTCAACATCTGTTGTCTTATAGATCTTTACAAGGTTTTCGCATTGCACCATCACATTATCAGGTGGTGCAAGCATCACTCTTTGTGGCATTATGATACCTCCTTTACCGTACCGTGTCTGTTGTTTAAGATAACGATTACCTGAATCGAAATATTGCTTTGAAAAATGCTTCAAAGCTTATTCTGTCGGGGTTTCTTCATCGTTCACCCTGATATCGGTTATCACACCGTCATCAAGGGTATAAACAACATCGCACAAGTCCATCATGGCTGTATCGTGTGTTGTCATTACTATTGTGAGTCCGTCAGTCCGCACAAGCTCTTTAAAGAGATTCATTACCGCAAGTCCCGTCGGTGTATCCAGTGCCGCAGTCGGCTCATCCGCAAAGATAAGCTTCGGCTTATTGGAGATAGCTCTTGCGATGGCAACTCTCTGTTGCTCACCACCTGAAAGCTCACCGGGTCTGTGGTGCATTCTCTTTTCAAGTCCGACTCTGATAAGGCATTCCTTGGCACGCTTTACTCTTTCGGAGTAGGGAGCACCAACGAGTCGCATAGCAAACTCAACATTTTCAAACGCAGTCATCGTAGGGATAAGTGCAACCGACTGGAACACAAAGGACATATCCTTTCTTCTCAGCTTATCCATGCCTGTATCGGAAAGACCTGTAATGGTGTTTCCGTCAAAGATTACCTCTCCCGAAGTGGGACGGTCCAAAGCACCGAGTATGTTTATAAGCGTTGTCTTACCTGAACCTGAACGGCCTCTCAGTACCACAAGCTTATTCTTTTCCACCTCGATGTTGACATCCTTTAAGGCGTGAACGGTGGTCTTATCGTTGATTTTAAAACTGCGAGTGATATTTACCGCTTTTAAAATCGTTTCCATAAGTAAAATTTCCTCTTGTTTGTCGTGACATCTCATAAGGGGGATGTCGTTTCCGAAGTTTCTGTATTTTTAAGCATTATGTACAATATCGACTGATTTATTCGCCCATATTAACGCTGCTTTTAGGTGAAATACACAAAACGCATTAAGAGTCTATAACATAATAATTATAACAAATTTTCATCTCACTGTCAAGAAAAATGAGGTAGTTTTCACTATTGCAAACACTAATAAATAAGAGGTTTTAAGGCCCAAAAAAGCTATGTGCATTTTTAACAAACTGAAATGTGTTTTTTTGTAAAAAAAGACGAGTTAACATTCAGTTAACACTATATCTTGCGATTTTTGTCAGATTTTCTTCTATTTTCTGTGTAAACGATTTCCAAAATGGAATGGATTTTTCTTAAATTTTTTTGCCTGATTTTTTGAATTTTTGAAAATTTGTTAAAATTGCACAAAAAATTTCGTCATTTTTTATTGCTTAATTTTTTGCAATTTTACCTAATAAGTTGATATTTTACTCCGCTGACTCCAGTTCTTCGGATATTTCCATCCATTTTGCAGTCAATTCTTCTTCTCTTTGCTTCATTTCATCTATTTCGACGGACAGCTTCATAGCCTTTTCATAATCGGCAGAATACTGAGGAGAAGATAACAGCTCGGTACTTTCGGCTATTTTTTCTTCAAGTTCTTCTATTTCCTTCTCGGTTCGCTGTAAAGCGGATTTAAGCTTTCTTAAGTTACTTTCACGCTCCTTACGAAGCTTATAATCGTTAGGCTTTTTCTCTTCCGCCTTTATAATCGGCTTTTCTTCCTCTGCTTCGAGAGTAGCCACATAGGTGTCATAATTTCCGTCTATCCTTGTAACTCCATCTGCCTTCAGCAATACTATTCTTGTAGCAAGCTTATTTATAAGATATCGGTCGTGAGATACTATTACAAGAGTTCCGCCATATTCGGATAACGCCTTTTCGAGCGCCTCTCTTGAATGTATATCAAGATGGTTTGTCGGCTCGTCAAGAAGAAGAAGGTTTCCGCCGCTCAGCATAAGCTTTAAAAGGGAAACTCTTGCCTTTTCGCCACCGCTTAAATTTCCGATAAGCTTGAATACATCATCGCCACGAAATAAGAACGAGCCTAATGCAGTTCTCACCTGTGTCTGAGTCATACGTGGAAAGTCATCCCAAACCTCATCGAGTGCCGTTTTGGTTGCAGTAAGGTTGCTCTGTGCCTGATCGTAGTAGCCCCATTCTATCTCACTGCCATAGCGATAACTACCGAAATCAGCAGGGAGCTGACCTGTCAGAATTTTAAAAAGGGTGGTTTTGCCGCTACCGTTTTCGCCTAATATAAATACAGTTTCATTCTTCTTTATATCAAGATCTACATTTGAAAAGAGCTTTTCGCCGTCAAAAGCCTTGCAGAGATTTTCTGCGATAAGCACGTCGTTTCCGCCACCTTCTTTACATTTCAGACGGAATTTTATACCCTCGGGAGAGTCCTCAGGCTTATCAAGTGTTTCCTTTAATCTGTCTACCTGCTTCTGCTTTGAAAAGGCGGTGATATAGTTATGCTCCACCTTCCAGCTTCTTTGCTGTTCGATAATTCCTTCTATGCGGTGTATCTCCTTCATAGTCTTATCGTACTGGCGTTGCTGAGCAAGTCTTGCCTCTGCCTTAAGGGAAAGAAAGCGGGTATAGTTGCCCTTATACTCGGTAAGGTGACCGTTTTCCATCTCATAGGTGATATTCGTTACCTTGTCAAGAAAATATCTGTCGTGGGATATTACAATATATGCTCCCTTATATTCGGCAAGAAATTTTTCCAGCCATTCGCACGCCTTGATATCAAGATGGTTGGTAGGCTCGTCAAGGAGCAGGACGTTACTGTCCGATAAAAGCAGCTTTGCAAGCTGGGCTTTGCTCTTCTGTCCGCCCGAAAGTACACTTATCGGTCGGGAAAGCATTTCCTTATCAAAACCAAGACCGATAAGGGCAGAGGTAGTCATGGATTTATAGACAAGTCCGCCCTCACGCTGGAATTTTTCATTCATATTCATCTGCCTTTGCAGGGTTTTTTCACTATGATCGCCTGCGTCTATGGCAACGCCTATCTCATAAAGCTCCTGTTCCATATCAATAAGCGGACGGAATATCTCAAGCACCTCATCATAGAGAGTCATACTCTCATCACGGATGACATACTGTTCCATATATCCTATCTTTACGCCTGCCGCTTTATTAATATTACCGCCTGATGCCTCACACTCTCCGTTTATCACTCTGAAAAGTGTGGTCTTTCCGCAACCGTTCACTCCGACAAGTCCGACTCTGCCGTCATTTTCAAGGCGGAAATCCACATCAGAAAAAAGCACCTCTCCGCCGAATTCCACCGACAGATCATTGCCGCTTAAAATTATCATTGTCTCACCTCCGTGAGTTTTTTGCACCACAAAAAGCGGTCAGCGTTTTTAACCGTTGACCGCTTTGATTTATTATCTCTTTACCTTGTCAGGTGCGTATGCATCGACTGCAGCAGATGAGAAGTCTACCTTATAATCCTTTGCGAAATCGTTAAGGATCTCGTTGAATTCGCCATCCTTCATTTCGTGGAGAAGGTCGCCTCTGTACTGTTCGTACCAGTCTTCACGTTCCTTCATGGGCTTTCTTACAACTACATAGTATACGTTTGTGTCCTTGTATACCTTACCTTCGTTGTCCTTAAGCTCAAACGCCCACTTGATGAAGTCTTCGCTGGGAGATGAGTCAGCCTTGTTTAAAAGGAAGTCGTGATCGTGATTTTCCTCTTCTTCCTCTGAAGAACCGCTGCTTGTTGTATCCTCAGCCTTGCTTTCTTCCTTGCTGCTTGTTGTTGTAGAAGATGTTGATGAAGATGTACCGCTGTTGTTCTTCTTTTCCTCTTCTTCCTTGGCAAGCTTTTCCTGTTCGGCTACATATTCTTCATATTCGTGGAATACTACATCGTAATCCTCGCCCTTTAAGAGTCTGTCAAGGTAGCCTTCAGCCTGCTTTAATTTATCAGCCTTACCCTGATCTGTTTCAATCTTGTCGCCCTTGCCATCTGTAAGTGCAACCTGAATGATCTGGAAACGACCGTAGTTGTCTTCAAAGTATACATCAATATCCTTCTGATCTGTAGGAGTGATACCGTTTTCTTCATAGTACTTGTCAAAAAGCTTGTTTCTGAGAGAGTTTATTCTCTGTACCTGTGTGTAGGACTGTCTGCTGATACCGGCCTCTTCGTAATTCTCGCCGTAAGTAACACCTGTGGAATAACCGTAGTATGTTACCTCTGTCTTCCAGAGTGTCTTTGCACTTTCCTTTATCTGAGCTTCTTCCTCTGCTGTAAGAGAAAGACCAAGCTCTTCACACTTCTTTTCAATTGCAACGTGCTGCTTTACAAGCTCGATTGTCTTTTCTTCTACAAACTGCTTGAAAGGCTTTTCCTGAACATTGTAATCAAAGTAGCTGAAGTTTTCAATCTTGCTTGAGCTTGTACCCATTTCGGAAAGCTGATTGTCAACCTCTGTCTGAGCGTCATCCATTGCTGCATTTACAAACCACAGATAAACGCCTGCGTTTATTTCCTTATCCTCTACTGTACCCATCTTTGTGATATCGGCACAGCCTGCAACTGAAACAGCAACCGCAACCGCACAAACAGCTGCTGCTATTCTTTTTAATAGTCTCATTCTGCAAATCTCCTTAAAAATTTTACTTGCTTTTTCTTACACGACTTACGTGTTAGTATTTATAGAACACCTTTATATATATGGTGCTTCTCTCCCTGTCAAAATTACGCCTTTACAGAGCATAAATCTACATAATGACTATTATAGCATAGTTCTTTTTGTTTTTCAAGTCCTGAAAGTACATTTAGGCAAAAAAATTGCAGGACACATAAAGTCCTGCAATTACATTTTTAATAAACCTTGAACATATAGTCGCCGACTGAGCCTCTTGCTTCAGGGAATGCACCAACAACAGTATAGTCAACCTTGTTGTTGTCAATAAACTGGATAGAAGTCTTTTTATATTCTCCGGTTGTGTCGTTGCTGAGTACTGAAAGAGATTCATCTGCCCAGTAAGTAGCAATCACTCTGCAATGACGGTCAACAATAGCGTAATAGTAACCTGAATCTTCACTGTTTGAGAAACTGTTAAAGCTATCAATCAGGTCTCCTGATGTAAATTCTTCTCTTCTGTATGTGGTGGGTGCTGACTCTGAAAGAGCTTTTGAAAGGCACTTGTACTGTTCCTCGGCAGGAATAGATATACCATCGTCAAAAAGAGCAACCGTTATCTTTGTAAAACCCTCGTTCTCAGTCGCCTCTGCCTCTATAAAATAGTAGTCATCAGCGAAATATGCACCGTATTTAGTTCCTGCCAGTTGAACGGTAAAATAACTTTCGGAAAGTGCATCATTTGCCTGGATATGTACCTCCGGCTTATCCATTTTAAGATTTATAAAGACATTCTGTGTCGCATAGTAAAAGCTCTTTGCCTTTGCATTAGCCGCCTGGGGCTTGCCCGAGCCTACGATCACAGGAAGAATTATTGCAGACATAACGCCTATTATAGCGAGTACCACGATAAGCTCTACCATTGTAAAGCCCTTTTTTCTGTTTTTCTTTATCCACATGGTTTTGTACCAACCTTTCCACCTTGGATAAGAGCCAAAAATAAAGATACTGACTCATTTTATTTAAGTTAATTCTACCACATTTGCTGTGTTATGTCAACAGTTTTTGGAAAAAAGCACATAAGTAAATTGTTGTTTGGCGGCGAGTCGCCGCAGGCGGTTTCCCATTGTTTTTAAAATCAAAGATTTTAAAAACTGCCGCAGTCCTGTGGACAGCTCCCTTCGGCGGCGGGTCGTCCGGGAGTCATTGGTCTAAAGACCGTCACTGTTTCGCGAGAAACAGTTTGACCCCCTACAATTTTCCCCATACCATTGTGGGTTGCGTGTAGGGGTCGCCCGTTATTATTCATTAACACATCCCGCCGCAAAAATTGCCGCATCAAATGATGCGGCAATTACTTGTTTTATGAATTTGTACTGAAGGTACGGCCCTTTCCGCCAAGCTTTACACTGCTGTAATAGTCGATTTTCTTCTTATCCACCTTAAGAGATTCAAGCTCTGCCTTGACATCTTCGTAACTCTGGGCCACCACTGCGGTCACCTTTTTGTCCTTTTGGTCAATCTCCTGCTTTATCTCCTGCAGTCTTCTCATTTTGCCCTGAAGCTGTCTTAACTCGTAGGAAAGCTCTTCTTCTACAGGCTTGTTATTGAGAATACTTCTGAGAAGTTCCCTTTCATTTGCCACCTGGCCATTTACTACATCCATTATGGATTGCTTTACCTGGCGCATACTGTCCATTATCTCATTACGGGAAAGCAGAACCTGCTGTATTATTTCGAGGTCAAAGGTCACCATTTTATCTGTACGTTTGTTGTATTCTGTCATCAGCTCTGTCAGCTTATCCATCAGCTGAAGCAGAGTGTTTGCGTCTGCTTTTTTCATAAGCGGTGTTTCCTTTCCGATAACCCGTTTATCCCTGTGGTGCTACGCCCTGGGGAGCCTGCTGCTGTGCTGCCATCTGTTCACGAGACATAGAGTTTATCTCCTGAAAAGCCTCTCTCAGCTCAGCTATCATAGGGATAAGTGCATCAACCTTCGCCTTATCCTTTTTAACATTCGCCTCTACTATTTCACGGTTGAAATATTCGTAAAGAGAATCAAGATTCTTTGAAATCGGTATTTTCATATCAAGACAGGAACGGAGTGCATTTATCACATCCTGAGCCTTTGTCAGTGCCTTATTAGCACCCTCGAAATTTTTCTGAGGAATATAATAGGATGCTCTGTTAAGCTGGCGTTCTGCCTCCATATAAAGTCTTACTACCACTTCACCTGGGGTGAGTGTTGTAATTGACTGCTTTTTATATGCCGAAAATGCGTTAGTCATATCGGGGTTTCCTTCCATTTAAACGGATTTACCTGCTCTATGAGCGACGAGCAGGTAAATCACAGTAATTGTTGATGAAAATCAGAATGCCATCAGCTGCTGGATATAAGTTGTCTGGCTGTTTAAGTTACCCATGATGGATTCAAGTGATGAGAACTGCTTCCAGTATCTGTCCTGCTGATTCTGGTATCTTTCTTCGAGGTCTGCAATAAGATTCTGTATGCTCTTTAACTGGTCGAAGATGGAGTTGTCTGTTGCGGCAGTACCTGTCTTCATACCTGCAATCTGAACAAGAGAACCCTTTTCGTTTCTTGCACCTGTTGTCTTTACGGCACTTGTAAGTGTTTCGTCAAGCTTGTGCATGATACCTGTCTTTACAGTCTTGCCTTCTGCATCTATTGTTGTGCCTGTGAACAGCTCTTCGATCTGAGGTGCGAAGTTTTCAAAGGCTTCTTCAAGCTTTGCTTCGTCAAGCTCCAGCTGGCCGTGCTTTGTCCAGTCGTCGCTGGTTGTAATACCCATACTGAAGAGGCTGAAGTTCTGTCCGTCTGCTGTCTTTACAGTTGAGTAAAGCACGCTACGCATCTTCTGCATTACAGAGCTTACTGCGGAGTCGTTGTAAAGCAGACCCTTCTTGGCCATAGTTTCCCATTTTTCCTGCTGCGTTTCAGACAGATCCATTTCTTCGATATCTTCATCTGTAAGAGCATAATAATCGGAATTGGGTTTTTCGTCAACGTAGCCGAACACTTCTTCAAGGAGCTTGTTGTAGTCATTTACAAATTCCTTGATAGCTTCAATAGCCTCGCTGTTGTCCTTCTTTACTTCATAAGTAAATTCAGAACCTTCCGCCGCAGAGGTAAAGGTCAATGTTGTGCCGTCTGCTGTGTAGGAATTGGAGGAGGTTTCGATAACCTCGCCGTTTACTTCTATTTCAAGGTTTGTGCCTGCTGTAAATGTACCTGACTTTAAGCCGAGGGATGAAAGTAATGCATCGCCCTCACTGCCTGCGTCTGCGGTAAAGTCAAGAGTTGCCGCTGTGCCGTACTGAGTAGAGCTTATAGAGAAGCTGTTTGTCAGTGTGCTGAAGTTCATTGTAGCACCTGCAGTCTTGCTGGCATTGATTTCGTTCATCATCTTCTTGATTGTATAATCAGATGTAAAGGTAAAGCTTACGCCGTTTACCTTTATAGTAGCCTCGCCCTCAATACCAAGCTCAGCGAGTGTTGTGTTTGTTGTTACCTGACTTGCTGAAGATGTAGCTGTTGATACGCCGAAGGTATTTGTGCTTGAGGGATCAGCCGCAATAGCAATCTTAGAGCCATCGCTTGCTGTTACTGTGCCGTCATCAGCAAGGGATAATGTAGCGTCTCCGGGGAGCTTTACATTTGCTAAAGCCTTTTCAAACTCATGTCTGTTAGCCCAGGTTGCAAGATCTTCATTGGAAAGCTTATAGTCGTCCTTGTTAAGCTTTAATTCCTTATATGCCGCAAGCTCGTCATAGTTCTTATCAAAATCAGCCTTGAATGCTTCTTCGTCAAAGTCTTCATTGTACTTTTCGTCAAATTCAACCTTAAAGGCTTCTTCATCGTATTCGGGCTGAGTTGCCTTCCAGTCTTCGAATTCGATGCCGTCAGCTATAGAACCGTCTGCCTTGCCTGCTTCAAAGTCCTTTTTGAGCTGCTCTTCATAAGCGGACTTCTTGATTACAAGCTGTTTGTCATACTCAGTCTGATAAGCGTCGCTCTTAGCCTTTTCATAGGCTTCGGCCTTCAATGCATCAGAGTCGATTTCTCCCGCTTCCTTAGCCGCATTGTATGCCTTTTCTCCTTCAAGATTGAAGTGAATATTCTGATACTCTTCTCTTGCGATAGCACCTAAAGTACCGTCCTCGTTGCCGAAATATGCAGCATCGTAGGTCTGGAAGGATACGCTGTAGCTGTTTGAACCGATTGTAAGGTTAAGCTTGTTTGTACCCTGCTTTAAGTTATTCATATTGAGGGAAATGTCGCCGTTCATACTCATAACACCGCTCATAGTCATACTTGTGCGGTCGGAAGAAACGAGCTTTCCGCTGTCATTTATATATACAAGACCTCTGCCTGTTGCATCGGTTGTGTTGGACTCGCCGTAGGCTGCTGTAAGCTGGCTGTTGATCTGGCTCATGATCTCATCAGCTGAGCCGCCTGTAAAGCTTACATTTGTAGCCTTATCGCCAACCTTTAAATTAAAGGTATAGGTCTGTGTGCTGTCTGTGTAATTAGAAAAATCAAGAGCACTGGTATCCATAGCACTACCCTGATACTTAGCCTGAGTAGCAGTCTTGTTTACCTTTACATTATATGTACCGGGTACAGCACCTGACTGTGATTTTACAGTAACACCTGCAGGAGCTCCCTCTGTAAGTACACCGTTTACCTTCTGGGAAACAGTTGCCTTATACTTATTAAATGTAGAAGCACTCTTTAAGTTTGTCTTAGAGTCGAGTATATCAAAATATTTCTTCTGGAATTCTGTAAGCTTTGTGGTTACATCCTGATATGCTTCCTGCTTCCACTTTAAAGTGATAGCTTTTCTGTTCTGCTTTGTTATTTTAAGCTTTGTAGCGGCAGTCATAGCCTCTACGATAGCTTCGGTATCAAGACCTGAGTTCATACCGCTCATTCTCAGTATATCATTTGCCATTGTAGATCGTCCTCTCTATGATTTATTTTTTCATACCGAGCAGTGCCTCCATAGCCGCCTTGGGCAATGCTGCTGATGACTGCTTGTTCATATCCTGTGCGTCCTTAAGCTCGTTGCGGATTATTTTTACATCCTTGGGAGCTGAAATTCCTATTTTAACTCTGTCCTTTGTTATTTCCAGTACCGTTATCTCAATGTTGTCGGAAATTGTAAGGCTTTCGTCAGTTTTTCTTGTTACTACCAGCATTACTCTGTTTCCTCCTCAAGATATATTGGTTGACGAATTTCGTACTTTTCAGGTAAAATAACCTGTGCAGCAAGCTTTTCGTTCACGTTGATAACGATAGGGCATTTCATATTTACTGTCGTCTGCTTATAATCTTCAGGAACTACCGCTATTGATAAACATCTTACCTTGCTGTCGTCATTAAGCTTTAAAAGCTTTCTTTCGGAGCTGTTGAGAGTTATCTGATAGGTGTTGTCTATAAGCTGGGGATCAAACACTATAAAGCAGGGTGCAATACTATCAACACACTGCAGCCACATAGGATAAACGCCGTCACCGAGTGGGCTTATCAGTGCGAACTGTCTGCACTCTTCAAAAGCAAAAACACCTGAAGGAAATGTAAAAATGTTATTTTCATCCACTTCAATCTTTCCGAAATCTCTTGTATTTATTTCAGTCATAATCTTTATACCTTTCCTTTAGGTTTATTTTAATCAGCCCTTTGCTTCAAATTTGGGCTCGTAGTTAGGATCTGCACTTGCGGGGACATATATAGGTCCGCCTGTGTATTCGATTTCTACTCTTGCTTTTTCCTTGATGATGAATTCGATGTTACCGGGTACGAACTCTACAGTAGATGCCATAAGGTTTTCCCAGTCAATGTTTACATCAGAGGGCTGATAGTTAAGGCTTAACTTGCCCTTGTCAAAAGAAACATCGGGAATACCCTTGGGTAAAAACTCTGTGATTGTTTCTATAGAGGCACCTGCTCTCATCTGCTGAGCCGCTATAGCTGAGGGAGAAACGCCACGTGCTAACTGGTTACCCTCATCTATGATCTTTGCTACACCCTGATAAGCTATCTTCCAGCCCTTATCAGCTTCCTTCTGATTGAAGTCGTTTGCATTGTATTCACCATAACCCATACTTGCACGGACTTCATAGGAATCTATCTTTATCTGTGCGGGCTGGCTTTCCATTCTGAAGCCGCTGGGTGTGGTGCTGATGTTTACTTTTAAGGGTTCTTTGTTTTCAGGTGCTTTAAGTGAACCGTTTGTTACGTTCACCTCAATGCTTATCGGGATACTTGTTATTTTAAGCAGATTAGGATTCATTTCTTTCCCCTCCTTATATTATTTTTCGTTATTACTGAAGAAAATCGAATATAGACATCGGGATAACAGATGTTGCCATCTGAAGCGACATATTGTATATCGCATCAAGGGTCTTCCAGTTGGTAGACTCTTCACCCATATCAGTACCTTCAAGGTTGTTTTGCTGTTCGAGAAGATTTTCCTTGTTGGTAGTAAGTCTGTTCTTGTTGTATTCGATATACTCTTCTTTATTACCTATTTCGGCGTGGGCGATACTTACGCTGGTCTGGGATTCTCTTATCTTATTAAGATATTCCATAGCCTTAATCTTGTCGCCCTCTCTTATTACCTGAGCTACGTCAAGTGTAAGCTGAATGATGTTTTTGGGATAACCGTCCTCATCCTTGCCACAGCCTGTTACCCACGCACCGTTCATTGTTACGGGGAGTGCTGACTGGGGGTCTATTCTGCCTGTTTCCTCATCTACCATCATACCGATACCGATATCAGTAAAGGATGATTCAGAGAAGGGGAATTCGTTATAATCGGATAAGGAGTTGATATCAACTTCATTATACATAACGGTTGCTTTGCCGTCAAGACCCTTTTCTATTCTGAAAACGTCCATACCGTTATATACGCCGCCGAAAAGTCTTCTTTCGGCAACGTCGATATTAAGAGTTCTTACCAGCTCGTCAGCAAAGGTTTCAATTGTTGTAGCAAGAATTTCTTCTTCTACAGGGCCCTGTGTGCCGTTTGCGGCGTAGGTTACCTTTTCTGCAATGGTATCAATGATATCTACCATGTTGAAGATAGCCGTGTCGGCTGCAAAGTATATCTGCTCGGCAGTATCAAGGTTATCAAGATAATGGTCTGTATTTGCGATAGCCTTTCTGACACGGAGTGCCTTTGCCGCCGCAATGGGATCTTCGCTGGCTCTGTTATATTTTCTTGTGGAGTTGATCTTACGCTCAGAAGCGTTCTTTCTTTCAAGGGCAGAATTGAGATGTGACAGATAATTTCTGTTTGTCATACTCTGGGTTACTCTCATTTATCTATCATTCCTTTCTGTTATCTTCCTACAAGACCCATCTTACTGATTATTGTATCAAGTGCTTCATCAAGGGTGGTGAGCATTCTTGAGCTTGCATTGAACCACTTTGAGTAGTTCAGCATATTTACACCCTCTTCTGTATCAGATACGCCCATTATTGAATCTCTGCTGTTGAGCAGGGAAGTGGTGGTTTCTGTATACATTTCACACTGCTTGTTTGTAAATTCGATATTCTGTGCCAGTCTGTTGTTAAGGAACAGAATAAAGTCATAAGTTGAACCGTAATAGTCAGCCTCACCTATCGTTACGGGATCGTCCATACCGAGTAAAAGCTGGTTTACTGCGTCGCCGTCAAGGTTTACAGGGAAGTCGTATTCGCCCGTTTCCTCGTTATATATCTTAGCTATCATTGTAGCCTCTTTAAGCCACGCATCTGATATACGGATGTTGGAGGCGTCTATCTCTCCGCCGCCGGTTGCCGCAAACATTGCTCTTTCTTCGCCGTGCTCTATGCCGTTAAGACCGTTCATAAGTCCCGCAAAGGAGTTTGCAAATTCGTTTAATGCTCTCTTGTAATAAGCTATTCCGTATTCGGTGTTCTGACCGCCGCCTGTGGAGTAGGGGCCGTTACCGTTTAACATATCGTTATATGCCTTTATGCTGCCGCTGCCAAGCTCTGCCATTGTACCGTCGGTAAACTTGAGCATTGTGCATTTGTTTTCGTAAAATCTGTCTCTGAATTCTTCATAGGTGCTGTTGGTTACAAATAATGTGCTTTTCTTACCGTCAACTATTGTAACGCCGCCCATTGTGATCTTTACTGAACCGTCATAGTTATCTTCAACGTGGATATCGCCAAGCTCGGATAACTTGTCTATAAGTACATTTCTTGCGTCAAGCAGTTCGTTAGGGCCGTAACCGCCTGTTACCGATACGCCGTTGTAGATGTTATCTGCCGCAAGTACTGCATAGTCGTCAACTATCTCACGGTTATATTCAACAATTTCCTGAATAAGTGAGTTTGCGTCTTCGAGCGTACAGTGAAGATCGTATATTGTCTGCTCTTCAAGAGATTCAAGATCCATGTGCTGCTGATTGAACAGCTTTGCGATGTTGTAGCACTGGTTTCTTACAAGGCTGGCAAGCTCTTCTCTGTCAGGAGCGTCCTCAGCATATTTTCTGAGGGCTGATTTCAGGTTGTCGAACTGCACCGCCATACCCATATCGTCAAAGGTGTCGGAGAAGTTTGTAAATACTGTTTCAACTTCATCCATTATAGCTGCCTTCTGATCATATTCAGCTACAAAGCAGTTATTATCTCTGAAACGCTTGTCAAGGTAGGTATCTCTTGTCTGATTAACACCGCTTGCGAAAACACCCTGTCCCGAAAGTCCCAGTCTTGCAGTCCTTGTAAGATATGCACCACGCAGATTTGCATATTCTGCATAAACATCAAGTCTTTGTCTGGTATAGCCCTCGGTGTTAGCGTTTGACAGGTTGTTACCTGTTATATCTAAACCCTTCTGTGCCATCTGCACAGAACGCTTTTGTACTTCTAATCCTAAGAAAGATGCTCTCATCTATGTTTTCCTTCCTCCCGATGATGTCATCGGTTATAAGTCAGACACTTCCGATAAATCCCTTTGTGCCTGTTGTGCGCTTTACCTTTGCACCATAACCGTTATAGGTTTCTGCCATAGTCATCCCTGCGCCCCGTACCAGCTCTTCCTGAACCGATAATTTCTTTTCTACAGTTTCTGTGATCTCGTCATTCAGCTTGCGAATTCTTGCAATATATCCTGTCAGATCGTCATATATCATCTGTAGTCTTACTTTTCTCTCAGCGGGAGCTTCTTCAATAAGCTCCTTCGCCTTTATATTCTCGTCAATACCAAGCTCGGAAAAATACTGAACTCTTGTGTTCTCCTGGGACTGAATTTTCATTATCAGTGCCTGCTCTTCGTCTACCGCCTCTAAAAGCCACAAAAGGTCGTCATCCATGACCTTTGCCATCTTTTCTGTAAGATAAAGCACCATATCACGGTAGGTATCGTTGTATTTTTCCATAAAAGCGATTATCTTGTCAGTTGTCTGGACTGTCATTTTACACCGCCTCTCAGAACATCAGGATAGCATCAACCAATGCTTCGGGATCTACCTGATAGCTTCCGTTTTCTACTGATTCGGAAAGAGAACTAATCTTTTCTGCAGATGCGTCACTGTTTATCTGTGCCGCAAGATTGGACTTTGCCGCCTCTACACTGCGTGCAAAATTAAATTCTACCTTGTCAGTTTTTGCTGTTGTGGGAGCAGTTTTCACCTTACTGCCGCTCATTTTTACTTTGTTGTAGGTATTAAGAATACCGCTGATATTTTTTATTTCCATACTGTCAGCTCCCTTCAGGGCATATTTACCCGTATATTTCTACATTTATTATATCGGCAGAAAAAGCCTTAAGTTTAGGCCAAATCAGCAATTTTTTCGGATTTTTTTAAATTTTTTATTAAATTTTTGTGAAATATAAAAATCAGCCCCACGATTTGAAATCGTGGAGCTGAAAAATTTGCTGCTACTAAAATGCTTACGTTATCTTCTGACCTCTGTTCCGCCCCACTCGATAAGAGTAAAGCCGAGTCTGTCAGGTGCAGACAGCTCCTGTGGTGCTGTATCCACATATTCGTCACTGCCGTAGTATGCCATATATACCCTGATTACCGTATCAGGTGCAGGGGAGACGTCAAGTACTGCATTTTCTGTGTATCTGTCAGTCTGGAAGGAGATTATATTGTAGTTGTTATTCTGCATTTTAGGTAACCAGTAAACTATAAATTCGTTGTATTCTCTTGGGGTAAGTCCGAGCTTTTTAAGACTTTCTCTTAAAAATTC
>JAZSHW010000031.1:0-11909 GCA_045533495.1 Ruminiclostridium sp. | reverse complement strand
CCCTTTGGTCGCAGTAAGAACCACACGCCGTTCCCGAAATCTATGATTTCGACGGCTGAGTGAACCTTGTTGCTCCCTTTGGTCGCAGTAAGAACCACACGCCGTTCCCGAAATCTATGATTTCGACGGCTGAGCGAACCTTGTTATATATGTTTGTGCTTCGCACCTGCAACCTATCGGTTGCTTTATGGAAACAAGTTTCCATAACATATATTATAAGCTTTGTCGGTGCTGAAAAAATCACTTAGGCTTATAAAGGCAGAAGAAAATGAGCTGACAGTGCGAATGAAAAAGAAATGAAAAAAGCGTCTCTTGCGGCACACTTCCTTGTGAAGTGAGCTGCGGTTATATTCGACTTGCTTACAAACAAACGCAAGACAGAGTCTATTGACATCTCTACTGCTCTATGCTATACTGAAATCACCGTAAATACGGAAAAACAAAAGGAGAGTAATTGTTTGAAATTTACATTTAGAAAGGCAATAGTAGCGTAAACGGGCAGGTTTGCGAATACTATACTTAACCACACAAACCTCCCGTATTGCAGATTAGCATATTTCAGGAGGAAAAAACAATGAACAAAAACTATATTATCCGTTTAGAAACAGAAAAGGACTACCGCACAGTAGAAGAACTCACCCGTGAAGCATTCTGGAATTATTATGTCCCAGGTTGCACCGAGCATTATCTTTGCCACACTATGAGAAATCATAAGGACTTTATTAAAGAACTTGATTATGTAATAGAGGTTGATGGTAAGATTATCGGTAGTGTTATGTACACAAAGGGAAAACTCACCGATGAAAACGGCGAGGAAAAGGAAGTTATCTCTTTCGGGCCTTTATGCGTTCACCCTGACTATCAGCGTAAGGGCTACGGCAAGGCACTCCTTCACCACACCTTTGATAAGGCTGTAGAGGTGGGTTATGATACTATAATAATTTTCGGAAATCCCGCAAATTATGTGGCAAGAGGTTTTAAAAGCTGTCACAAATATAACGTGACCTTAGAGGGCGGAGTATGTCCTATGGCGATGATGTTAAAAGAGCTTGTACCTGACTGCTTTGATAAGAGTAAAAAGTGGACCTACAAGGGTAGCGACTTTGATGCAGTATGCGATGATGAGCAGGCTGTAGAAGAGTTCGACAAGACTTTTCCACTCAAAGAAAAGGGCTGGAAACCGACTCAGGAAGAATTCTATATCCATTGCCACAGCACAATAACCTGGTAAGTAAATAGCAAAAAGTCGATGGGGAGACCCATCGGCTTTATTTTTTTATACCATTATTATATAAAAAAGTTTATTCATCATATTTAAATGCACCACGTCTATTTCTCATGAAGAAAAGCAGTTCTATAAGGTGTTCATGGTAGGGGATAAATACACCTTTTTTTATCATATCAAGAATTTCATTCTTACTTGCCCATTTAGCTTCTGCTACTTCCTCAGGCTGAAGAACGATATCAGAAAGTTCAATATCCTGATTTACAGTATAGATATCGTCAAAGCCGTCATTAAAATGGATAGTCAGAGCAGGACGGATATCTGAAAAGTCGATGTCAATTCCCATTTCTTCAAACAATTCTCTATGAACGGCAGTTTGAGAGCTTTCGCCTGCAATGGCACTTCCTCCGCAGGTCATATCCCACATACCTGACCATCCGGATTTGAAATCCTGTCTACGCTGAATAAGCATTTTATTTTCAGAATTAAAAACACAGCAATGCACTACTATTCTGTATGTGTTATCGGGTTGCTTTTCTCCTCTTACCATAGTTTTGTAAAGAGAAGTTCTGTCTTGGTCGTATAAATCGAAAAGTTCCATTTTATTCTTTTTGTTGCTCCTTGAATTTATCTCTCAGTATAGTCTGATTTTTAATTATATCGCTATTCCAATGTACGATTTTTGTTATATCATCGCAAGGGAATTTCTCGCACAGCCCACAGAACTGAACACCCTGCTTTCTTGTGCATTCATGTACCTTGCATCTGCCCGACTCTTCCCATTCGGGAACGTATCCGTCGGCTTCGATACAGCCCTTGCATATGCCGTCAGCTTTCTTTTTGCAGCCGTCGCAACATTCTCCGCAGGCAGTTATTTTTGATAGATCGATATCTCTATTCATTCTGCTTTTTCCTTTGCAAGCTCCATTTTAAAAAGCGGCACCCATTCATCCTCTATCATCTTTTCGCCAGTCAGCGAAAAGCCGTGTTTTTTATAAAATTCAATGCCACGCTTGTTATATTCCAGTACCCATAGCCGGTCGGCGTTGTGATTTTCTATTGCAAAACGGAGCAGCTTTGCACCTATGCCCTGACTCTGAAAGGTAGGTTCGATAAAAAGTTTTTCTATTTCTGTGCCCGAAATTCTTATAACGCCCTTTACAGCTCCGTCATCGTAAACAAAGCAGTTCCTGAGATTTTCAGAGCCTTCCTTATATTCTTCAGCCATATCAAGTACATTAAGCTCACCAAAATAAAAGGAGTCATTTTTAAAAAAGGGGTAGAAGTTAATACGATAATTTGTAATTATCATTTCAGCAATGCGTGACACATCTGAAATAGCAGCAGGTCTTATATGTTCCATAGGATCTCCTTCAAATATAAATAATAGTTGGATGTGGTTAATTATACCATATTTACCTCAGAAATTCAACAATAACCCTTACGATAAGAATGGCAGAAGCAACAAATCAGATCCTGCCCAAAATGTATATGGCTTCAATCCGCATACAGCACTTTATTAATGAGGCATATTGTTTAAAAAAGCAGAAAAACCCTGCCTTGCGGCAGGGTCCTTCCGTTTGGGGAAATATATATGAAAAAATTGAAAATAGCTTGTTTGTTGTCCTTTCGACACTATCATAATAATTCAGAAAAGTGAAAGCAGAAAAAAAGAATTGTGTAAATTAAATGAAATCGTTTTCCATCTGCCTGCAATACGACATTATTCACTTTATTTCAGCATATAACTCCACCGCCGAGGACTGTATCGCCATCATAGAAAACTATATGCTGGCCCGGAGTTACCGCTCTTATCGGCTCGTCAAATACGACTGTGGCTTTATCCTCTGATATTGTTACCTTGCAGGGCTGTTCTGTCTGCTTGTATCTTGTCTTTGCCTTGCAGGAAAATTCCTTTTCTGTAACTGCTATCATATTAAGGTCTCTTGCAATTATCGTGTTGCAGAACAGTTGTTCATTGTCACCTAAAACAACTGTATTATTTTCAGCATTCTTACTGATGACATAAACAGGTCTGCCAAAGCCGACTCCTATTCCTCTTCTCTGACCTATGGTGTAATGGATAACGCCCTTATGCTCTCCTATCACATTGCCGTCAGTATCACAGAATTTACCTGCAGGATATTTATATCCGATATTTTCCTCTATAAAGTCACCGTAACAGCCTTCGGGCACAAAGCAGATATCCTGGCTGTCAGGCTTCCCTGCACTGACAAGTCCCTTTTCCAAAGCAAGCTCTCTTATTTCAGATTTTTCCATACCGCTTAACGGAAAAACTGCCGATGATAATTGCTCCTGTGATAATCTGTAAAGCACATAGGACTGATCCTTGGGATTTACTGTGCCGTCCTTTAAAAGAGCTTTTTTGAGAAGATATCGACCGCTTGCTTCATCGTATTCTACTCTTGCATAGTGACCTGTAGCAAGATATTTACAGGAAAGCTCCTTTGCTTTTTCGAGCAAAGCACCGAACTTTATCACTTCGTTGCAGTTGACGCAAGGGTTAGGCGTTTCGCCGTTCAAATAGCTATCCACAAAGCTCTTTTTGACTGTGGCAGAAAATACATCTCTCATATCAAACACGTAGTGGGGGACTTCCATTTTCTCTGCCACTCTTGCGGCGTCAATTATATCTTGAGATGAACCGCACATACTGTCGTCATTTTCATCCTTGCTGTCATTGAGCATAAGTGTAGCACCGATGACATCATATTTTTCCTTAAGAAGTATAAGAGCCGCAGAGCTGTCCACGCCACCGCTCATTGCAAGCATAAGCTTTTCCATACTGCAAAACCTTTCTTTTTAAAATTCCTCCGTATAGTATACGGAGGAATTATCATTTTATTTTGTTTCAAACTGTGAGGGATGCTTTTTGAAGAAGTCAACTCTCGGCTCAAGGAACTTCAGCTCGTGTTCGCTTTCGCCCTTGCAGAAGTGTGACATACCTTCAAAGATATAATCCCAGCTCCAGAAATCATCGTCAAGCTGTAAATATTCTCTTACCATCTCTGTACCTGCAGGTGCAAGAGGGTGTAAAAGAACGGAAGCTACTCTGATATAGTGGAATATATCAATGAGAGTCTGACGGCGAAGGTCGTTGTCCTCGTTCTTGTCAGCAACACCCATATTCTTTGCCCAGAGCTTACTTGCCTTTCTGATGTAGGAGTCGAGAACGTAAGTTACCTGGTGGAATTCAAACTTGTGCATATAGCGTTCGTATTCAAGAATGGCCTTTTCGCTTTCTGCGATAACATCAGCCGAAACCTCGCCCACAGGCATCTTTCCGTCAAAATATTTCTGTGCACAGTAGAAGCAGGAGCGTACAACTCTGTTGAATACGTTTGTAAGCAGCGAGCCTTCCTTAACTGCGGGATCGCTGTCCTCAGGCTTTGCGTCGGGGTTGTAGGGCTTAGGCATAAAGCTTACGCTTCTCATACCGAGACCAAGGCTCAGCCAGTGCATTCTGAGCTGTTCTGCTGTGTAGTGATTTAAGAGGTCTGCCGCCATAGGAGGTTTTACAGCACCTGAGCTGCTTGCCTTTGTATTAAGGAATAAGATGTGATTGTTTGCAACCAGGATAGGAAGCTGTAATTCGCCGTCCGCAGGATCAGACTTTATCTCACCGTTCTGAAGTGCCATAAACATAGCCATTTCTGCAACACCATAGAAGTAAATGTTATCGGAACCGATGAACTGATATACCTGAGCGTCCTTACTGCACCAGTAATCCTTCCATTCCTTCATTTCCTTACCCTGCTGTTTTAAATATGCACAAGTGAAGGAAATAGGTGCCCAGAGGGATTCGGGCCATACCCATACGGTAAGATCCTTTACATCTTCTAAATCGGGTGCTTTTACGCCCCATTCGATATTACCTGTTAAGCGGAAGGGAACAAGAGTCTTACCTGTCCTGAAACGAAGGCCGCATCCTGACATTATTTCGCAGGCGTCATCTCTTTCCTTGAGAGAATCAAAGCAGATTGTAAAGGAGGGCTTCTTCTCTTCATTCTCCATTGTATGATGAGGGAGTTTTTCTTTTACAGCCTCATATTCTTCCATAAGCTCCTTCTTGATGTGAACTACGGGAGGCTCTAAGAATTCGCCTATTGTCTTTGATACAAGAGGTCTTACGTTCTTCATAGGCTTTATTTTATTTACATACTCTGTTAAAAGCTCTAAATAATCTGTAAGACGGAAATACCAGTTTACTACATCCTTCATTACGGGTGTTTCGCCTGTTAAGGTGCTCTTGGGGTCAATAAGGCTTGAGGGCATATACTGGTGACCGAGTGAACATTCATCCGCATATCCCTTGTCGGACTGGCATCCCATAACGGGACATTTGCCGACTACCTGTCTGCCGTTTAAGAAAGCTCCTGCCTTTTCATCATAGAACTGAGAAGTGGTTATCTTTTCAAGCTGGCCGTTTTCGTAGAGCTTCTTTATAAACTCAAGAGAGATCATATTGTGGATCTCTGCCGCATCACCTAAAGCACTTGCACCAAAAAGGTTAAGGCTGATATCATAATCGCCCAAGGTCTTTTTCTGATGCTCGTGGTTCTTTCTTACAAAGTCCTTGATACTGCCTTCAAATTCGCCCTTTTCAACAAGGTTACGATAACCCTCTGCAATAGGAGAGCCATAGCAGTCTGTGCCTGAAACAAAGATGACATTGTCACCGCCAATGCGGTCTCTTAAAAATCTTGCCCATGTATCGGCAAATACAAACACGCCGCCTACATGACCGAAATGAAGCTGCTTATTGCCGTAAGGCATACCGCCTGTTATTACTGCCTTTTTAGGAAATTCGGGTCTGTTATCCTTTGAAGGCTTATTGTTTTTATAGTTGTTATTGTTGTTTTCCATAAGGAATATCTCCTTTGCTTTAAACTCAAAAATTCGCTACCCCTTATTGTATCACAAATTCATCTTAAATGCAATAAAAATCTTTATTTTAAACGGATTTTGGTTATAAAATTTTCCGAACTTTTCTTATTTGCAAATTTTTAATTAATTTTGTAAGAATGATTATAAATTTTTCACTTCCTCTTGCTTTTTTCGTTCAGACGTGATAAAATTAACATATATGTAATTGATTACACAGCTTTGGCAGGAGGATAACTATATGCCCCATACCGAAAAAAAGCATAACGCAAATGTAGCTTTCTGTATAGGAGATATGCTTGCGGCATTCCCTATGCTTAAAGGCTTATGCAGCTATACCACCGATAACAACATAAATGTACATATTTTTAACGGAAATGCCGGCTATTACAAGGAAATGAGTGCTCAGGATATAGGTCAGGCAAATATATACAATCTGCCTAATTTTGAAATGTTTGACCTTCTTGTCATTGCACCCTTCTTTCTTGACTCTGACGACAGACTTATTATACCTATTATCGAAAGAGCAAAAAAGGCGGGTATTCCCGTTCTTACTGTAGGCGTGGAATATGAAGGCTGTTACTGCCTTATGTCAGACTACACTTCTCAGATAGAGGCTCTTACCGAGCATTTTATTACAGAGCATAAGTTTGATGATATTTGCTTTATTTCAGGCTTTCCTGATGATAAGGTTTCTATGCAGCGTGAACAAGGCTATAAAAACGCCCTCGAAAAGCACGGAATTCCCTTGAAAAAAGAAAACATCTATTACGGCAGCTTCTGGGAAATGCCTACAAGAGATGCTGTTACAAAGCTTGTAGAAGACCGTGACGGCAAGCTTCCCCAGGCAATAGTGTGTGCAAACGATGCTATGGCAACCTCAACTATGATGCAGCTTGATGATATGGGGTATAAAGTCCCCCGTGATGTCTGTGTTTCAGGTATGGACGGACTGGACGAGGCGGAAGGCTATATAACCACCACACGCATAATGTCCCACGAAACAGGCTGGCTTACAGGTAAGCTGATAACTGATATTCTTGATAAAAACAAGACTGTTGATAAGGTTACTATCGAGCCGCCCGATGTAATGCTCGGTACTTCCTGCGGTTGCCGTGAAACCTCAGAGCTTTCCCCGAAAAAACGCCACAGCTTATTCCAGGATGTTTATGAGGCTCAGAGATACGCAGAAAGGGCAATCAACGTAATACAGAAATTATCAGAGTGTGCTACCTTTGAAGAAGCGAAGATAATGCTTGATGAGATGATTCCTAAGGTATGGGCAACAGACGCATGGCTTTGCATCTGTAACGACCTTATCTCCAGTATTTCAAATTCTGACGTAAACAGCACAGACGCTGCAGCCACAGATGACAAAAGCATTTCTACTCATATAAACGACTATAGCGAGGAAATGTACTGTGCAGTCCGTATGTCATCCAAAGAGATACTTTCCAGTGTAATATTGAAGACATCCGAAATGCTGCCGGATTTCTATAACGAATCCGACAGAGTGAAGATTATTCTTTACAGCCCTCTCAATTATGCCGACAGGACTCTCGGATACTTTGCTATGGAATATTACCCCTGGAGTAATATGATATACATAATGAGAATTCTCACCATGGGTATTTCTGCAATGCTTGAATCGGTAAAGAATCAGAACAGACTTTATGCTTACGGCAAGAAGATAGACGAGCTTTACATCACCGATTCGCTTACAGGATTATATAACCGCAGAGGCTTCTTCAAGCTGTATAACGAATTTGCAAAGCAGGAAAACAAGCCCGATACTGTGGTAATATCCATAGATATGGACAACTTAAAGCAGATAAATGATAACTACGGACATAACGAGGGTGACGCCGCTATTATGGCGATATCCGACGCTATGAAAAGCACCGCCGCTGATGGCGATATCTGTGCCCGTTTCGGCGGAGATGAATTCGTACTATTCGGCAAATGTGAAAGTGAAGAGTATCTTACCACATATATAAATAAGATACTTGGCAATCTTACAAAATTCAACAGAACCTCAGGCAAGCCCTATAACGTACATGCGAGCATAGGCAGTGTGGTAATGCCGGGAGATACCAAAGAGCACATTGACTATTACATCAACGCCGCAGACTCAAAAATGTATGTGGATAAGGTAAAGCACAAACGCAGAAGAACAATCAGCAGTACAAATAAGAAAAAGTAAACTTAGATCCCCTTGTCGAGAAAGATGAGGGGATTTCTGTTATTATTGAGTTAATAAAAGATGAATATAATGTAGTTGTAACAGTAGGTTACAACTTGAATAGCACTCCTCGATTTCATATATTTCCCCAATGCGAAAAGCTCCATCGGATGGATTTCCGAGGGAGCTTTTTGTATGTAATATTTTATTTTCAGATTTTGGGCATTCTGTCGATAGCTTCCTTGATTTCTTCATCAGTGGGAATGTAATCGCCCATAACGCCGTCGTTGAACTTCTGATAAGCGTACATATCAAAGTAACCTGTACCTGTAAGACCGAAGAGAATTGTCTTTTCTTCGCCTGTTTCCTTGCACTTAAGAGCTTCATCTATAGCAACCTTGATTGCGTGGCTGCTTTCGGGAGCGGGGAGGATACCCTCAACTCTCGCAAACTGCTGAGCCGCTTCAAATACTTCTGTCTGCTTTACAGAACGAGCCGTCATAAGACCGTCATCATAAAGCTGAGAAAGAACACTGCTCATGCCGTGATATCTCAGACCGCCTGCGTGGCTTGATGCAGGCATAAATGTAGAGCCTAATGTGTACATCTTCTGTAAAGGACAAACTGCACCTGTATCGCAGTAGTCGTAAGCATAGATACCTCTTGTGAGTGAAGGGCAGGAGGAGGGTTCAACTGCGATAAATTCGTAGTCTGCTTCACCTCTCAGCTTTTCGCCCATAAAGGGAGATATAAGACCGCCAAGGTTAGAACCGCCGCCGGCACAGCCGATAATGATATCAGGCTTTTCGCCGTACTTTTTGAATGCTGCCTGAGCCTCAAGACCGATAACTGTCTGATGTAAAAGTACCTGAGATAAAACAGAGCCTAAAACATATCTGTAGCCTTCCATATTGCTTGCCGCTTCAACAGCCTCAGAAATTGCACAGCCGAGAGAGCCGTTTGTTCCGGGGAACTGCTCGTTTATCTTTCTGCCCACCTCTGTAAGCATTGAAGGAGAGGGAGTTACATTAGCACCGTAGGTTCTCATAACCTCTCTTCTGAAGGGCTTCTGCTCATAGGAACACTTAACCATAAATACCTTGCAGTCAAGTCCTAAATATGCGCAAGCCATTGATAAGGCTGTACCCCACTGACCTGCACCTGTTTCGGTAGTAACACCCTTAAGACCCTGCTGTTTTGCGTAATAAGCCTGAGCTATCGCACTGTTCAGCTTGTGGCTGCCGGATGTGTTGTTACCTTCAAATTTGTAATAGATCTTTGCGGGAGTACCGAGTGCCTTTTCAAGACAATATGCTCTTGTCAGGGGAGCGGGTCTGTACATCTTGTAAAAATCAATGATCTCCTCGGGAATATCAATATAGGGATTTGTATCGTCAAGCTCCTGACGGGCAAGCTCTGTACAGAACACTTCGCTAAGTTCTTCTAATGTGCAGGGCTTTAATGTCTTGGGGTTAAGTAAGGGAGCAGGCTTATTCTTCATATCCGCTCTTACGTTATACCACTGACGGGGAAGCTCACTTTCTTCAAGATAAATTTTGTAAGGGATTTCCTTGTTTGCCATAACAGCCACCTTTTCCTTTCATAAAACTTATGTATTAAGAGTTTTTTCTGTAATAAACAAAAAACTCCTGCCCCTTTGGGACAAGAGATAATCCTGCGGTACCACCCAAATTGCAGATAAACTGCCACTCGCTACACATACCATCATACGTGCGACCTGTAACGTAGGTGAACGTCGCCCCTAATAGAATAATAATCTTTCGGTTTGCCCTCGTGAGTCCATTCGCAGATGTATGTATCACCGTAATCGCACCATATATACGGCTCTCTGTCATACAGGGACAAGTGTTACTACTCTCACTCATCGGTTTTGTTTATTATGTCAGTAATGATAGCACATATTTCTTCTTTTGTCAATAGTTTTTCTGAATTTCGGGAAAAATTCTCGCTTTATAGTTGACTTTTTCTGATTAATATAGTATAATGTCAACATATATGAAAAGGCTGTGACAAAGAGAGTAGGAATGCCTAACGCCTCAGCGAGTCGGAGATGGTGTGAGTCCGATGTTATTTAAGCATTTACCGAAAATCACTTTGTAGCTTCCCGCCGAAATCGCAAGAGAGTAGAACGGGACGGATTTCCTCCGTTATAGGGAACGCATTTGACGGAATGTCGTAACAGGTGGTTTATAAAGACTGACAGGTCCTTATCCTTTTACGGGTAGGGACTTTTATTTTTCCGAATAATGCAAAAGAAATAAATCATTATTTTTTCAGGAGGTAAAGCAATGTCACTTTACGAAAAAGTACCTACCTCTCCTAATTTTGTAGAGAGAGAAAAACAGACAGAGCAGTTCTGGTATGACAACGATATATTCAGAACAAGTATGAATGCAAGAAGCGAGGATAACACCTACACCTTCTATGACGGCCCACCGACTGCAAACGGCAAGCCTCATATAGGTCACGTTTTAACAAGAGTAATAAAGGATATGATTCCCCGTTACCGTACAATGAAGGGTGCTTATGTACCCCGTAAGGCAGGCTGGGACACTCACGGTCTTCCTGTTGAGCTTGAAGTAGAAAAGCTTCTCGGCCTTGACGGTAAGGAACAGATTGAAAAGTACGGTCTTGACCCTTTCATCACAAAATGTAAGGAAAGCGTATGGAAGTACAAGGGTATGTGGGAAGATTTCTCCCGTACAGTAGGCTTCTGGGCTGATATGGACGAGCCTTATGTAACCTATGACAATAACTTTATTGAATCTGAATGGTGGGCGTTAAAGCAGATATGGGACAAGGGCCTTTTATACAAGGGCTTCAAGATCGTACCTTACTGCCCCCGTTGCGGAACACCCCTTTCCAGCCACGAGGTAGCTCAGGGCTATAAGGATGTTAAGGAACGTTCTGCAGTAGTACGCTTCAAGGTAAAGGATGAGGACGCATATATCCTTGCATGGACAACAACTCCCTGGACTTTACCTTCAAACGTTGCACTCTGCGTAAACCCTGACGAATCCTATGTAAAGGTAAAGACAGCTGATGGCTACACATATTATCTCGCTGAGGCTCTTTCAGATGCAATACTCGGCGGTGACAAGCCCACAGCTCCCTTTGAAGTACTTGAAAAGTATATCGGTAAGGATCTTGAATACAAGGAATACGAACCCTTATTCGACTATGCAATAGACATCTGCAAGAAGCAGAACAAGAAGGCGTATTTCGTAACCTGCGACAACTATGTAACACTTACAGACGGTACCGGTGTAGTACACATCGCTCCCGCCTTTGGTGAAGACGACGCCAAGGTTGGCAGAAATTATGACCTTCCCTTCGTACAGCTTGTAAACGGCAAGGGCGAAATGACAGAGGAAACCGACTATGCAGGCGTATTCTGCAAGAAGGCTGACCCTATGGTGCTTAAAGATCTCGACGCAAAGGGACTTTTATTCGACGCACCTAAGTTTGAGCATAGCTATCCTCACTGCTGGAGATGTGA
Organism: Ruminiclostridium sp.; assembly: GCA_045533495.1. Lineage (GTDB taxonomy): Bacteria > Bacillota > Clostridia > Oscillospirales > Ruminococcaceae > Ruminiclostridium_E. The sequence goes on along the minus strand of JAZSHW010000031.1, from coordinate 77 downwards.
TACTCCTCTCATCTACTATCCAAGAGAATCCTGGTTCATCAAGATGACAGCGGTTCGTGAGGATCTTATAAGAAACA
>JAZSHW010000132.1:0-65815 GCA_045533495.1 Ruminiclostridium sp. | reverse complement strand
AACAGAGTGACATCAATTTATTCGCTGACACCCACAAAAGCGGCGGAATATCTTAAAGAAAACGGTTTTAAAGCGTCGCAGGCAGATAATATCTTCAAGGATATATACGCCATCGGCGCTTGTTCTTTTGAAGAGATGAAGAATACTGCAAAGGAACTTATTAAATCACTTCAGCGTGACTTCTTTTTTGAAAAATTTATATGCGAAGAGATAAGCGACAGTGACAGCACAGTTAAATATCTTTTTAAATTATCTGACGGTAATTATATAGAAACTGTACTTATGCGGCAGGAATTCGGAAATTCCCTTTGTATTTCAACGCAAAGCGGATGTAATATGGGTTGTAAATTCTGCTGCAGCGGAAAGCTGAAAAAACTCCGTGATCTTTCGATATCCGAAATGATAATGCAGGTGCTTTATATCGAAAGAGCACGGAATATAAAAATATCCAATATAACGGTTATGGGTATAGGCGAGCCCTTTGATAATTACGATAATTTATGCGGCTTTCTTGATATTGCTTCCTACGGCTACGGACTCGGTATCGGTACAAAGCATATTACTGTTTCCACCTGCGGAATTGTACCGAAAATATATGAATTTGCACAGAGGAAAAATCCCTGCAATTTGGCGATAAGCCTTCATGCACCTGATAATATAACAAGAAATTCTCTTATGCCTGTTAATAAAAAATATCCTATTGAGGAGCTTATTAAAGCGGCAAGGCATTTCAGCGAAAAATGTAATCGTAAAGTACTGCTTGAATACATTATGCTTGAAGGTGTAAACGACAGCAGGGAGCAGGCGGAAAAGCTTTCAGAGCTTATAGGAGAAGCGTGGCTTTTTGTAAATCTGATACCCTATAATTCGTCAAGGGAGGACGATTTCAAAAGAAGTAACGAGGACAGTATAAGAGATTTTTACGATTGTTTAAAAAAGCATAATATCGGTGTTACAAGACGCAGAGAGTTCGGCGGAGATTTAAACGCCGCCTGCGGACAGCTGAGAAGTGACAGAATAAAAAAGGACGGAGAATAAAATGAAATTTTATTGCGAGCTTAAAAAGGTAGTGGACGACTCTTACGATATCGAGATAGGACACGATCTTTCTGATACACTTATAAATGATATAGAAAAGGGTCTGTGTGGCAAATGCAGAAAATTTGCTGTAGTGACAGATTCTATAGTAGATAAACTTTATGCAGATAAGATTATCAAAAAGCTTATTACCAAAGGATATACCGCAGATATCTTTGTTATCCCCGAAGGTGAAAAGTCTAAGACCAGAGCAATGAAGGAATTTGTTGAAGATTCTATGCTCGAAAAGCAATACAGAAGAGACTGCTGTGTCATTGCAGTAGGCGGTGGTGTTGTAAGCGATCTTGCAGGCTTTGTGGCAGGAACCTTCGGCAGAGGCGTACCCTTTATAAATTATTCCACCACACTTCTTTCAGCGGCTGATGCGTCAGTTGGCGGCAAAACAGCGGTAGACACCCCTCTTGCAACAAATCTTATTGGGCTTTTCAATCAGCCCTTAAAGGTATATATTGATATTGATACCTGGAAGACTCTCCCCGAAAGACAGATATCAAGTGGACTTTCTGAAACTATAAAGCACGCCTGCCTGGGCGACAGTGAACTTTTCACCTTCCTTGAAGAGAATATCGAAAAGGTAATGGCACTTGACGTACCTGCCTGCGAATATATAGCAGAGCATAACTGTGCCGTAAAATACAAGGTAGTTATGAAGGACGAAAAGGAATCGGGACTCAGAGAGGTTTTAAACCTCGGTCATACCGTCGGCAGAGCGATAGAAACAGTAAGCGGTTATGAACTGCTCCACGGCGAAGCACTGGCAATAGGTATGATAGCACAGGCAAAGCTTGGAGAAAAGTTAGGCTATATAAACAGCGACAATGTAAAAAGAGTGACAGAGCTTTACAAGAGAGCCAATCTCCCTGTGTCAATCCCCGATTATATAGATAAAACCGCCCTTGTTAAAAAGCTTTACACCGATAAAAAGGTAAGGGACGGAAAGTTACGATTTGTGTTCCAGAAAGAAATAGGCGAGATGATGTGCTTTGGTGATAACTGCTACGGCAAGGAGATAACCGAAGAAGAAATCGCAGATATTATAAAGGAAATGTAATGCAGGGCTATAATCTTATTGTTGTCTTTGATAAGAGCTTTTCAAAAATGCTTATGTGCAAGCGTTTAAAAGAGCCGTATCTCGGACTTATGAACTTTGTAGGCGGTAAGATAGAGCAAAACGAAAGTGGTATAGACGCCGCCTATCGTGAGCTGTTTGAGGAAACCGCAATTGAGAGAAAAAGCATTGATCTTATTCACCTTATGGACTTTTCCTATCCTTTAGACCCTTGCTATGTGGAGGTCTATGTTGGCAGGCTTAAAGAAGATGTTATTATCAGCGGAGATGAAAACACACTCTTCTGGCAGACTGATATGGAGGATAACTTTTTCGATATGTCAAAGTATGCGGGAGAAGGGAATATAGGGCATATTTTGGAGCACGTAAAGCTTAATAAGGATAAATTCCGATAACAAAACCCCGACATCACTAAAATGTCGGGGAATTTTTATGCATTTGTTTCAGAGAGTATTTTGATGGTCTTAGCTAAACCGTCTTCAATATGTGTACGAGGACACCATCCGGTTGCTCTCAGCTTGGATGCGTTAAGAATAGCATGCTTTTTCACAAGGTAGCTTTTCTTTTCGTCTTCTGTCTGCTGTTTGAAAACAGCATTTGTATTTGCTATTTTAGCAATATACTGAGCAAGCTGTGCAATTGAGCACACAGATTCACTATCTGATACATTGTATGCCTGTCCGCTTTCACCATTTATAAGCACATGAAGAATACCTGTAGCAGCATCTACCACATAGCAATGTGAACGAACAAGCTCACCTGTGCTGTTCATAACGATATCTTCGCCTCTGACACCGTTCATTATAAATGCAGATATTGCTCTGGGGTCGGATTTCAGCATAGTAGGCCCGTAAATGTGGCAGGGTCTTGCTATAACTACATCCATTTGATACTGGCTGATATAACTCTGGCACATAACCTCTGCGGCACGCTTACCCGAAGGATAGCAGGATCTTGGATTTGAATAATCAAGAGAACCGCAGAAATCCTCTGTAAACCCATCAGCAACAGTTTCATCAGGCTGTCCGTACATTTCACCGGATGAGATATAGATAACTCTTGTTGCATTGCATTTTTTCGCATAGCAGAGCAGGTTGTCAACGCCTGTAATATTTGCTTTTAGTGTTTCAACAGGATATTTAGACATATTAGCAGGGTCGGCATTGCTGGCTCCGTGTATAATGTAATCCACATCAAAATCAAATTTGATATCCTCACATACATCATATTGAACGAATGTAAGTCTGCTGTCATCAGAATATGCTTTGAATTTTTCCTTCAGCTTATCTGTGTTTCTTCCGGAAGCATAAATTCTTATGTTTGCATTAGAATGAATATTGAGATACATCAAAATATCTATAACACAAGAGCAAACCATACCGGAAGCACCTGTTACCAATATGCTTTTTCCAAAGAGCTTTGCGATATTTAAAATATCTGATGCATTTTTGATGTCGCTTTGATATAAGCTGTCATTAGTCATATCAGACCTCCGTTTTTTTACTACGATTTTAAAGGAATGGAGAATATTATTTATCCAATCCCTCAAGAGCTAATAATGCCTTGAAAATTTTCAGATCGTCAGTAGTTGTAAGCTTGATGTTTGTTTCGGAGCCTATAGAGAAATAAACATCTTCTCCAAGCTCGATCATCATTGTACAGCTTGCAACTGAGTTTGTAATGCCTAATTCAAGAGCCTTTCTGTGAGCATCTGCAATTCGCTTGATAGGGAACGCCTGAGGTGTCTGAGTCATTGCTAATCTGTCTCTGGGAACTACTTCGCTTGAATATTCATCGGTAGTTCTTCTTAAAATAGCGGTATTGCAAGGAACTGTAACTATTGCAGAACCGTGCTTTTTCGCCTGAATAATACAGTCGGAAAGAATTTCAGTTGATACCAGAGGTCTTATTGCGTCGTGGATAAGGAGAATATCATCATCTGAATAACGCTTTTCTGCCTCATATACGCCATTTCTGATAGAGCCCTGACCGTTTTCGCCGCCTGGTACTATCCATTTAAGCTTATCTATTTTGTACTGTCTTGCATAGGCATTGAGTATTTCGTGCCATCCCTCAATGCATACTACACCGATTTCGTCTATATCAGGGTGCTTCTGAAAAGCCTCCAGAGTATAAACAATTACGGGCTTGTCGTTTACATTAAGGAACTGCTTTGGGATCTCCTGTTGCATTCTTCTGCCGCTTCCGCCGGCAATGATTAAACCGATGTTCATAATTTTGCCTCCAATTATAATTTTATTGTTTTTATTAGGAAATTTTGCTTTTTATATATTCTGTAACAAATCGTGCAGAGTTGGGATAATTTACCTTCAGTGTATTTTTGGCAAAATCCTCTCTCTGTTCTCTCATAGGATCATCACCATTAATAACCACATCGTCGATAAATTTACAAATATCTTCTTTACTGAAGGCGTAATAATATTGTTTCATACATTCCTGACCTAATGGTAAGAGACCATTCATTGTTTGTTCTTCAGATTTCATCATGTAGCAACAAGGCTTTTCAGTATACAGATATTCACCTATAAATGAACCACAGTCATGAATCATCGCATCACTATTCGCAAATCTTTCCAGATAATCTCCGTCTGTATCGTAAATTATGTTTTCCTGTTTTAGCATATCGCTGAGATAGTTATCTATTTGCTTCTGAGTCCATATTCCATGAGCAATCAGGTTTGCAAACAATAAGGGATGCGGACGGAATACGAAATCAATATCCGGATATAACTGGGGAAGTTCCTTGAAGAAATTATAGTAATCAAGGAAGTTAGAGATGCTTAATTTTTCCCAACCCCATACTGTATGATGTGGACAAATCATAATCATTTTTCTTTCCTTAGGAGAAGGTTCAAATTGAGCGAGCTTGTCCATTTTCAGATACCCGGTAACCAGCGCATTTTTAGCTCTGATTTTTTGGTGCTGAGAAAGATAATCATAGTTGCTTTTTGTTTCTATACATGCTTTCCATATGTAATTATAGAAGTCTGTGCCAAGAACTTCATCCCAGAAATTCAGTGCAGCAAATCCATAATTCATATATAATGTAAGAACATTCTTGTCAAGGAAGTATTCAACTTCATGGAATTTATGTACCAGGTGCTTGTAGGGATTGCAGAAGAAGATAACGCTATATTCTTCGTCTAATTCAAGGTAAGTATCTTCTTTCACATCGTATCCCAATATAACGTGTCCCGGATACTGTTCTGAAAGATTATTATATGCTTCGTACAGGGTATCTTTCTGGTATTTCATTGTACGACTCACATTCGGAGCTATAATGATGTACGGCTCAAAATCATCGGTGTTCAGCATATACTCGAAAACTGGGCGTGTAGGGAATACACTGTTAAATACCAATATAAAGGCAACTTTTATTTTGCCGTTCTTTCTGTAAAGCTTTCTTATTTTAGCTTCTTTTTTTTTAAAGGTTCCCTGAACAGAGTAGAACTTATGGTTTAATATCCTATTTGGAGTGTTTTTTTTTATAAAGGATTTTAAACTTTTTTTAGTGGGGGCTTCTTTCACAACTTCCTTTTCGGTAACATTGTCATCAGGAATCTGACCGTTCAGATAATTGAGGAAATCCCGATATGTTTTATTGCTATACTTTTTCACAAAAGATCTGAACTTAGAAAGATGTTCCTTTACGCCCTTTACACTTGTCAGTTTTTTGACAGTCAGGCTGTTTTTAGTTATGGATTTTATAAGATTGTTTGCGCATGATGTCAGTGAATAATTTTCGTTGTATGTCTCAAGACATCTTAATGCATATTCTGACTTAAGATTTTTTGTGTAAATATCCTCTACTATATCTGATATAGTTGTGGTTTTCAAACTTAGCGTCCACAGTTCGTCTTCGCTCCATCTGAGGTTGTAGCTGTCATTATTAAACAGATACACATACTTATCTGTATTTGTCATTTTGTTCTGATATATAGGTATCAGTACAGGAATACCACAAGAAGCTGCGCTCAACACGTTTTCATTTACACAGAAAGCCACATCCACATATCTGCGTAGATATGCTAAATATTCCTCATATCTGAGTTCTCCTGTATATATGAAACGTATAGCAGGAGAATATTTCGAGAAATCCATATTCCACATTACTGATCCGTTGCCGATAACATGAATATTTATTTTGGGAACATTGTCGCAGTTTATTGTACCATCTTCCATTTCTTCGCCCTTTGAATTGTAATTATCCAAAAGATCGTTGGAAAGCTTTTTAAGCACATTTAATGCAGCGGGGCTTATGGGGCCAAGCCATCCTATATTGATTTCTGTTTCAGAGACCGGTTTGGTATTTTTTGCAAACTCAACAGAATCATCGTAATTATTTGCATTTATAATAGTTTGTGGCAAATAATCACAGTTTACATTCTTTAATCCCTTTTTATACGCACCGATTAAAGACAGTCTGTTTGCGAATATGCAACAGTCTGAATACTTTAATGTGGGTATCAGTGACACAAAGTCAGACTTGGATTTTTTTAACTGGTTGGATAATCTCTCAACAATACTTGCATCGCTGCATAATAAAGATATTCTGGCATTTTTCAATGCTGAAATGTGTTCCATAAGGAAAAATACATAGTTTGCAGGTGCTAAGAAAATCGCATCCTCAAACTGGCTGTAATCACATTCGTTTATATCGATAAAATTGTTCTTGGTACTTTTATGATTCTCAAAATCCTCAGCAAAGAAATTGTTTATATAATAGGTTTCATATTCCATTTCGTCTGCTAAATAGCATAAAATATCAAGATAATTTTTATGGACACCTGATAACGGCTTGTCGGTTTGCATATATAATACAATTTTATCCATTTATCTTCCTCCTAAATATTTATTGAAATTCTCTAACTGATAAGAAGTTTTGTGTTGGAATTATTTACTCTTCGTCTTCAACTTCTGATTCGTCTTCAACTTCTAATTCGTCTTCAACTTCTGTTTCGTCTTCCGCTTCTGCTTCATATTCCGCTTCTGCTTCGGCTTCATCTTCTATTACGTAGTCGTTTATTTCCGGAATATTCATACATTTTTCCACAGTTAAAGTAGTGTTATCATATATTCTTTCTAATAAGGCAGCATACTTATTGCCCTCAATATCAGAAATAATGCTGTTTTTACAAAGCAATGCAAACTCTTCTCTTGATGTCAGATCGAGTAAGCTGTTACATATATCGGTCATTGTAAATGTTTCTATATCACAATCTCGTGCTTGTTTAGCATTAATTGAATATCCGTACATTTTTAAATCATTAATGGGAATATATCTGTCAAAATAGAATTGAGTGTATTCTGTAACGGGAACATATACCGGATTACCTGCCGCCGCCGTATCAATTGCGTGTTGACCTGAAGCGATTACAATATCTGCATTGTCACATAGATAATCAATACAGCTTTCAACATCACCGGGTGCAGTAAAAATATATCTGAAGTTCGGTGATGATTGCTCAAAATTGATAGATAAATTACTTAAAGGCGATTTAACTATATGCAAATCTATCAACATATCAGAGTTTGATCTGATAAGATTCATCTCAAGATTCAATAATATCCATAATGTTTTTGAATTTACAGGTCCATAATATGCAATGTTAAACCTTTTATTATTTTTAATTTCTTTTGCTTGTTTTTTAAGCGCATATTCGTTTATAAAATTATAGTTTACTATGTTATTATTGCTGAATATGTTTTTAACATCCTTGTTAACGGAAAAATAAATCGAGCCGTTAATAAACATTTCAGAGGCAGTGGATGATAACAAGTTGATTAATTCGTCGCCTGTATCTTTTTTGTATAAACGACCGATTAAACGATTAAGACATGTTTTATCGTAGTATAAGCAACAAAGCTTTACATTAGGTAAGTCATGAATATACTTCAATACAAAAGGAAGATAATTGACAGGTACAACAAATAATGCGTCGGAAAATGCAGAAAAATCCGCATCGTCAAGGGGAATATAATTTATCTGCTTTTCTGCACAGATAGTTTCATCTTTCTCAAAATAATTATTTATGAAATATGACTCACAGAGTGGTTCTGCTGCTATTTTTTCAGCCATATCAAATATTGATAACTGGACGCCACTTAAAGGAGCGGCTGTTTCTATAAAGAAAACAAATTTTTTCATTATTTACCTGACCTGTCTTTCTTAAATGTTTTTTTGATTTCCTGCTTTATAAAACTTAACTTTTTCAGGCCTTTATAGCGATTTATGCCATTATATCGTGCCGTGAACTCATGGAAGAACAAGAAATCTCTGTTTGGTCTGATTGCCTTGTATAAATTATATTGTGACATAAATGTTTTAATTGTACCACATCTTTTACACTTTGCTACCGTAAGTTCTGTGCTGTCTATAGATTCTAAAATCAGTTTAGCGGCATTATCTAAAGAGAAGTTTTCAATACAGAATTCATAGCCGATTTTTCCTAATTCACCCTTTTTGTTATTGACGTAAATATCATTAATTACAGATTCGATATCATAATATTCACGACAAGTATCTTTAATGTTTTCCCTGTCCCAACCCAGTGAATAACCCAGTACGTCATGAACGTAAACAAATTTGTCATCTCTGAACGGAGAGGGAGATACAATCGGAACTACTGTAGGAATACCTAATATTGCGGCATCTATTGCGGAAATACCCATTGCCATTACTAAATCCACATGTTCCAGCATGTACTTATCTCGCTCTTCGCCGTACATATACGAAGTAAAGACAAAAGAGATGTTGGGAGCATATTTATTCAGACGTATGAGATTTCTTGAGTTTCCATCGCCCAGAAGATGAATTCTTATATGCTGTTCAAAATTGTTTGCCAACAGATTATCAGCCATGTTGATGATAGAGTATATTTTATCTCTGTCAAGACGGCCTAACCATCCGATGTTAATTTCTCCGGGCTTGATCAGTTCGTTTGAAAAGGTGGGTACAGAAAAAGTTTCGTCATGGAGAGAAACAGGGAAATACTGTTCCTTGAATGATATGCCTTTTTTAAGTTTCTGTGCTGCAACATAGTTACTTTTATCCATAAAGCAGCATGAATTTGTTGCAACAAGTACATCAAGCAGATCCTTCATCGGTTTTTTTCTGTTAAACAGCTGGTTTTGTAACCACGAAAATACATGAGGATGATAAAAATAAGTGCATATCTTTGTTTTAGGATATTTAGAAATCTTAGCGAGCAAATAGAAAATATAGTTTATCGGAGTAAAGAAGATAGCGTCTTCCAACTGAGAATAATCACATTCATCTACATCTAAAAATTTTATTTTAGAATCCATATATCGTTCTTCGACGATAGGATGTCTGTAGTTTATATAGTATGTTTCACAATCATAATGTTCAGCTACATATGCTGCCATATCCAGAAACAGTATCTGACTTCCACCTATAGGCTTTTTTGTTTGAACGAAAAAAACAATTTTTTTCTTCAAAACTAATACACTCCCTTCACTACTAAACCATCAGGAACATCCTTTGTAACAATTGCACCGGCACCTATCATTGCGTTTTTTCCGATAGTTACACCGGGAAGAATGGTGGCATTTGCACCGATGGATGCACCTTCTTTAACCACTGTCTTAAGGACATTGAAATCCTTGTTTTTGGAGTGGGGATATTTATCATTGCAGAAGGTAGCGTTTGGTCCGACAAAAACATTATCCTCCAGAACTACACCATCCCAGAGCTGAACTCCGCATTTTACAGTAACATTGTCTCCTACCGTTACGTCATTTTCTATAAAGCACTGTGCACAGATGTTACAGCCCTTTCCGATAACAGCACCCGGGAGTACAACAACAAACTGCCAGATGTTTGTACCTTCACCTATATTTTTGCTTTGGACATCTGATAATTGATGTATCATATTTTCCTCCGTGATTAACCCTTGAAGCTGTTTAAGGCTTCAACAATATATTCAATTCCCTCATCACTCAGTCCGTAATAAAGCGGAATACTAAGCTCGCAGGAAGAGATCTTTTCTGCATTAGGTAATTCGCCTTCGGCAATACCAAGAGATGCATAAGCCTTCTGCAGATGCATAGGAACAGGGTAGTGGCACAGTGTACCGATTCCCTTTTCATCAAGATAAGCCTGAAGCTTATCTCTCTGCTCGCAAAGAACAGGGAAGATGTGCCATACAGTATAGTGGTCGTTATCTGTAGGTAATGGCAGCTTGATGAGAGGGTTGTTTATCTTTTTGATATAAATATCAGCAATACGGTTTCTTTCTACATTCCACTTGTCAAGCTGAGTAAGCTTTACCCTTAAGAAAGAAGCCTGTAATTCGTCAAGTCTTGAGTTTGTACCAAGATAATCGTGATGATACTTGCGGCTTGAGCCATAGTTGCGGAGCATTCTTACCTTTTCGGCAAGCTCGTCATCGTTTGTTACTATCGCACCGCCATCGCCTAAAGCGCCGAGGTTTTTGCCGGGATAGAAGCTAAAGCCTGCCGCTATGCCAAAGCCGCCTACACGTTTACCCTTAAACTGTGCCCCGTGTGCCTGAGCAGCGTCTTCAAGCAGGTAAAGGTTATGCTTTTTGGCAAGCTCGCAGATCACATCCATATCGCTTGCACGACCGTAAAGATGTACCGCAATGATTGCCTTTGTCTTTTCGTTTATCTTTTCTTCTATTCTGTTTGTATCAATGTTGTAGGACTGCATATCAGGTTCTACAAAGACAGGCGTTGCGCCTGCATAAGAAACTGCCAGTGCTGTAGCAATAAATGTGTTTGAGGGTACGATGACCTCATCACCTGCACCTATGCCGAGTGCTTTAAGCACAAGGTATAATGCGTCAAGACCTGTACCGCAGCCGATAGCGTGCTTTACTCCGCAATATTCAGCAAATTCCTTTTCAAAAGCGGAAAGCTCAGGACCTGTGATGAAGTAGTTGTTTGAAAGAACTCTGTCAAAGCTTTCATGAAGCTGTGCGTTTAAATCATTGTGCATGGCTTCAAATGAGCAATATGGGATGTTCATTATATGATTTCTCCTTTTTTTGTTTCAATAGGAATTTTGTTATCTTGAATTTATTTCTCTGTTTTTTAGCAAATTTTATCTGTTGCTGTACATTCTTTCGTAATATTCCTGGTATTCTCCGTTGATAATGTGTTCCCACCATTCACGGTTATTAAGATACCACTCTATTGTCTTCTGTATACCGTCTGCAAATTTTGTTTCGGGTAACCAGCCAAGCTCGTTATGGATCTTTGTAGGATCAATAGCATAACGCATATCGTGACCCTTGCGGTCAGCTACATAAGTGATAAGGCTTTCAGGCTTGTCAAGAGCCTTGCAGATTATTTTAACAATGTCTATATTCTTCATTTCGTTATGTCCGCCGATGTTATATACTTCGCCGACGGTACCCTTGTGAATGATAAGATCAATCGCTCTGCAGTGATCCTCTACATAAAGCCAGTCACGGACATTCAAGCCCTCACCGTATACGGGCAGAGGCTTGTCGTTAAGGGCGTTCGCAATCATTAAGGGGATAAGCTTTTCAGGGAAGTGATACGGTCCGTAGTTGTTGGAGCAACGGGAAATTGTTACAGGCAGACCAAAGGTTCTGTGATAAGCCTGAACAAGTAAATCTGCACTTGCCTTGGAAGCAGAGTAGGGGCTTGATGTGTGGATAGGTGTTTCTTCTGTGAAGAAAAGGTCGGGTCTGTCAAGAGGCAGATCTCCATAAACCTCATCAGTAGAAACCTGATGATAACGTTGTATGCCGTATTTACGGCAAGCGTCCATCATTACCTGTGTGCCCATGATATTTGTGTTAAGGAATACTCCGGGATTTTCGATGGAGCGGTCAACGTGGCTTTCTGCCGCAAAGTTTACTACGATATCAGGGTGTTCTTCCTCAAACACCTTGTTTACAGCTTCTCTGTCTGTGATATCAACCTTGCAGAAACGGAAATTGGGGTTGTCCATTACAGGAGCAAGAGTTTCCATATTTCCTGCATAAGTCAGACAGTCAAGACATACAATACGATATTCAGGATGAGCCTTAAGCATATAGTGTACAAAGTTACCGCCGATAAAGCCGGCACCGCCTGTTACGATAATTGTCATAGTAATTCCTCCGATAATGAAAGTAAGTATTTTCCGTATTCAGTCATCGAGAGCTCTTCGCCGAGCTTATGAAGCTGCTTGGTTGAGATAAAGCCTCTTCTCCATGCAATTTCTTCTATACAGGATATGTAAAAGCCCTGCATCTCCTGTACTGTCTTTACAAATCCGCTTGCTTTGTGCATACCCTTAGGAGAGCCTGTATCCAGCCAGGACATACCTCTTCCCATAAGGGTTACGTTAAGATTTCCCTGTTCAAGATAGTAATTATTGATAGAAGTTATTTCAATTTCTCCGCGAGCGGAGGGCTTTACATTTTTGGCAATATCTACAACCTGATTGTCATAGAAGTATAAACCGGGAACAGCGTAGTTCGATTTGGGCTTGTCAGGTTTTTCTTCTATAGAGATAACCTTGTGATTTTCATCAAACTCTACAACACCGAATTCCTTCGGATTCTTTACAGGATAGCCGAATACTGCCGCACCACCGTTAGCGATAGTTTCCTGTGCGTTTTTAAGAATAGCACTGAAGCCTTTTCCGTAGAAAACGTTATCTCCAAGAACAAGACAAACGCTGTCATTACCGATAAAGTCTGCACCGAGTATAAAAGCATCAGCGAGACCTCTTGGCTTATCCTGAACAGCGTACTGTATGTTAATACCTATTCTGCTTCCGTCACCGAGAAGCTTTTCGTAGTTGGGAGTATCCTCTGGGGTTGATATCAATAAAACATCCTTTATACCAGCTAAAAGCAAGACAGATAAAGGATAATAAACAAGTGGTTTGTCGTATATTGGTAATAATTGCTTTGAAACAGCTATTGTATTGGGATACAAACGAGTTCCTTTGCCACCGGCTAATATAATGCCCTTCATTTAGTGTTGCACCTCTTTCAAAATTAGATAAAAGCATAATTAAAGCTCAGACATAGCCGACAAATTGTTTTACAAATACAAATGTCGGAATTATAAGCCGGACAGATGGTATTTGATATCTGATGTCAGATAGTCTGATATTGCATGTATGGAATTTCATTTTTCGTCAAAAAGACCGAGAAATCCACACACAATATTAATTATATACCGATTATAAGTATTTGTCAAGGAGAATTGTTGTTTTTTACCGTTTGGCACTACAGAAAGTGTGCTTGCTAAATGGTGTCAAATATGCTATACTTATTCTGTCAGATGGGTGCATAATACGACTGCTTGTTTCATATATTGTACAAAAACCGAAAGGACAAATGTTATGAACAAGTACATAAAAAAGCTTAAAAGCCGTATTCCTGCCGTACTTTTACTGCTTGGCTGCTTTACAGTAATAGCCGTGAGTGCAGATTTTTCCCAGCTTTCAGTAAGAACTTCAGGCGGCAGGGTAACCGAAAAAAAGACCATCGTGCTTGATGCGGGTCACGGAGGACTTGACAGCGGTGCTGTCGGCATAAACGGAGAGCTTGAAAAGAATATAAATCTTGAAATCGTAAGAGATTTAAGGGATATGCTGACCATTTCGGGCTTTAACGTGGTGCTTACAAGAAATGCGGATAAATCTATCCACGACAGCGGAGTAACGGGGATAAGAAATCAGAAGATATCGGATATGGAAAACCGTCTTGAGATAATCAAAAGCTATAAGGACAGTATTTTTCTGTCTATTCATCAGAATAAATTTACCGATTCCGAGTACTTTGGAGCACAGATATTCTATAACGAAAATAACCCCGACAATATGCTTTTGGCACAGATAATGCAGGATAATTTCAAGGTGATACAACCGAATAACAACAGAGAAATAAAGCTGTCAGGAGATGAGCTTTATCTTTTCAAGGATACAATGACTCCTGCGGTGCTTATTGAATGTGGATTTTTATCCAATGAGCAGGACGCCGCAAATTTAAGCAGTGAGGAATATCAGCACAAGGTAGCATTTATGGTGTACAACGGCATTATAAGATATCTTCAGACGATAAACGGAAGAACGGAAAATGATAATGGCGATAATATCGGTGTAATGAATTACGATAATTCTCTTAAAATATACGACACACTTAAATAAAAAGGACTGATAAAAATGGCAAAGGCGAAAACTGTATATATCTGTAATGAATGTGGACAGCAGTATCCCAAATGGGCAGGCCGATGTAACGCCTGCGGAGCGTGGAATACCCTCGAAGAAGAGGTGGTTGTAAAGCAAAGCGGTACTGTCGTAAAGGCGGGCAGCTTAAAGCTCAGCAGTATAAATTCTATGAGCTTCAAGGACGAAACAAGATATCCCACAGGTATGGGAGAGCTTGACAGAGTGCTGGGCGGCGGTCTTGTAAAAGGCTCTCTGGTACTGCTCAGCGGTGACCCCGGTATTGGTAAATCTACCCTTTTACTACAGATTTGCAGCTCGCTTGCCGATGATAAAAAGGTGCTTTATATCTCAGGTGAGGAAAGCGAAAGACAGATTAAGCTCAGAGCCGACAGACTGGGAGTTTCGGCCCAGGGGCTTTATATCAGTGCCTGTACCGACTGTGATACGATAATAGAGAGCGTAAGGGCAGAAAAGCCTGACGTGGTTATTATAGATTCCATACAGACAATGCAGATGTCGGAGATACAGTCAGTTCCGGGCAGTCTGGTTCAGGTAAGAGAATGTACAAACGCCTTTATGCAGATGGCAAAGAGCCTTGATATATCGGTATTTTTAGTAGGTCACGTCAATAAGGACGGTGGTATTGCAGGCCCTAAGGTGCTGGAGCATATAGTAGATACAGTTCTTTATTTTGAGGGCGACAAACAGCTCAGTTATCGCATATTAAGAGCTGTCAAGAACCGTTTCGGTTCTACCAACGAAATAGGCGTATTTGAAATGCGTGACAAGGGACTTTTCGAAGTAGAAAACCCTTCGGCAATGCTTCTATCAGGCAGACCTGCAGGCGTCAGCGGAATTACAGTCCTTTGTACGATGGAGGGCAGTCGTCCTATTTTAGCAGAGGTTCAGGCACTTGTCAGCAAGACTGGATTTTCAGCACCACGAAGAGTTTCCGCAGGCTTTGATTATAACAGACTCTGCGTACTGTTAGCGGTACTTGAAAAAAGAGCAGGACTTTTATTCGGGGCATACGATGTGTATATAAATATCATCGGCGGACTTAAAATTGACGAGCCTGCAAGCGACCTTGCGATAGCACTTGCCTTATATTCGGGACTGCAGGATAAGGATATCGGCGACGATGTGGCAGTATTCGGAGAGTTGGGTCTTGGCGGTGAGATAAGAGCGGTATCCCATATAAGACAAAGGGTGAGAGAAGCGGCAAGAATGGGCTTTGAAAAGTGCATAGTGCCGAAATCCTCTTTAAAGGATCTTGATAAGAGCGAAAATTATGGTATCAGCATCTACGGTGCGGCTAACATAAAGCAGGCTTTCAGCGTAATAGAAGCTATTTCAAAAGCGGAAGAAAAAAAGGAATAATAAATGAAATTAACTGATATAGGAACAATAAAAAATTTATTTGAAAAACACGGCTTTTCCTTTACAAAATCCTTAGGACAGAACTTTCTTATAAACCCATCCGTCTGCCCTAAAATTGCGGAAATGGGCGGTGCAGGTAAAGAGGTCGGTGCGATAGAAATAGGCACAGGTATAGGCGTACTCACAAGAGAGCTTGCTGAAAGATGCAAAAAGGTGGTTGCGGTAGAAATTGACACATCCTTAAAGCCTATTCTTGAAGAAACCCTTGCTGATTACGATAACGTAGAGGTAGTCTTTGCGGATGTGCTGGAAACAGATCTCAATGCCCTTATTGCAGAGAAATTTCCCGGTATGGAGGTTATCGTCTGTGCAAATCTGCCCTATTATATAACCTCACCCGTTATTATGAAGCTGCTTGAAGAAAAGCTGCCGATAAAGGCTGTGACAGTTATGGTACAGCTTGAAGCGGCTGACAGAATATGTGCAAAGGTTGGCAGTCGTGAATGCGGTGCTATCACGGCGGCAGTAAACTATTATGCAAAGCCCGAAAAGCTTTTCAGAGTAAACAGAGGCTCCTTTATGCCGGCCCCCAATGTTGACAGTGCAGTAATAAGCATAAGGATACACGAAGAGCCACCCTATAAAGCAGATGATGAAAAGCTGTTCTTTGAAGTTATAAAGCAGAGCTTTTCTCAGAGAAGAAAGCAGCTTATAAATCCCCTGTCATCATATTTTAAAATTCCTAAGGCGGAGCTTTCGGCACAGATGGAACAGGCAGGTTTAAAGCCTACCACAAGAGCAGAAGAGCTTTCTATGGATGATTTTGTATCTCTTTATCGTATTATAGAAAAACTTAAAGGCTGATGACGAAATCGGTTTTTCCGCTTCTTTCTTTTGACAAAATTCACACAACAGATAGTGTAGAATAGGACACAAACGGTTAAAAGGCGAGCCGCCTTTGATGGCGGCTAAAACGCTCACTGACCGCTTGTGTCTTTTTATGTTGAAAGGAAAGGTTAAAAATGCAAAAATATGCGGCAGGAAAACGAAAAATCAGCGTAAGCGGTTATTTGGCGATAACAAACGCTATAGTTATAATAGCGTCTGCGGTCATTTCAATGAGTACCATACTTGGCAGACCATCACCCTTTTCAGCCTCCTTTGTGGCGACTCTTACAGGTATACATTCTGTGTCAGCCTTTGTAGGCAGTGTGATAGGCTTTTTTTTAAGCGGAGATTACGGCAATGCAGTTATAATCTGTTCTTCGCTTTTATCGGTAATGGCGGTAAGGCTGATGCTTAAAAAGGAAAGCGGCAGAAGTGAAGGTATAGTTATGGCGATAACCTGTGCAGGTGCGGTGTTTACCGCAAACGCCGTAACCTCAGGTAGTGTCAGCGAGTTTATGAGTTGCTTTGCCTTAGGACTGTTATCAGGTGGAGCAACACCCGTCTTTATGCACCTTAAAAAGCTATGGAAAGCAAAGGAGCTGTCTGAGGTCACTATAAAGAATAACCCTGTAGGATTGTTATCAGTTATGACAGGCGGAGTTATTGCGATAAGCATACTGTCAGCCTACAGTATAAATATCTTTAATTTCGGCATCATTTTTTCTGTTGCATCATCCTGCTTTGTAGCTCTCAGATACGGCAGCGGTGCAGGAGCGATAGCAGGAAGTATAACCGCAATCGGTGTATTTATGGGTGCAGGTGGTTATCCACATTTAGCGGCGGTGCTATCGGTTTCGGCGGCAGTAACGGGACTCATAAAGGATGGCAGAAAAATAAATGCCGTATCAGTGCTTTTACTTACTTCAACTCTTTGCACGATACTTTTTACTATGGATAACAGTAATATTGCTCTTGTGGCAAATATATTCATGGGTTGTGCTCTTTTTATGACAGTGCCTGAAAAAATGCTTATCTGCAGCGAAAAAATATACAGCCGTGATAACAGCGATAACAATATAAAAGAGCTTTTCGGACATCGTCTGCTCTTTGCGAAAAGTGCTATAAACGAGGTCAGGAACACCATAGATATGACTGCTGAAAAGCTTGAAAGCGACAGTAAAAGGGATATCAGCTTTGTTTATAACACCGCCTGTGATAAGCTTTGTCGCAAGTGCAGATACAATATGCAATGCTGGGGTAACGAATACGGCGACAGTGTAAAGCAATTTGCCGACCTTACTAAAAAATTGAAAAACGGCGAAACTATAAGCGAAGATATGTTTAAAGCTCCTATAAGCGACAGATGCGGTAAAAAAGCAGAGCTGTGCGAGGAAATGACAAGGCTTTATAATTCCTTTGTTTCATCTCTTTCCCATAAAAGAAGAATTGCACAGATGAGAAATGTGCTGACCGCCCAGTTATCAGCTACAGAAAAATTACTTACAAGATTATCAGAAGAAACCACCTCGGATGAGGATATAAAAAGCGAATATAACCGTATCGCAAAGGGAGCGTTAAAAGGTCTTGGATGCGAAGGGGCAAGAGCGGTGAATGTCAAAGTCGGTGATAACGGCAGGATGTTTCTTGAAGCCTATTCGGATAAGGCCTTTGGCACGTCAAAGCAGGATATGGCGGGAGCTATGTCCCTTGCTTTTCATAAAAAGTTTGACCTGCCCGTAGTTGCAAGGGTAGGGGACAGCTACAAGCTCAGTATGTTTACAAAAACTACCTATTATCTTGATGTGGAAATCTATCAGATAAGCAAGAACGAGGATGCCCCCTGCGGCGACTATTATGACAGCTTTATTGATAACAAGGGTAACGCCTATATAGTGCTTTCAGACGGAATGGGAAGCGGAGCAAGGGCGAGGATAGATTCTGTCTTTGTCTGCGATATGCTTATAAAACTCTTATCAGCAGGCACAGGAGAAGAATCTGCAATTGAAATAGTGAATGCGTCAGTGATGCTTAAAAGTGCTGATGAGAGTTTTGCGACCTTAGAGCTTTGCAAGGTGGATCTTTACAGCGGCAAGGTGACTATTTACAAAGCAGGAGGAGCAAGCACCTATATAAAGTGCGGAAATGTAAACAGTAAGCTTTCCTGCAAGGGACTGCCGATAGGAATAAACGATCAGCCAAGCTATGAAAAACAAAGCTTCACACTATCGCAAAAGGATATGATAATAATGACCAGCGACGGAGCTGAGCTTAATGATAAATGGCTTTTCAGAGAGATGTCAAAGTCTGATACCGAATTAAAGGAGCTTGTAAAGAATGTGGCAGAAACCGCAAAGTTCTACAGCGGAAATAAAATGAATGATGATATATCGGTAATTGCGATGAGGTTGGGAAAATAAAGATGGATCTCTGGCGGTTTTGCTTTTGAATGTATTGAGTTTTTAAAAAATAAATGATATAATATTAAAAAAGTAAAATCGGGGGCATAAAAATGGGAATAAAGCAAAAGGTTTATAATGTCCTTTCCGACAGAAAACCTCAGATAAAACAAAAATTTGAAAATTATCTCGGTAGCGAAAAAGGACAGAAGTCGGGTGCCGTAGGAAAGTTCTCTCATCTTCTGGGACTCAATTTCTCCTATTACGTTATGAGAGATAGAAGTGCCTGTGGTGCTTATATTCCGGGCGTTATTCCTGTGAATGAAAGCTGTATCCCTTCGCAGACTCCTGAGGAATTCGCTCACGAGCTTATGGAATTTGATCTTATAACCTTTGATGTTTTTGACACATTGATATACAGATATGTGGCAAGACCTACAGATGTGTTTTATTTTACTCACGATGCAACTGACCGTCAGACTTTCAGAAAACAAAGAATAGAAGCTGAAAGCGTAGCGAGAACAGAAAAGAAAAGACTTAGCGGTAGTACAGAAGTTACCCTTGAGGAAATATCAGAGATGCTTGAAAAGATCTCAGGGATAGATAAACAAACACTTATACAAAATGAATTTGAGGCGGAAAAGAAATTCTGCTTTGCCACCCCTTATATGAAAAAGGTCTGGAATATCCTGCTTGAAAACGGGAAGAAACCGATGATTTTAAGTGATATGTATCTTGGAGAAGAAAGGATACGAGAACTACTCGGATCCTGCGGTTATGATGTGTCGGATACAGAGATTATCGTCTCCTGTGATATACAGAAATCAAAATATGATGGCAAAATGTATAAGCTCCTTAAAAAGCTGAAAAAAGACTGCTGTACCTTTGCTCATGTCGGAGACAACGGATATTCTGATATTAAAAATGCAGAGAAGGCACAGATAAAAGCATTCAGATGCGACAATCCTGATAGCAAGGGGAATATATACCGCACGAAAGATATGTCGCCGTTTGTGCAAAGTGTATGGGCAGGACTGGTCAATAAAAAAATGTATGGAGATATCTTGCAGTATGACAAATATTTCGGACTGGGTTATAACTATCTTGGCATACTCATGTTCGGATTTTTAAGCTACGTCGAGAGGTTATCAGCAGATAACAGGAGCGAGGTCATTTTCTGCGGCGAAAAATGCGAAATCATAAAAAATATATACGAAGGATATTTTGGAAATTCTGACAATAGCGGGAGAGAAAACAGTGAAAAATCCTTGCTTAAGGTTTCTCTTTGTGAAACAGCAGATGCCGATACCCTGTCTTTGTTCGGTAAAACTTCAACTCATAAAAATTATATAGAAGCTGACAATATCGGTGATGTTTCAGAATTTGTATCACAAATGCTTTGCGGTAACGACAGAGTTTTGCAGGGGGTTAAAGCCTTTATAAGTGATTATGTTATGATGTGCAGAAAATTCGACCTGCTAAAAGAATTACAGGCATCAGATGTGTATGCCCCCTTTAAGTCCGCTTTTGAAAACGAAAAGTACATAAAAGAATTAAAAAGCACTGGTTGAACCGGTGCTTTTCTTATATTATTTTGTTTTGAATAAAAGACATTTTACAAAGCTTATAAAGCTTGCCTTTGTAACGTATCCCGTTTTAGTATACTTGTTATAATGCAGTGCTCTTTTCTTTCTGAAATACATTTCCTTTTTATCTAAAAAGCAATCGGTTACAGCGTAATCGTCAGAGCGTAAAAAAGGCGGTAGCAGGTGTCCGTAAAGCGTCAGCTTTTTCAGAAGGCTGTCCTTTGCATTAAGGGTCTGCTCTTCCTTTTCCTTGCAATACGAAATGCTGTGGTTTTTCTTAAGTTCGTCTTCGTTTAGCATTTTGTAGTTCAGACTGCTGATATCCTGATTGTTTTTCGCTCCGTCAAGCTGATAAAGATAGTCCATACCTTTAAGATAGTCCTTATATCCCTTTATAACCGCCTTTGCCATATTGTACTGCTGACGACAGCATTTTGCAATCACACGGATCATGGCGATTTTTTTTGCCTGCTTTTTTGAAAAGGAACTGTCTGTAATCTGCCGTAAATAAAAATAATTTCTTGTATTGTAATATTCTACAGCGGAATTGTATTTATTTTCAAATCTTTCGTGCCATACGCAAAACCCGCTTATAGTTATTACCTGAAGCTTACAGCGTAGTGCGTACTCAACGTCGTCGTATTTTATAAAGAACGGCAACGGGAGATTGCCCTCCTTTACATATTTTACAGGCATACACATAAGCCACCAGCCGCCGTAATTTATATCCTTGGGCTGTTCTATATCAAGCAACCCTTCTGTTGCTGAGGTGTCGGTAAGAAAGTTATAGCCCTTCTGCACGCCATCAGAATTAAACTTTCCTCCTGATTCATACACGATACAAGGTGTATCTAAAAAGAACATAGTACCACTTATGCAGATATCTTCATATTCTTTTTTAGTAAATCTGAGAAAGCCGGCAGCTTTTTTCAGCGAGTTGATGCTGATTTCAACATCATCGTCCATAAGAACGAAATGAGTGTATTTGCTTTTTTCTGCAACAGTCATCATTCCCTTTCCGAAGCCACCGCTGCCGCCGGTGTTTTCGTTAGGGATAAGGCAGATGTTATCGTGTGGGAGCAATTTTTTTGAGAGAGTTTTTCCGTTATCTACGATAATGACATCAAAAAGTCTGCTTTGTGCAATATAGTTTGCGTTTCTGATGGCGAATGCCTCTCTTTTATAGGTGCACATAACTACACAAAGCTCTACATTCCTTATATCTTCGCTCTCACATAAAACAGATATTCTGTTTATTTTGAGCTTTGATTTTGCAGTTACTTTAAGATAGATAAAGCCCGATTTTTCCTTTAAATCATCTACGCAGACAGAGTTTTTGTCGCTTATCATTCTGTTTTCGTTTCCGCTGTTTTGCCATACTGAGCAGGAATATTCACCGATTGCGTCAATATCAAAGAAAAGCTTTCTGATACCGGTATATCTGATGATCTTGTCCACAGGGATGATATTGAAGAAGGTGTCAAAGGACACTTCTCCTGCTGTATCGGTTATAAGTATATCGTTTTCTGTAAAGAAGGTTTCAGATCTGAAAAAAAGATTTTCTGAATTTTCTATATCGTGGGAAAAAGCTATATCAAAGAAAAGTTCCATTTTTTCACCGCCAGTAAAAAAGTAAAGTCTGTACCTAAATAATTATACCATAAACAAAGCTTATTTTCAACCGGAATTACCAATAAATGAAAAAACTGCCTTGTTGACAAGTCGGGGAGAATTGTGATATACTTCTGAATATATAATACAAACATTGCTACGCTAATTTGTGGCAGTGAGACAGGACTGAAATATGATCAGCATTATATCAATGTCGTATAATTCAGATGCTTTGTTCAGGTCGATTGACTCGGTGTTGTGTCAGACTTATCCCGATATCGAATATATCCTTATAGATGACGGCTCTGATAATTTTGATGAAACAGAGGTAACTGAATATATACATCGTAATAAGAATGACAACATAAAAAAGGTCAGTATTCTTGTAAACAAGGAAAATAAAGGAACTGTATTTTCGATAAACCGTGCAATAAAAGAATCAACAGGCAGGTATATCTTTAATCTTGGCTGTGATGATTTTTTCTACGACAGCAATGTCATATCCGATTGGGTCGATTTTTTTGACAGAACAGGAGCACTGGTTTCCACGGCAAAAATGTCGGTATACACAGAAAATGAGCCTGTGGGAATACAGCCTACCGAGGAACAGATAAAGAATATAACCTGTCTTACACCAAAAGAGCTTTTTATGTCTTTATCTACAGTCAATTATATATTCGGTTGCTGTACGGCACGTTCAAGAGAATGTATAGAAAAATACGGCTATTTTAACGAGAAGATAAAGTATATAGAGGATCATTCGATGAATTTAAGACTTCTCAGGATGGGAGAAAAAATTTATTTTTTTGACAGAGTGGTCGTAAGATACAATACAGGTGGGATAAGCTCTTATAAAAAACTCAATAAAGCATTTGAAGAGGATGCAGACAGAGTTCAGGAATACGAAGTATATCCTTATGTTGATGATGTGGAAAAGGCAAAACAAAAATATGAGGAATTTAAAAAGTACAAGCTCACCTCAATAAAGCAGTACAAATACTCGGTAAAGCTGCTTAAAAATAAGAATAAGCCCTTTAAAACCGCATTGATAAAGATTTCCTACTACATTACTCATCCCGTAATGTTTGTAAGAAAGCTTATAAAAAAATAAATTAAGTATATGGAAAGGAAATAAGTAAAATGGATACAAAAATGATGAAATTTCAGCTTCACGGTGATAGCAGAGGACAACTCGTAGTAGCAGAAACTATGGCGGAAATTCCCTTTGAGATAAAGAGACTTTACTATATCTACGGAGTCGGAGAGGGGATAGAGAGAGGATTCCATTCCCATAAAAATCTTCAGCAGGTATATATTGCTATTCACGGTAGTATGAAGGTTACTCTTGACGATGGTAAGGAAAGCAAAACGGTAACTCTTGACAATCCTGCCGAGGGGCTTTATATAGGTCACGGCGTATGGAGAAAGATCTTCGATTTCTCACCCGATGCAGTACTGCTTGTTGCGGCGTCAGAGCATTACAGCGAGGATGACTATATCAGAAATTATGAGGATTTTGTGGCGTCAACCAAGTGAACGTCATATTGTATATTAAATTTTCTTGTCCCGATGAAAATCGGGACATTTTTTTGTCAAGAAACCGCTTGATAAAATCACAAGAATATGCTACAATATAATTTGGTGTACTATGTAGAAAGATAGAAATTAAAAGCTAAAAGGCGGATAGAAAATGATAACAGAGGTTTCTGAAAAGGAGCTTATGCTCCAGCGTGAATATATAGAAAAAATAAAAGAAATAAACAGCAGGCTCACTGATATACCCTTAGCTCACGTTCACAGCTTTGGCTGTCAGCAGAATGTCAGCGACGGCGAAAAGATAAAGGGAATGCTTGCTCTTATGGGCTATGGCTTTACAAGAGAAACAGATAATGCCGATCTTATTTTATTCAACACCTGTGCGGTAAGAGAAAATGCAGAGGACAGAGTTTTCGGCAATGTGGGAGCTTTGAAAAAGCTCAAGGAAAATAACCGAAATCTTATAATAGCGGTAGGCGGCTGTATGGTACAGCAGGAGCATATTGCGGCAAAGATGAGAAAATCCTTTCCTCAGGTGGATATCATTTTCGGCACTCACGTAATGCATACGCTCCCCCGGATGATATACGAAAAATTAACCGATAAAAAGAGAACTCTTTCTATTCCCGACTGTGACGGAGTTATAGCAGAGGGACTCCCCGTCCTTCGTGAAAGCAAGGTAAAGGCAAGCGTGCCTATAATGTACGGCTGTAACAATTTCTGTACCTATTGCATAGTGCCTTATGTAAGAGGAAGAGAGCGTTCAAGAAAGCCCGAAGATGTATTTAATGAAGTAAGCGGGCTTGTAAATGACGGCTATAAGGAAATACTTCTTTTAGGGCAGAATGTCAATTCCTACGGAAAGGAATACGGCGTCAGCTTTTCCGAGCTTTTAAGAAGGCTTGACGGTATAGAGGGAGATTTCAAGATAAGCTTTATGACCTCTCATCCTAAAGACTGTACAGAGGAGCTTATAGACACAATAGCTGACAGCAAGCACATTTCTTATCATCTGCATTTACCTGTACAGTCAGGCAGTGACAGAATATTAAAGGAAATGAACAGGCATTATAATAAAGAGCATTATTTAAAGCTTGTAGAATATGCTAAAAAGCGTATACCCGATGTGGCACTTACTACCGATATCATAGTAGGCTTCCCGGGTGAGACCTACGAGGACTTCAAAGAAACCTTAGAGCTTATGAAAACTGTAAAATACGACAGTGCCTTCACTTTTATCTACAGTAAGAGAGAGGGAACAAAGGCGGCAGAAATGCCCGATCCCATTTCTGACGAAGAAAAGGGTATCTGGTTCAGAGAACTGCTCGAAGTACAGAACGCCATAGGCGAAAAAGCCTATGAACGTTTTATAGGACAGACAGTAAGAGTGCTGTGCGAGGGTATCGGCAGAACTGCCGACGGGCTTATGACAGGTCATTCAAGACATGGAGTCATCGTTGATTTCAACGGTACAAAGGATATGATAGGGCAGTATGTAAATGTTAAGATTACAAAGTCATGTCCCTGGGCGATTGTAGGAGAATTGGTCGGAGAAACCGATTGATTATATAAATTATTCAAATCAAATTCAATTTAAAGGAGAACAGAAAAATGGACGCAATTAAAGCAGCAAGAGAACTTGGTAAGGCAATTCAGGCAGACGAGCGTTATATCGCATACAACGAAGCAAAGCTTGCCAACGACAACGATGAAGAGCTTCAGAAGCTCATCGGCGAATTCAACTTAAAGAGACAGCAGTTAGGTCTTGAAATGAGCAAGAGTGCCGAAGAAAAGGACGAAGCAAAGATCGAAGAAGCTAACAAGGAAATGCAGAAGCTCTACACTCTTATTATGCAGAACGAACACATGGCTGATTTCACAATGGCAAAGCAGGGTATGGATAAGCTTGTAGGCGATATCAATATGATCATTGGTATGTGCTGTGACGGTGAAGATCCCGATACCTGCGAAATCAGTGCTTGCTCAGGTTCATGTGCAACCTGCGGAGGTTGTCATTAAATTTTAAAGCCTTGGGCTTTAAAATTTAAACTAATAACTAATAACTAATAACTAATAACACAGATTTACCCGAAAGGAATGAGATAACTTGTCAGAAGAAAAAAAGGGAGAAAAGCTTACCCCTATGATGCAGCAGTATGTTGACATCAAGAAAAATTACAAGGATTACATCCTCTTTTATCGTCTCGGAGATTTCTACGAGATGTTCAATGAGGATGCTCTTGTGGCGTCAAAGGAACTGGAGCTTACTCTTACGGCAAGGGCAGGTACTCCTATGTGCGGCGTGCCTCATCATTCCTGCGAGGGTTATATCAAAAAGCTTATTGATAAGGGCTTTAAGGTGGCTATCTGTGAGCAGACCACCGACCCTGCATCATCAAAGGGACTTGTTGAAAGAGACATTGTCCGTCTTGTCAGTGCAGGCACTGTTATCGAGGCCTCTATGCTTGAAGAGGGTGTGAATAATTACATCTCCTGTATTTTTGCAGGAAAGACAGGCTATGGCCTTGTTTTTGCGGATATCTCCACGGGTGAAGTACACGCCTTTGAAATAACAAAGGGCAAAAAGTCAGATGACGAAATTATAAGCGAATTTTCAAGATATACACCTGTTGAGCTTTTGTTCAATGCGGATTTTTTAGAACTTCCTCAGGTACATAAATTTATAAAGACAAGATTTGCAAAATGCTCAGCAGAGCTTTTATCGGATGAAGAATTTTCCGATAGCGATACAAGTGAGATCACTACCCAGTTCGGCGGTAAAAATGCCGATGATATCGGGCTTTCAGGAAAAGAAAACGCTTTCAGGGCATTATGTGCCTTACTGCGTTATCTTTATCGTGCCCAGAGAAGCGGTGCAAAACGCTTTGTAAAGCTCAGCGTACACTCAGGTAGAGAGTATATGGAGCTTGGGCTTACCGCAAGAAGAAACTTAGAGCTTACCGAAACTATGAGAAACGGTGAGAAGAAGGGTTCTCTTTTATGGGTGCTGGATAAGACTTCTACCTCAATGGGCAGAAGAAAACTCCGACAGACAATAGAACAGCCTCTTACAGATACCGCAGGAATTATCCGCAGACACGATGCGGTAGAGGCACTTATAAATAATTCTGCGGTGCTTTATGATCTGAAATCAGACCTTGACAGAATATACGACCTTGAACGACTTATGACAAGAATTGTCTATAAGAGTGCAAACCCCAAGGATGTATATGCCCTTGGTGTGACCTGTGCGGCATTGCCTCAGCTTAAAATCGACTTAGAGCAAATAAGCACACAGCTCACAAACAGTTTGAATAAGAAGATAAGTCCCCTTCAGGATATAGCAGATTTAGTCCTTCGTGCGATAACGGAAAATCCCCCCGCACTCACAAAGGATGGCGGCTATATTGCTGACGGCTTTAACGAGGAGCTTGACAGACTCCGTAATATAACAGGCGGCGGTAAAGAACTGCTTGCTGAAATTGAGCAGAAGGAAAAAGAGCTTACGGGTATAAAAAATCTCCGTGTGGGCTATAACAGAGTATTCGGCTATTATATCGAGGTATCAAAGGGAAATATTTCCCTCGTGCCTGACAGATATGTAAGACGCCAGACTCTAACCAACGGCGAACGTTATATCACAGACGAGCTTAAAAAGATAGAAACAGAAATACTCGGTGCAAATGATAAGATACTCGCTCTTGAAGCGGAGATTTTCTCCGAGATCAGAGAATTTATCACAGCCCACCTTGATGAGATACAGCAGACCGCAGAATCGGTAGCGGCACTCGATGTGCTTTGCAGCTTTGCCGATACATCAATAGAAAACAACTACACAAGACCCTTTATGGCACAGGACAGCATAATCGACATAAAGGACGGCAGACACCCTGTAGTTGAAAAAATGGTAAACGATGTACTGTTTACCCCGAATGATGTTTACCTTGATTTAAAACAGAACAGGCTGATGATAATAACAGGCCCTAATATGTCAGGTAAATCCACCTTTATGCGACAGGTGGCGGTAATAGTGCTTATGGCACAGATAGGCTGCTTTGTGCCTGCATCTTATGCTAAGCTTGGCGTTGTGGATAAGATATTCACCCGAGTAGGTGCAAGTGACGATCTCAGTGCAGGACAATCCACCTTTATGGTAGAAATGACTGAGGTGGCAGAAATACTGAATGAAGCTACTTCAAAGAGCCTTGTAATATTAGACGAAATCGGCAGAGGTACATCCACCTTTGACGGTATCTCTATCGCAAAGGCGGTAGCAGAGCATATAAATTCAAAGGCCATCGGTTGCAAGACCCTGTTTGCAACTCATTATCACGAGCTTATCTCCCTTGAAAATGAGCAGAGCGGTGTCCGCAACTTCAGCGTAAAGGTAAAGCGTAACGGTGATGATATAAAATTCCTTCACAAGATAGTTGAGGGTGGTACAGATGAAAGCTACGGTATTCAGGTAGCAAAGCTTGCAGGACTGCCCCAGAAGGTGATTGACAGAGCAAAGGAGCTTCTGTCAGGAATGGAAAAAGCACCGAAAATCCAGAGAGAGCTGGAGCTGAGGGCAAAGGAAGAGGAAGAAACTCAGATAGATTTTGAAGCCATCGGCAGACAGAATGTCATAAACGAGATAAAATCCCTTGACCTTGACGATATGACTCCGAGAGAGGCTTATGCAAAGCTTGAAGAATTAAAGGATATGCTGGGATAAAAAATACTTAAGGGAAAACCAATGCCGACAATAAAATTACTTGATAAGAGCGTAGCGGAGCTTATAGCGGCAGGCGAGGTAATCGAAAGACCCTCCTCTGTTATAAAGGAGCTTATAGAAAACTCCGTTGACGCAGGTGCAAAGCACATTACAATTGAAATAAAAAGCGGTGGTATAAGCTATATGCGTATCACCGATGACGGCTGCGGTATAGCATTTTCTGAAATACCGACGGCTTTCCTTCGTCATGCCACAAGTAAGATAAGCAAGGCGGATGACCTTGACTGTATCGGCACTATGGGCTTCCGTGGTGAAGCGTTAGCATCGGTTGCGGCTGTGGCAAAAGTCGAAATGATGACCAAAAGAGAATGTGACGAGCTTGGCGGCAGATATAAAATCGAGGGCGGCGAGCAGACAGAATACGAATCCTGCGGCTGTCCTAATGGTACGACAATCATTATAAGGGATTTATTTTATAACACCCCTGCAAGACTTAAATTCTTAAAAAAGGATGTGTCCGAGGGAAACTTTATAGCGTCGGTCGTTGATAAGCTGGCTCTTGCTCATCCTGATATCAGCTTCCGCTTTATAAGAGACAACAAAAGTGTAAGACTGACATCAGGTGACGGCTCACTTATCAGCACTATAAAGGCGGTTTTCGGCAGACAGCTGGCTGAAAGCTTTGTGCCTGTTGATTTTTCTATCAACGATATAGAAGTGACGGGCTTTGTGTCCTCTCCGCTTTTCTGCAGAGCAAGCCGCAGTATGCAGACCTTTTTCGTAAATAACAGATACATAAAAAGCACTACCTGTATGGCGGCACTTGAAGAAGCATATCGCAACAGCATAATGGTGGGAAAATTCCCTGCTTGTGTGCTTTTTATAAAGATACGACCCGAAACGGTGGATGTAAACGTACACCCTGCAAAGACAGAAATCCGCTTTGCTTACGAAAAACCTGTTTTTGATGCGGTCTACCTTGCAACAAAAAACGCACTTGTAAACTGTGCCAATGACAAAAAGCAGATAGATTTAAAACCATCTCAGCCTGCAAAACCAAAGTATGAAAACAGAGCAGATTATTTTGCGAAAAATCCTGAAATAAAGCCTGCAGTTCAGCAGACGTTGACAGAAAAAATCATAGAATCTGTTACAGAAAAAAAGACAGAAGAAGTAAGCGTACAGACGGTATATCCTAAGAACATTTCTGTGACTCCTGCTTTTCACAGTACAAGAGCAGAGTATAATGTGAACAAGCCTTTAAAAGAGGAAGTAAGGCAGGAAAATATTCAGATTTCCGTTCAGGAACAGAAATCCACACCCGATTTTCCTGAAAAGAAAATTGAAGACAATACAGAAAAATCAGAGCGGGAAAGAGAAGAGAACGGCGGTTTTAAATATATAAATACCGCTATAAGCTCTGACAGTACGCCAAAATATATTCCACATACCGTAATTAAGACCGAACAGCCTGAGCCTGAAAAGGAAATAAGGGTGATAGGAGAATTTTCTGCTACCTATATCATTTGTGAAGCAGAAGAAAAGCTCATTCTTATTGATAAGCACGCCGCTCACGAAAGAATACGCTTTGAAAAGCTGAAAGAAGAGTTTTTTGACAGCTCACAGCTGCTTATCGACAGAACGGAGATAAGACTTTCCGCTGAAGAATATAACGCTTTGCAGGAATATTACAGCTTTGTGGAGCAGACAGGACTTGAGCTTATGTTTGAGGATGATCTTACTGTATCAGTCACTGCAATGCCAACGGTAGTAAGATGCACCCCTCAGGAGCTGGTAACGCTTATAGCCGAAAGACTGATGCAGGGTAACACCGAGCAAAGCGGTGCAATGTATGACGATATACTTCACTCTATGGCGTGTAAGTCTGCTATAAAGGCAAACGACCGAACAGATATAGTTCAGCTTGATGCACTGGCAAGAAGGGTCTACAATGATGAAAAGATAAGATTTTGTCCTCACGGCAGACCTGTTATGATAGAATTATCAAAAGCAAAACTCGAACATTTCTTCGGCAGAAGCTGATAGTAAAAAGAAAGGGGGATTTTATGGAAAAGCAGTTTGTGATAGTAATATGCGGCCCTACTGCCAGCGGCAAGACCGCACTTTCGGTAGAGCTTGCAAAGGAATTTGACGCTGAAATAATTTCGGCAGACTCCATGCAGATATATAAGGGTATGGATATTGCGACTGCAAAGCCGTCTTTAGAAGAAAGACAGGGAATCCCTCACTATCTTATGGATTTTCTTGACCCCTCCGAGAGTTTTTCTGTGGCTGATTATGTACGGCTTGGCCATGAAAGGATAAAGGATATAGCCTCCCGTGGAAAAGTTCCTATGATAGTAGGCGGTACGGGACTTTATATAAGCTCGCTCATAAACAATATCCGTTTTGAAGAAAGCGAATGTGACTATGCATATCGTGAGGAGCTCAGACTTTTAGCTGAAGAGAAGGGTAATGGCTATCTTCTTGATATGTTAAGAGAGATAGACCCTGTGACAGCCGCTGCTCTCCACGAGAATAATCAGTCCCGTGTTATAAGAGCACTTGAAGTATATAAGGTGACAGGAAAAACAATGTCGCAGACTCAGGAGGAAAGCCGCACCGAGCCTTCTCCCTATGAGCCTTGTATGATAGCCCTCGATTATGACAGAGAACAGCTCTACGACAGAATAAACAGAAGAGTTGACGTAATGATGGAAATGGGGCTTATTGATGAAGCGAAGAACTTCTTTTCAAAAGGAAACCTGCCCACAGCCGCACAGGCAATAGGCTATAAGGAGCTGTCGCCTTATTTCAAGGGAGAAAAAGAGCTTGCTGAATGTATAGACCATCTGAAGCAGGAAACAAGAAAGTACGCCAAAAGACAGCTTACCTGGTTCAGAAAGGATGATCGCATTCACTGGATAAAGGCAAGTGATACAGTGCCTTTTAGGGAAATTTTTGAAAACGCAAAAAAATATATAAAAATATGTGGAAATTTCCGTTAAAATGTGTTACAATATATAAATAGGCGTGGCACGCTTCGTTACAGAACGCAGACAGATATATTGCCACGACTTTTAAATTACATTATTTTATTTATGGGGGAAGCTTATAACCCTCAAAAGAAAGGAATTTTTTATGGCAAAAGAACTCAATTTACAGGATGTATTTTTAAATCAGGCAAGAAAAGAGAAAATACCGGTAACAATTTACATCACCAACGGATTTCAGTTCAAGGGTATGGTAAGAGGCTTTGACAATTACACCGTTATACTTGACACAGACGGTAAGCAGAACCTTATCTACAAGCACGCTATCTCTACAATTGCACCTCTTCGCACAATTTCTATCCTTGACGCATTTGAAAAGAACGAGGAAAATTAAAATAAACTGAATGGATAAATCAAAAACCACAACAGTACTTGCGATAATACTTGCAGTTTTTCTTGTGGCTACCATCATCGGACAGGTGATAGTGATACCGCAGAATGCCTGCAAAACAGAAGTAGCAAGACTGTATGAGCTTACTGATACAATAAAGTTTGATGGAGTTCTTATAAGGGATGAGCATACGGTAGAACGTTCCTACAGCGGCGTTTTACAGTATGAGCATGAGGATGGCTCACGACTTGCAAAAAACAGCGTTATGGCAAGCGTTTATGCATCCTCCTCCGATATAGATGTTTGTCAGAAAATAGATAAACTGAATGAAAGAATAAAAACCCTTGAAGATGCACAGAAGCTTGCGGGTACAGATGGTTCTCAGGCTGAGGCCTTTGGTAAGCTTATCACAGAAAAGCACAGCGAAATAGTAACCGCCCTTAATGATAAGGACTATAAAAAGGCGGAAAGCCTTAAGTATGAGCTGCTTGGACTTCAGAGCAAGAGAGATATTGCAAAGGGCAGAGCAGAGGGCTACCAGTCGGTTATAAACGAGCTTAAAAGCGAAGTGAACAGTCTTTCTGCAAGAATAAGCAGCACACCTGAAACGCTTATTTCGGGCGAGACAGGATATTTTGTAAGCAGGACAGACGGCTATGAAGGTGAGCTTTCCGTTTCTATGTCCCATAGCCTTACCCCCTCTGATATAGAGAATATAGTAAATACACCGAAAAAATCAGATGGCGGCGGTAATGTTATCGGCAAGATGATAGATAACTACAAGTGGAAGTTAGCGGCTGTACTTGATGATCACAGAGCGGCACTCCTGTCAACCGGAGAAACAGTAAGACTGCTTTTCAGTGCTGATAATTCAACTATTGAGGTCACTGTAGAATATATACAGAATTATGACGGCGAAGGAACTGTAGTAGTATTTGCAGGCGATACCCTTAATGCAGAGCTTGCATCTTCCCGTACAGGCAGATTTGAGCTTGTGGTAAGCAGATACAGTGGTATCAGATTACCATCAAGTGCTATCCGATTTAACGAAAATGGCGAAAAGGGTGTATACATCCTTTATGGTAATCTTGGCTATTTCAGAACCATCGAGGAGCTTTATTCAGGCGAGGATTTCGTTATTATAAAGCATATCCCGAATAATCAGACGAACTATCTTGATTTATATGATAACGTAATAGTCGAGGGTAAATTCGAGATTTATAAACCGCAGGAGGAGAGCCGGGATGAACAAAGTACCTGATATTAAATCCGCGGCTGATACAGTACTGCAGGATATAAAAGCAAATTATGAATTTATAAAAGAGCAGGTGGATGAGGCGAAGTACTCAGCGGGCAGAAAGGACGAGGTACGCATAATGGCAGTCACAAAAACGGTGGACTGCGAAAAGATAAATTATGCGGAGTCTCTCGGAATTGATCTGCTTGGTGAAAACAGAGTACAGGAATTTCTTGAAAAGCACGAAAATTATTCGGAAAAATCGGAAATTCATTTCATCGGGGGCTTGCAAAATAACAAAGTTAAGTATATAATTGATAAGGTGAGTATGATTCATTCAGTGGATAGCTTAAAGCTTGCTGAAGAGATCAGTCGCAGAGCCTTATCGAAAAATCTTTTCATGGATATACTGCTCGAAGTGAATATAGGCGAGGAGCTTTCAAAGGGCGGACTTGCAACAGGACAGTTACTTGAAACGGCAAAGATGATATCAGAGCTTCAGGGTGTAAGAATTAGAGGTCTTATGACTATACCACCACCCTTTGAGAGCGAAAAATATTTTCCTCGTATGCAGGAGCTTTACGAAGAACTTCGTGCGAGAGAAAGCTTTTTAAACGGTATGGACACGCTTTCTATGGGGATGTCAGGAGATTATGCCCTGGCGGTAAAATACGGATCAAATATAGTCAGAATCGGTAGCGGCCTTTTCGGCTATAGAAATTATACAAAATAATTTTTGGAGGTAAAAAGCAATGGGATTTAAGGACATATTTCTCAATAAAAACAACGAGGACGAAGAATACGACACATACGACGAAGCAGATGTAGCAACTGCAAGAGCTGATTCAAAGGGTGCACAGGCAGGCTCAAAGGTGTTTACATTCAATGCAAGCACAACACTTCACCTTGTAGTAAACAGACCTAAGAAGTACAGTGATGCTGCAGAAATTGCAGAGCTTTATAAGAATAAAACAACAGTTATCCTTATGTTCAACAATACAAATAAGGATATCGCAAACCGCCTTATTGACTTTTTAGGCGGTGTAAGCTACATCACAGATGGCGAGCTTAAGAGAATAGGAGATACAACCTATGTTCTTGCTCCCTACAATGTTGATATTTCCGGTGACTTTATCGAAGAAATCAACAACATCTCAGGTAGCGAGGATATTTTCGATTCTTTAGACTGATATGACAGCGAATGATCAGCTGATCTCCCGTATACAAAGTGCGGCGAGGGATGCTTTAAATAAATCACGCCCTTATTTTACCCGCTTTCTGACAGAAGCTGAGCAGATGAAAATATCTGCACTTAAATTCTCCGACGAGCTTGTAACAGGCTTTTACGGCGGAGAGGGTAACAGTGATGCGGTGAGAAGGTGCTTTGGCATTGTGCCGTCATTCTATGTAACGGATGAGGGTAGCTTTAATGCACTTTTCCCTGTGAAAGCTATAACCTTTACCTATCGTAAGTGTGACGAGATAACGCACAGAGAGGTGCTTGGTACACTTATGGGACTCGGTATCGAAAGGGATACCGTGGGAGATATCTTTATATCCGAAGGCAAGACGGCGGTTTTCGTTACCGAAAAACCTGCTGAGCTTATTATGGATTCGGTGCTTAAGATCGGCAAGGTGGGAGTAAGCTGCTCCTACGGAGTAGACTTTGAATTGCCGAAGCAACAGTATGAGGAGCTTAGCTTCTCGGTTGCATCACTGCGTCTTGACAACCTTGTCAAGAATATGGCGTCCTGCTCAAGAACAGTAGCCTGCGACAGATATTTAAAGCCGCAGCTTGTTCAGATAAACGCAGAGGTGTGCGATAATCCCTCAAGAATTATAAAGCAGGGAGAGATTATTACCATAAGGGGCAAGGGCAAGTTTCTGTTATCCGAAATCGGAGATGTGGGCAGAAAAGGCAATACACATATAATAGTAAAAAAATATAAATAAAAGATTTTCAGGAGGGTTAATCCGTGAACGCAAATGATATTGTCGGAAAAAGATTTGACACCGTCAAGAAGGGCGGCTACAGTGTAGAAGAGGTAGACAGATTTTTAAGAGATGTATCTGTTGAATATCTTGGTCTTCAGAATGAAAATGAAGAGCTTGAAAAGAAGCTTGAAATATTAGCTGAAAAGATCAAGGAATACCGCAATGATGAGGATGCTCTCCGTGACGCACTTCTTATTGCAAAAAGACAGGCTATTGCAATTGAAAACGAAGCAAAGGAAGAAGCTGAAAAGCTTCTTAAGGAAGCTAAGGAAAAGGCAGAAAAGCTTATAAATAATGCTAAAGAAGATGCGGCTAAGAAAAAGGAACAGTCCGACAAGGATGTTGCTGCGGCTCAGGAAAAGGCGAAGGGTATCATTGCTGACGCTAATGCAAAGTCTGATGAAATCCATCTTATAATGCAGCAGCGTACAGAAAGAGAACAGATTGCATTACAGAGAACGAAGAAGGAAGTTGCTGATTATACAGCAAAGATCCTTGCGGCATATAATGCACATATTGAATATATCAAGGGTATCCCTGCACAGTGTGAAAACGAATTCGTTATAAATACAGTAAAGGAAGTTGAAAAGAGAAAGCCTGAGGACAGTGCTTTTGCAAAGCCTGCTGAACCTAAGAAGGAAGAAGCAAAGCCTGCTGAAGCTAAGAAGGAAGAAGCGAAGCCTGCTGAAGCCAAGAAGGAAGAAGCAAAGCCCGCAGAACCTAAGAAGGAAGAAGCAAAGCCCGCAGAACCTAAGAAGGAAGAAGCAAAGCCCGCAGAACCTAAGAAGGAAGAGGCAAAGCCTGCTGAAGAACCTAAGAAGGAAGAGGCAAAGCCTGCTGAAGCCAAGAAGGAAGAAGTAAAGCCTGCTGAGCCTAAGAAAGAAGAAGTAAAGCCTGCTGAACCTAAGAAGGAAGAGGCAAAGCCTGCTGAAGAACCTAAGAAGGAAGAAGCAAAGCCTGCTGAACCCAAGAAGTCCCTTGGCGATTCCATCCTCTTTAAGTTAGGCGGAGGAAAGAGCGAAAAGAAGGATGACTCTCACGAGAATCTTGAATTTGGCCAGAAAAACTAAAAATCTTCACCACCGCTGATGAAAATTCAGCGGTGCTGAGTTGTTTATATTAATCTTTTAAAAGTGTAGAAAAAGAAAGGTATAGCCATGCTTTATATTTCTCTTGCGGTAGCGGTGGTACTACTTATAATAGATCAGATAACAAAAATAATAGTAGATACCAATATGCAGCTGCATGATTCTTTCCCTGTAATCGCTTTTGGTGATACTCATATACTGAATATCACTTATGAGCGTAATACAGGTGCTGCCTTCAGCATACTCGAAGGCAAGCAGATATTTCTCATAATTATAACATCACTTATAATGCTCGGAATTCTCTATCTGATGCTCTCAAAGAGAGTCAAGAAAACTCCTTATTTGTGGTGTATGGCTCTTATTCTGTCAGGCGGTATAGGAAACCTTATAGACAGAATTTTAAGAGGCTTTGTAGTAGACTTTATTGACCTTAAGATAATAAATTTTGCGGTATTCAATGTGGCGGACATCTGTGCGGTGGTCGGTGCAATAGGACTGTTTATCTTTGTGATGATAGATGAGATAAAGGACGCAAAAAAAGAAAAGGAAAAGAAAAAGTCAGAAATGACCGAAACCAAAACGGCAGAATGACCGAAAGGACTGATATTACGCATTACAGCTTAATCTGTGAAGAAAATGATATAAGACTTGACAAGTTCATAGCTGATAGTGAAACGGGCTTATCCCGTTCTGCCGCCGCCTTGCTGATAGAGCAGGGCGATTGTCTTGTAAACGGGAAAGCGGCAAAGAAGAACGCAAAGCTTAAAAGCGGCGATGCGGTAGAACTCGAAATTCCTGAGCCTAAGGAAGCGGATATATTGCCCGAAAACATCCCTCTTGATATCGTATATGAGGACGATGATCTGCTGGTGGTGAACAAGCCAAAGGGGATGGTTGTGCATCCTGCTCCGGGACATTACAGCGGAACTCTGGTCAACGCCCTTATGTACCACTGCGGTGACAGTTTGTCAGGTATAAACGGTGTTATAAGACCGGGTATCGTCCACAGAATTGACAGAGATACCAGCGGACTGCTTATCGTTGCGAAGAATGACAACGCCCACAATGTCTTAAGTGAGCAGATAAAGGAACACAGCTTTACAAGAGAATATATGGCGGTAGTTCAGGGTGTTATAAAAGAAAACGGTACCGTTGACGCTCCCATAGGCAGACATAAATATGACCGTAAGAAAATGTGTGTTACTGCGGAAAATTCAAGAGAAGCGGTGACTCATTACTTTGTAGAGCAGAAATACAGACAGAACACTCTGCTCAGGCTTAGACTTGAAACAGGCAGAACTCATCAGATAAGGGTACACATGTCCTATATAGGACATTCTGTAGTCGGTGACGAGGTCTATGGAAATGGCAGCCCCAAGTGGCTATGCGGACAATGTCTGCACGCAAAGAAGATAGGTTTTGTACATCCTGACGGCAGATATCTTGAATTTGACAGCGAACTGCCTGAATATTTTACAAGGCTGCTCCGTAATCTTGAAGCACAAAGGACAGAATAAGGAAAG
Source organism: Ruminiclostridium sp. (assembly GCA_045533495.1). Lineage (GTDB taxonomy): Bacteria > Bacillota > Clostridia > Oscillospirales > Ruminococcaceae > Ruminiclostridium_E. The sequence continues at coordinate 28,102 of JAZSHW010000132.1, read as the reverse complement.
GGACAGAAATTTGGATTTTAAAAATGCAATTATAATGACCGACCTTGACGGAACTCTTTTAAACGATGAAAAGAATATCTCCGAAAGAGATATGGAGTCGATAAACGATTTCTGTGATAAGGGAGGACTTTTTACGATAGCGACAGGCAGAGGCTATTCTATGGCGAAGCCTGTGGCGGGAAAGATAGGACTGCGTATTCCTGCTGTTATATTTAATGGAGCGGCGGTTTATGATTTTAAAGCAGATAAATTTTTATGGCAGAGTTCAGTTACAAAAAAGGCAAGAGGGTATATAAAAAAGGTTATGGAAGCATTTCCTGATATCGGTATCGAGGTACTGCACAGCCAGACTGTATACGTTCCCGCAATGAACGATGTGGAGCGTTTTCACATGTCCCTTGAGAATACAAAGGTAGAGGAATGCAAATTAGAGGATATCCCCGAAGACGGTTGGCTTAAGGTGCTTTTTGCCTACTGGCCCGAAAAGATGGATGCACTCAGAAAATTTGTGGATGAGCATTGCAGTGAGGACACAAACTGCGTTTTATCAGCACCTATATTCTATGAATTGCTCCCGACAGGAGTAAGCAAGGCTTACGGATATCAGAAGCTTTTAGAGGTTACAGGAAATGAAGGCAGATTTACCGTAGCGGCAGGTGATTATCCCAATGACGCTGAAATGGTAGCTTATGCAGATTTAGGCGTTGCGGTATCTAATGCCCACGAGGATGTAAAGAAAGCGGCAAAGCTTATTATCGGCAGTAATAACGAAGATCCGATGACACAGATAATAAAGCATATAGCTTCACTTTGACTCTTGACTTATCGGCGTTAATGTAATATAATATTAAAGGCGAATTTAACAGAAATATCACAGAAAGGATATTTTAAAAATGGATGCAACATTAAAAAAGCAGATGGAAATAACTGCGACTAAGGTCAGAATGGGAATTATCGAAGGCGTTTACAACGCTAAATCCGGACATCCCGGCGGCTCACTTTCAGTGGCTGATATGCTGACTTATCTTTATTTCGCAAAGATGAATGTAGACCCCGAAAATCCTCTTATGGCTGAAAGAGACAGATTAGTGCTTTCAAAGGGCCACACAGCTCCTGCACTTTACTCTGTACTTGCCCAGCGTGGATTTTTCTCACCCGACGAGCTTAAAACACTCCGTCATATAGGCTCAAGACTTCAGGGACACCCTGTTTATAAGAAGATTCCCGGTGTTGATATGAGTACAGGTTCTCTTGGTCAGGGCATTTCTGCCGCTTGCGGTATGGCTCTGTCAGGTAAGATCTCAGACGATTACTACAAGGTATACGCTGTACTTGGCGACGGCGAAATTCAGGAAGGTCAGGTATGGGAGGCTGCTATGTTTGCGGCTCATTATCAGCTTGATAATCTTATCGCAATCGTTGACAACAACGGCCTTCAGATTGACGGCAGAGTAAGCGAAGTTATGTCACCCTATCCTATAGATGAAAAGTTCAGAGCTTTTGGCTGGTATGTAATTACAATTGACGCACACGATTTCAACCAGATCGAAAAGGCGTTTGAAGAGGCTGAAAGAGTTGTAAACCAGCCTGTTGTTATCATTCAGAAGAGTATCAAGGGCAAGGGCGTTTCCTTTATGGAGGATAACGTATCATGGCATGGTGCAGCTCCTAATGAAGAGCAGTACAACAAGGCTATGGAAGAGCTTAAGGCTCACCTCGAAGAACTCGAAAAGTAATCGAAAGGAATGGAACGAATGGAAAAGAAAGCAACCCGTGAAAGCTATGGCGAAGCTCTTGTAGAGCTTGCTCAGAAGAGAGAAGATTTAGTAGTGCTTGACGCTGACTTAGCGGCAGCAACAAAGACAGGCACTTTCAAGAAGGCTTATCCTGACCGCTTTTTCGATTGCGGTATTGCAGAAGCTAATATGATGGGCGTTGCCGCAGGTATCGCAACAACAGGCAAGCTTGTATTTGCAAGTACCTTTGCTATGTTTGCCGCAGGCAGAGCTTATGAAATAATCAGAAACAGCATCGGCTATCCCCACCTCAATGTAAAGATAGGTGCGACTCATGCAGGCATCTCTGTAGGTGAAGATGGTGCTACACACCAGTGCAATGAGGATATTGCCCTTATGTGCACAATCCCCGGTATGACAGTTATCAACCCCGCTGACGACGTTGAAGCAAAGGCGGCAGTACTTGCTATGGCTGATTTTGAAGGTCCTACCTATATGAGATTCGGCAGACTTGCCGCTCCCGTATTCAATGATAAGGATACCTATAAGTTTGAGCTTGGTAAGGGTATCCAGCTTCGTGACGGTGATGATGTTACAATTATCGCTACAGGTCTTATGGTAGCAGAAGCTATGCAGGCATCAGATGAACTCCGTGAAAAGGGTATAAATGCCCGTGTTATCAATATCCACACAATCAAGCCCATTGACAGGGATATTATCTTAAAGGCCGCAAAGGAAACAGGCAAGATTGTTACTGTTGAAGAACACAGTGTTATCGGTGGTCTTGGCAGTGCTGTCTGCGATGTTGTAAGCGAGCTTTGTCCCGTTCCCGTTAAGAAGATTGGTGTTAATGATACATTTGGTCATTCAGGCCCTGCAGTTGATCTTCTTAAGGAATTTGGTCTTTGTGCATCTAATATTGTTGCTGTTACAGAGCAGTTTTTAGGTAAATAATTTTTAGCCACCGCTTTTGCGGTGGCTTTTTTCACGGATACGGGGAATTTTCATAAATTATAGAGAAACTTTAAATCGGAAGGTGCTTTATAATGGATGGAAATGTAACCGTCTGCACTCTTTGTAAGCTTGAAGCGGGAGAGTCGGGCAGAGTGACGGCAATATATACAAAGGGAGAAATGAGAAGACGCTTTATGGATATGGGACTTATTACTGATACAAAGGTAACCTGTCTTTTAAAATCCTACAAGGGAGATATCTCCGCATATCTTATAAGAGGTGCTGTGATTGCCATCAGATGTGATGATGTAAAAGATATTTTTGTGGTAAAAACTAAGGGATAAAAAATCTGCTGTTTTTTTGACTCATTTTTGTGAAAAAAATAAGTAACTTTTTTTGTGTTTTTTATAGACAAATTGAAAAAAATATTGTATAATAAAATGACTATGGAAATACGCTGAATAAACACGGAGGATTTGTAAAAATAAGGAATACAAATTCTGTTTTCCTTGAATTTTAAAAATCCCCATTTACCATGATTTTTTCCTTGTCAAATGAGAAAATCGTGGTTTTTTTTGCAGTAATATAAGTTGGAGGTGTAAAATGGCAATTTTATTGAAAAACGGTTTTGTCGTAGACCCAATGAATAGATTTCAGGGTAAAACGGACATACTTGTAAAGGACGGCTATATTTCTGAGCTTGGTGCAAACTTAAGCTGTGAAGGAGCAGAAGTCATCGACTGCGAAGGACTTACAGTGTTCCCCGGACTTTGCGATATGCACGTGCATCTCAGAGACCCCGGTCAGACTCATAAGGAAGATATCCTTACAGGTTGCGAAGCGGCGGTAGCAGGTGGTATCACTGCGGTTGCCTGTATGCCCAACACCACTCCTGCGGCAGACTGTCCCGAAGTCATCTCCTACATTTTAGAAAAAGCAAAACATGCCAAGGCTAAGGTTTATCCCGTAGGCTGTATAACAAAAGGTCTTGAGGGCAAGGAGCTGTGCGATTACGAAGCACTGCGTAAGGCGGGCTGTGTAGCGGTATCCGATGACGGACGACCTGTAAAATCTACCACTATGATGGCTCAGGCTATGGTTAAGGCTCATTATGCGGGACTTAAGGTAATCTCCCACTGTGAAGATCTTGATGTTATAGACGGCGGTATCATAAACAAGGGCAAGGTATCAAGAGAACTCGGCGTAAAGGGAATGAGCCGACTCAGTGAGGACACCATTACAGCAAGAGAGCTTGCAATTGCTCAGGCAAGCCAGATGCCTATCCACATTGCCCATGTAAGCACAAAGGGCAGTATCAACATAATCAGAGGTAATACCCACATCGGTGTAATGTGCACCTGCGAAACAGCACCTCACTACTTTATGCTCACCGATAAGGCACTGCTTTCCCGTGACGCTGATTACAGAATGAACCCTCCTCTTCGTGAGGATGACGATGTTATGGCGGTAAGAGCCGCAATAACAGACGGTACGATAGACTGTATCGTAACAGATCACGCTCCCCACACAGCAGAAGAAAAGGCTGATTTTGAAAAGGCACCCAACGGCGTAGTCGGAATGGAAACCTCCCTTGCGGCGACACTTACAGAGCTTTATCATACAGATACGATTGATCTTGCACAGATAGTAAGACTTATGTGTATAAATCCGAGAAGAATTCTCGGTATAGAGGGTGGCTCATTAGGTGTAGGCGATGTTGCGGATATCGCAATATTCGATCCTGACGAAGCCTGGGTGGTTGAACCTGAAAAGCTCCGCTCAAAATCAAAGAATACCTGCTTTAAGGGTATGAAGCTTAAAGGCAGAGTGAAATACACTTTAGTTAATGGACAGGTTGTATATAAAGATAATTAAATATAAAACAAAAAAAGAAAGGAAAGGTAAAATTTATGTCACTTGATTTACTTATGGAGGCTATTGAGCGTACACAGAACCCTACGGTTGCAGGTCTTGACCCTAAGCTTGACTTCGTGCCCGAATACATTAAGGAGAAGGCGTTCAACAAGTACGGCGAAACTCTTAAGGGTGCGGCAAAGGCGATTTTAGAATACAATAAGGGACTTATTGACGCTCTGCACGAGATCGTTCCTGCGGTAAAGCCTCAGGCGGCTTATTACGAAATGTACGGTACAGCAGGTATGAAAACTCTGTACAAGACACAGGAATATGCAAGAAACAGAGGTATGTATGTAATTACCGACGGTAAGAGAAACGATATCGGTACAACAATGGAAGCTTATGCGGCTGCTCACTTAGGCAAGATCAAGGTAGGCAAGGAAGAATACACTCCTTTCATGGGCGATGCTCTTACAGTAAACGGCTACCTCGGCAGTGACGGTATCAACCCCTTACTTAAGGTATGTAAGGAAAACGACAAGGGTATCTTTGTTTTAGTAAAGACATCAAATCCTTCAAGCGGTGAGCTTCAGGATCTTAAGATAGGCGACATCACAGTATATGAACACATGGGTAATATGTGCGAAAAGTGGGGTCAGGAGCTTATGGGCAAGTACGGCTATTCAGGTGTGGGTGCTGTAGTAGGTGCGACATACCCCGAACAGATCGCAGAGCTTCGTGAAAAGCTTCCTCACACCTTCTTCCTCATCCCCGGTTACGGTGCCCAGGGTGCTTCTGCAAAGGATATTGCGACAGCATTTGATAAGAACGGTCTTGGCGGTATCGTAAACAGCTCAAGAGGAATTATGTGTGCATATAAGAAGGAAGGCTGTGACGAGCATGATTACGCAGGTGCGGCATTCAGAGAAGCAATGCGTATGAGAGATGAAATTATGGGCTTTGTAGGAGAAATCAAACTCTCCTGATAAAAGCTTTTCTATATATTTTATTCGAAAGGAACAAACTTAAATGACTTTAAACCTGATTAAAGCAAAGACCGCATATCTCATTTTAGCGGATGGCACAGTTTTCAAGGGAAAGAGCTTCGGTAGTGAAGGCAAGGTAATCGGCGAGGTTGTGTTCAGCACATCTATGGTTGGTTATCAGGAGGCAATAACAGATCCTTCCTACTGCGGACAGCTTATGGTTCAGACCTTCCCTCTTATCGGTAACTACGGTGTGAACGACGAGGATTATTCCTCAGAAAAGATAGCAATAAGCGGATATATTGTTCGTGAATATTGCGAAGCACCTTCAAATTTCCGCTGTGAAGGAGATATCGACAGCTTTCTTAAAAAGCACGGCATTATCGGTCTTTTCGATATAGATACAAGAAGACTTACAAGAATTCTTCGTGAAAAGGGCGTTATGAACGGTATGATCACAACCGAAGAGCCTACTGAGGAATTTCTTGCAAAGGCAATGCCCGAAATCAAGGAATACAAAGTAGTAAATGCAGTAGAAAAGGTAAGCGGCGAAAAGAAGACCTTTGCGGCTGAAAACGGCAAGTACAAGGTTGCACTTATTGATTACGGCTTTACAAAGAATATAGTAAATTCTCTTACAAGGAGAGGCTGTGATGTTACAGTATTCCCTTACAATGTATCAGCGGCAGAGATAAAGGAATTTGCTCCCGATGGTATCGTTCTTTCAAACGGCCCCGGAGATCCTAAGGATAACGAGGTTGCTATAAACACATTAAAGGAACTCATCGCAGAAAATATCCCCACCTTTGCAATCAGACTTGGACATCAGCTTTTAGCTTTAGCAAACGGCTTTGATACAGAAAAGCTGACATACGGACACAGAGGTGCAAGCCAGCCTGTTACAGACAAGAATTTCGGTACAACTTATGTAACTTCACAAAATCACGGCTATGCGGTAGTAAACGACAGCGTTGATACTGCAAAGGCTGAAATAAGCCACATAAATGCCAACGATAAGACCTGCGAGGGTATCGAGTATAAGAATACTCCCGCATTCTCGGTACAGTTCCATCCTGAAACAGGAGAACAGAAGAGTACAACATCTTATCTTTATGATAAATTTATCGGTCTGATGGAGGGAAATAAGTAATATGCCATTAAGAAGTGATATCAAAAAGGTTCTCGTAATCGGTTCAGGACCTATCGTAATCGGTCAGGCTGCAGAGTTTGACTATGCAGGCACACAGGCTTGCCGTGCATTAAAGCAGGAAGGACTTGAGGTTGTCCTTGTAAACTCAAACCCTGCTACAATTATGACGGACAAGCACATGGCTGATAAAATTTATATCGAGCCTTTAACACTTGATGTAATCAAGAAGATTATAAAGATTGAAAAGCCCGACAGTATTCTGTCAAACCTTGGCGGTCAGACAGGTCTTACCCTTTCAATGCAGCTTGCAGAAGAGGGCTTCCTTGCAGAAAACAATGTAAAGCTGCTGGGTTCTAACCCTGACACTATCCACAAGGCAGAGGACAGACAGGCGTTCAAGGATACAATGGAAGAAATCGGCGAGCCTTGCATTCCCTCAAAGGTTGTTGAAACTGTTGAAGATGCAATGGACTTTGCAAAGGTTATCGACTATCCCGTAATCGTAAGACCTGCTTTTACCCTTGGTGGTACAGGCGGCGGTATCGCATACGATGAAAAGGAACTTCACGAAATTGCTACAAACGGTCTTCGTTTATCTCCTATCACACAGATACTTGTTGAAAAGTGTATCTCAGGTTGGAAAGAAATCGAATTTGAGGTTATCCGTGACGCTAAGGGAAATGCAATCACGGTATGCTCAATGGAAAACTTCGATCCTGTCGGCGTACACACAGGTGACAGTATAGTAGTTGCTCCTGCGGTATCTCTTACAGATAAGGAATATCAGATGCTCCGTACAGCTGCACTGAATATCGTTCAGGCACTTGAGGTTGAGGGTGGCTGTAACTGTCAGTTTGCATTAAAGCCCGACAGCTTTGAATATGCAGTAATTGAAGTAAACCCCAGAGTTTCCCGTTCTTCTGCACTTGCATCAAAGGCTACAGGTTATCCTATCGCTAAGGTAGCGGCAAAGATTGCTATCGGCTACTGCCTTGATGAAATCTTAAATCAGGTAACAGGCAAGACCTACGCTTGCTTTGAGCCTTCCATCGACTACATTGTAGTAAAGTTCCCCAAGTGGCCCTTTGATAAGTTCGTTTATGCAAAGAAGACCCTTGGTACACAGATGAAGGCGACAGGTGAGATCATGTCCATTGCTCCCAGCTTTGAAGCGGCTATGATGAAGGCTGTACGTTCAATCGAGCTTGGTATGGACACACTCTCTAAAAAGGCTTTTGCAGAGCTTTCTGATGAAGAAATAAGAGCAAACCTTCACAATGTTGACGTTGACAGATGCTTCTGCATTTTCGAAGCTCTTAAGAGAGGCGTCAGCGTTGATGAAATAAATGCAATCACACAGATCGACAAGTGGTTTATATCAAAGCTTCTTAACCTTGTTGAACTTGAAAAGTGGCTTGCAGATGGCGAGCTTACTCAGGAAAAGTACGACCTTGCAAAGAAGTACTGCTATCTTGATAAGTCCATTGAAAAGCTTTCAGGTCAGAGTCTTTCTGATAAGGGTATAAAGACCCGCCATGCCGTTTATAAGATGGTTGATACCTGTGCGGCAGAATTTGCGGCAGAAACTCCCTACTTCTACAGCACCTATGATGATGAAAATGAAGCGGCTGAGTTTATCAAGCAGCACCCCACAGACAAGAAGAAGGTAATAGTATTCGGTTCAGGTCCTATCCGTATCGGTCAGGGTATCGAATTCGACTACTGCTCAGTTCACTGTGTATGGGCACTTAAGGAGCTTGGTTACGAAGCAATCATCTGCAACAATAATCCTGAAACAGTTTCTACAGACTTTGATACAGGCGACAGACTTTATTTCGATCCTTTAACCTTTGAAGATGTTGACTCCCTCATTGCAACAGAACAGCCCTACGGCGTTGTTGTTCAGTTCGGCGGTCAGACAGCTATTAAGCTGACAAAGCACCTTCAGGAGACAGGAGTAAGAATCTTAGGTACTTCTGCACAGAGCATTGACGATGCAGAGGACAGAGAAAAGTTTGACGAGCTTCTTGAAAAGTGCGGAATACCCAGACCTGCAGGTCACACAGTATTCACAACTGAAGAAGCACTCAGGGTTGCAAACGAGCTTGGCTATCCTGTTCTGCTCCGTCCTTCCTACGTACTTGGCGGTCAGAATATGATCATTGCACACTGCGACAGCGATGTTGATGAATATATGACTATCATCACTGCAACAGAGCTTGAAAACCCCGTTCTTATAGATAAGTACCTTATGGGTACAGAGGTTGAGGTTGATGCTATCTGTGACGGTACAGACTTCCTCATCCCGGGTATTATGGAACACATTGAGCGTGCAGGCGTTCACTCAGGCGACAGTATTTCAGTATACCCTGCACAGACACTTTCCGATAAGATCAAGGATACTATCATCACTTATACAGAAAGACTTGCAAAGTCACTTAACGTTATCGGTCTTGTAAATATCCAGTATGTTGTATATGACAACGAGGTTTATGTAATCGAAGTAAACCCCCGTTCTTCAAGAACTGTTCCTTATATCAGTAAGGTTACAGGCGTACAGATGGTTGATATCGCAACAAAGATAATGTTCGGCCAGACTTTAAAGGATCAGGGATATCAGAGCGGTCTTTACCCCGTAGGCGATTATGTGGCTGTAAAGGTTCCTGTATTCAGCTTTGAAAAGCTCCACGATGTGGATACACAGCTCGGTCCTGAAATGAAGTCTACAGGTGAAGCACTTGGTATTGCAAAGACCTTTGAAGAAGCATTATTCAAGGGACTTATGGCGGCAGGCTTCAAGATGTTCAAAGAGGGCGGCGTAATGTTCTCTGTAAAGAACAGTGATAAGCCTGAAATCATTCCTCTTGCTGAAAAGTTTGAAAAGCTTGGCTTTGAGCTTTATGCTACAAGCGGTACAGCTTCAATGCTCAACAGAAATATGATAGCCACAAACTTCACCTATCGTATAAATGAGGATAAGGAACCTAACGTAATCAGCCTGCTTGAAAGCGGAAAGATAAACTACGTTATCTCAACCTCTGAAACAGGCAGAAAGCCTGCCCGTGACAGCGTTAAGATCCGTCGTAAGTCGGTTGAGCGTTCTATCGCCTGCCTTACTTCAGTTGATACAGCAAATGCTCTTGTAAAGTGTATTGCTATGGATAAGACAGTTGATGATATTGAAATGATCGACATCACAAAAATTTAAGGTGACGAATTGAAGATAGGTAAATTTAAGGTAAGATTAAATTATGGTATATTAAAGGGGTTTGTTGATGTGATGGGGTTGCTTTTGGCATACCTCATCTATCAGACGACCTTCGCTTTTGTATCAAATCTTTTATATCCCTCAAATACTGCACTTAAAAGAATAATAGAACTGATATATCCAAACGGTATTCCATTAAACGTATGGATTCAGGGCTTTGCTTTTCCTGCAGTAGCACTTGGTGTTGTAGTCTTCACTATATGGTTTATGTTTAAAGCACATAAAGAGCCGAAGAGATTTATCATCACAGAAGACAATGCACAGAAGTATTATGATACCATAATGATAACAAACAGTCTGCTTCGTATTTTAGCACTCCTTGCTTTATGGGATTACACATATATATGCCAGAATAACATACTCCTTCAGGGAACATCCTGGTTCAGTCTTCAGTTAATTCTTGACGTATTGGTAGCAGGACTGGTTATATACATTACTTACTGCCGTATAAAAGCCTTTGCAAAGGAAAGAACGGCAGAGGATGCAAAGAAACAGACAGAGTCTTCTTCCAAGGAAGAGGGAAAAGTAAAAATAAAGAAAAAGGAAGACAGCAACGACGATATTATAATGCGTGGCTGAATCCTGTAATAACAGAGCTGCCGCAGGGAATACTTACGGTAGCTTATGCTTTAAATGAAAGGAAAATCACAATGAGCTTTTTTTGCAATTCATACCCGATAATCGAGAAAAAAGCACTGGCAGAGGATATTTATTCCTATACCATCCTTTGTCCTGAGGTTGCCGAAAATGCAAGTATCGGTCAGTTTGTACAGATAAAGGCAGAGGGCTACACTCTCCGCCGACCTATTTCTATCTGCAGCACAGATAAAGAAAAGGGAACTATCCGCCTTGTATTTGAGGTGAGAGGTAAGGGTACAGATAAGATAACCGAGCTTAACAAGGGAGATCTTATGGATGTCATCGCTCCTCTTGGCAAGGGCTTTACAGTACCTGCAAAGAAGGAAGGCAGAGTAATCGTGATCGGTGGCGGCATAGGTACACCTCCTATGCTTGATATTGCAAAGCAGTACGGAGAAAACTGCACAGCTATTTTAGGCTTCCGCAGTTTTGACAGAGTGATTTTAGATAAGGATTATGCTTCTACCGGTGCAAAGACTATCGTTTGCACAGATGACGGCTCAACAGGTATAAAGGGTACAGTAATTGCTCCCCTTACAGAAGAGCTTGCAAAAGGCGATATAGCTCAGGTTTATGCCTGCGGACCTACTCCTATGTTAAAGGCAGTTGTTGAGGCTGCAAAGGCTGCAGGGGTAGCAAGCGAGGTTTCTCTTGAACAGAGAATGGGCTGTGGCGTCGGTGCCTGTGTTGTTTGTGCCTGCACAGTTGTAAGAGGCGGCAAGGAATTTGTTTTAAGAGTATGTAAGGACGGCCCCGTATTTAAGGGTGAGGAGGTAGTATTATGAGTTTTAAGCCTGATATCTCGGTAAATGTCTGCGGACAGACTTTTAAAAACCCCATAATTGCCGCATCAGGTGCTTATGGTTTTGGTGAAGACTATACAGACCTCTATCCCTTATCTGCACTTGGCGGTATCTCCTGCAAGGGTACGACACTTAACCCGAAGGACGGTAATATTCCTCCCCGAATTGCAGAAACTCCCAGCGGTATACTTAATTCCGTAGGACTTCAGAATCCGGGTATTGACAGATTTATAAACTACTATCTCCCCAGGCTTAAAAAGCAGGATACAGTAGTTATCGCCAATATTGCAGGTGCTTCTATTGACGATTACAGAGAGGTAGCAGAAAAGCTTGACGCTACAGATGTTGATATGATAGAGCTTAACATTTCCTGTCCCAATGTAAAGAAGGGCGGTGCTACCTGGGGTGTTACCTGCGAGGGTGCGGCTTCTGTAACAAAGGCAGTAAGAAATGCCACAAAGAAGCCTGTTATCGTAAAGCTTACTCCCAATGTAACAGATATAACAGAAATAGCAAGAGCGGTAGAAGCAGAGGGTGCAGACAGCGTATCCGTGATAAACACTCTGCTTGGTATGAGAATTGATATCCGTACAAGAAGACCTATTCTCCACAACAATGTAGGCGGTCTTTCAGGTCCTGCTATTTTCCCTGTTGCAGTAAGAATGGTATGGCAGGTATCAAATGCCGTTAAAATTCCCGTAATCGGTATGGGTGGTATCGCAACAGCCGAGGACGCTATCGAAATGATGATGGCAGGTGCATCTGCACTTCAGATGGGTACTGCTATCTTCGGTGATCCTTACGCACCTATCAAGGTATGCGAGGGTATCGAAAAGTTCCTTATCGAAAACAAGATCGAAAAGCTTTCTGATATCGTGGGTACGGTAAAGCCCTGGTAATATTGAATATGATTAAGCCCCCTCCGATTACTCGGAGGGGGCTATATGTTGTTTAAATAGATTATTCCTTTGTATCAGAATGATAGATTACTTTTACACCGATATATTCGAAGATGCATTCTGTTATATCACCATTATTATATACATCTTTTGAGGACAGCATATTACCATAGCTGTCATAGGTGTACATGGTAGTGATGATTGTTGTTTTTGCATCGTCGCCCGATGTTAAAGCAGTTTTCGCATCATTATACTTATCCTCATCGGTTTTTGTCAGCGGTAGTAAAAAAACAAGTGATATTATAACGGATATTACAGCAATTACTATTACTGATATGATTATAATTTTTCTTTTTGATAAGTGGTTTTTCGTCGTGTATTCTTGTATAATGTAATTATCACCAAATTGATAATTGCGTTATACATTTCCTTTCTCCTTTGATGCTGTTTGTGTTGTAGATGCTGTATCTATCCGTATCTGTGGTAAACACACCTACTGAACGATCATTACATCATCATCGAATAATGTTTCTCTGTCTTCAAAATATTTTTTGTTCCATATCAGAAGAGCAATAGCTATAGCGCAGTCCACCACAATTCCGAAAAGTAAAGCACCAAATACTGATGCTACAGGCAATCCTGTCAGGTTTGATTTGAGGACTACTTCAATTATATGTCCGATAACTATAAAACCAAGGTAGAAATACTGGTAGAAGCGTATGTACTTGTAGCCAAGCTCGGTTAATGTTATCAGTGATAAGAAGCATAATAATGAAGATAGGATTGCAATTATAAGCTGTGTGTACATAAACACATCTGTCGGCACAAGAAAGCCCAAGATGGTATCATAATATATACTACCTTCGCCAAACGTGTTTGCTAATTCCCATGCCTGCTGTGATACGGTATTCCATTCTGTAAACATCACGATGGCACGAACGAGAAGTCCGCCAAGGATAATCATATATATCCAGTACCATAAAAGTGAGCTTCTGCAATGGGCTCTTTTGTGCTTTGCTGACAGGAGAATATCTCCGAATCCTTTATTTTTGACTCCGTATGTATTGTATTGTGACATTTCTGTTTCTCCTTTGATATTGATTATTTTTTTGGGTTATATACAACGGTGATTCCTGTATATTCGTATCGTGCCGTTGTTTTTTTGTCTGAATATTCAGAGGTTTCGGACAGTAGATTGCCGTAGCTGTCGTATGTATAGGTGTCGGTGCTGATATCCGCTTCATCACTTACTGAACCATCACTCTCTTTATCGTAACTACATTCAAACCCTGCAAGCTCTATACCGTCTTTTGTTACTGTATATGACAGCGGATTGCTGTTTTCATCATAGGTGTAAACCTTTTTTGTAATTTCCTTGTCTTTTTCAGTTATTACTTCAAGAGGCTTACCGTCCTTGTTGAAGGTTTCTGTGGTTTTGAAATTATCAAGAGTGGTAATTTTCTTTTCACAGATTACTTCAAAATCCTCAAGAAAATCGGAAGAGTCGGCATAACTCTTGGTCTCTCTGAAAAGATTATATGCCTTTCCGTAATCTCCGGATGATAAAGCAGATTTCGCATCATTATACTTTTCCTCATTGGTTTTCTGCGGTGGCATTAAGAATACAAATAGCAATGTAGCGACTGTTGCGGCAAGTGCTAAGGCTACTGCTACAACGGCGATTTTGGTTTTTGGTGATTTTTTTCTTGTTTTCGGATAACCTTATTGTTTCATTTGTTGTGGTGTCGTTCATAATTTCTCCTTTGCTGTTTACCTAAGTATCAATATATTTTATAAAACAGAGCCTTAAAAAGTTCTGTCCTACACTATATATAACAACAAAAAAATGATTTCGTTCCGTTTTTTTCTGAAATTTTTAATTTTTATCTTTTCTTCCAAAATGAGCAGCAATAACAATTGCAGCAGGTACGGCAAAGATTAGTAAGCAATGCAGTACAGCTGAAACAATATGATTTGTTGAGAGTCCGCCGTAGGCGAGGATATCCAGAATAGATGGGGTCATTGGGTCATATGCTTCCATAGCAATCCTTTGAAGAAGTAACGTAATAAGTTCGACAACAACGGGTGCGGTAAAGGCTGTGATATATCCGATAACCGAAGCGGTTTTCTTCTTGAAGGAAAGAATAAAATAAATCGTGAGCCACTGTATACCCTTGCAGACAACAAAAATGCCGAAATGCAGGAATGGGGCACCTGAGAAGGAAATCAAGGTCTGCTTCAGCAGAACGGCCATACTAAACTCTATAATGAAAAATACAATCGCTGCAATTATAAATCTTATCGGTGATAAGCCCTTTATAACGAGGAATATCCTGTGTATAATCCTGTCGGATGCAAATTCGGACTGCTGGCTTTTATCGGTGCGTCCCGTTCCTGTGATTACGGATAACAGGCTTTTACCTGAAGAAATCGCAACAGCAAGGGTGGAAATAATCAGAAAAGACGCTATGTACCCGGGTATAACTCCGGGTATACGGGCTAAATTACCTGGTATAAGTGTTATAAGCGAGAAAAGTAGGATAAGTGCGAGGTTTACTATAAGATCTGTCTTTTTTGTCATGATTTTCTCCTTGTTTGTTAAGATGTCTGTTTTGGTGTTTTGCTTTTTAATTTTTATCTGCAAGCTCCTTTAAAAGAAGCATAGCCTCCATACTTATTTCTCTTGACTTGTAAATGCCATCGTCAGAGAATTCCATTGCTGATTTTGCATATTTTGCAGCATTTGAATTATCACCCTTTTCGGCAGCGGATTTTGCCATATTCATAAAGCACTTTGCAAGAATTGCTGAGCCTTCATCAGAAAAATCGCTGTCAATGAGCTGTTTTGCAAACTCGCCGGCTTCGCTATAGGATTTTTCTAAGTACTTTTTCTTACATATTATAAGTGTTTCGTAATCCTTGCCATCTGTCTGTGGTACTTCGTCCATATTGTCCATAAGACTGCCGGGTGGAAGCTCGAGGCGGTTCGCTAAATACTCAAGCGTCTTTACAGAAGGGCAGGCATTACCGCTTTCTATACGGCTGAGCATATTTCTTGTAATGAAATCTCCCACCAGCTCTGACTGGGTCATCTTACGGGCTATTCTTGCTTCTTTTATTCTTTTTCCCAGTTCGATTGAATTCATAATACTCTTCCTTTCATTATTTAATAGTTTTTGCATGCGGATGTAAGTTACAATGTTATAGAAATAGTAAATTTAAATTCCGTTAAGGTTAATTACATATCGGTAAATAATAATTACCTTTTGTTATTTTAGTGTAGCAGAAAGTAATTTAAAAATCAAGATGTTTTTTAAAAAAATACGCTAAAATGCTATAAAAGCCCTTGTTTTCTACCTTATGCACAAAAAAATATCTGAAATTTATGCATTGTGACGAATTTGTGATTTTATGGTTTTATGTATTGACATTTCGTTCAAAAGTGGTATAATTAAGGTAAATTAAATTTACAATCTAAATTTCACACAGGTTTGCAGAATATATTAAGCAAACCTTAATCGAAAGGAAAGTCACATTGACTATTATAAAAAGAATAATAAGCACGGTGCTATCGGTTACGCTTCTTCTTACCACGCTTATGCTCATCGGATGCAATAAGGAAGAAGAAATCGTAGAGAAGCTCAGTCCCAAGGAGATCTTCTATAAGGTTATGGATCTGGTAGAAGATAAGGAATATGACGAGGTTGCTTCATATTGCAGAAGTTTTTCAGCATATAGTGTAGAAAGATACTTTTCTGAAACCGATACCGAGTTTCAGATGGAGTGGACAGAAAGATATTCCGAAACGCTTTACAAGCTTTTTAAGGAATATGTAACCTTTGACAGCATAGAGGAGCAGGTAGACGAGGAAAACAGAATTGCAACAGTTTCAGGTATATTTACATCAGTAAATCTTGAAAAGCTCAATCAGACGATTGAATACAAGGTCAACAGCGAGCTGAAGGACGACTTCACAAAGCAGATGGATTATATCGACTCGGTAATAGAGCAGGGGGAACTTAAATCAGTACCCTTCAGATTTGAGATCAAGTTCAGATATACAAATAAAAACTGGAGCTTTGATGATGAAAACTTCCTGATACTGCTGACAATGGGTTATTACGCAAGATAGTTTAAAAAACTTTAACTAAACACTTAAAAAAAGAAAGGAAAATTATTATGTTTGAATGGTGGGACTCTTTAGGAATTGTACTCCAGATATTTTATTGTATTGCTATCCCTGCAACACTGGTAATAATCATCCAGACTATACTTATAATGGTAGGTATGGGCGATGACTGCAGCGGTGGTGCAGATATGAACCCCAGCGATACAAGCGGTCTTTCCGGTATGGATGGTGATATAACAGACCTTCCTGACGCATCTCATGGTGAGATGATGGATGGCAGCTGTGCTCACGACGTGGGGGCAATGCAGATATTCACGTTACAGGGAATTATGACCTTCCTTTGTGTATTTGGCTGGAGCGGCATTATATGTACAGTTCTTGGCTTACATATAGCTATTGCTATACTTATTTCGCTTGTACTCGGCTTTGGTGCAATGGTCGGTGTAGCAAAGATAATTCAGCTTACAGGAAGACTTGCACAGAATGGTACTGTTGATATCAGAAACCTTTTAGGTGCAAAGGCTACTGTATATATTCCTGTTCCTGCCAAGGGCAAGGGTCAGGGTAAGGTAAATGTTGCTGTAGGAGAAATATTCAAGGAATTTACAGCAATAACAGACGAAGCAGAAACAATCCCCACAAATACTTCTGTACGCATTATTGACGTCAGAGGCGATGCTGTGGTGGTTGAAATAGATGATTAACAAACTTTTTTCTTCAGGAGGAAATAACAAATGGCACCAGAAATTTTAGTTGGAATTTGCGTAGGTGTAATCATACTCTTCGCATTATTCATGGGAATTCTTTCCCGCTACCGCAAGTGTCCTTCCGATAAGATACTCGTTATCTACGGTAAGGTTGGTAGTGACTCCAGCGGTCAGGCAAGAAGTGCTAAGTGTATCCACGGTGGTGCGGCATTCATTATGCCTATCATCCAGTCCTATCAGTTTATGGACCTTACACCTATGTCAATCAACGTTGACCTTAAGAACGCACTTTCAAAGCAGAACATCCGTATTGACGTACCTTCAAGATTTACAGTAGGTATCTCAACAGAACCCGGTGTTATGCAGAATGCGGCAGAAAGACTTTTAGGTCTTCGTATGAACGAGATTCAGGAACTTGCTAAGGATATCGTATTCGGTCAGCTCCGTCTTGTAGTTGCTACAATGGAAATCGAAGAAATCAACAACGACCGTGATAAGTTCCTTCTTGCAGTTTCCAACAACGTAGAAATCGAACTTAAGAAGATCGGTTTAAGACTTATCAACGTAAACGTAACCGACATCAACGATGAATCAGGATATATCGAGGCTCTTGGTAAGGAAGCTGCTGCTAAGGCTATCAACGATGCGAAGAAATCTGTTGCTGAACAGGACAGAGACGGTGAAATCGGTCAGGCTAACGCTCAGCGTGACCAGCGTATCCAGGTTGCTGCTGCAAACGCTCTTGCTATCCGTGGTGAAAACGAATCCAAGATCGAAGTTGCTCAGTCAGAAGCTTTAAGAAGAGAAAAAGAAGCGGAAGCTATGCGTATCGCTACAGCTGCAGAAGCTGTTCAGGCGGCTAAGGCTAAGGAAGAAGCTTACATAGCTCAGAAAATGGCAGAAGAAACCCGTGCACAGCTCGAAACTGCAACTCAGCAGGCTGACGTTATCGTTAAGGCTAACATTGCTAAGGAACAGGCAGTCATCGAAGCGGAAGCACAGGCTGAAGTTGCTCGCCGTACCGCAAAGGGTGAAGCTGACGCTTTATATGCAAAGATGGAAGCTCAGGCTCTCGGTGCTCAGGAAATCTTAATGAAGCAGGCAAACGGTATGAGAGAACTCGTTACTGCTGCCGGCGGCAACGCAGACAGTGCAATCAAGCTTATCCTTGCAAACAATATGGAAGAGCTTATGCGTATTCAGGTTGAAGCTATCAAGAACATCAAGATCGACAAGGTTACTGTATGGGACGGCGGTTCTAACGGTGAAGGTAAGACTGCTACAGCAGATTTTATCAGCGGTATGATGAAGTCAGTACCTCCTATGGCAGAAATGTTCAATCAGGCAGGTATGGAATTACCTAAGTTTTTAGGCGAAAAGATTGACGCTCCTGCATCTCTTGATAAGTAATTCTAAATAAAAAAAGATAAATCCCACATCCGAAAGGATGTGGGATTTCAGCGTGTAGACAAAGTCTTTGTCTGCACGCTGGCAGACGAAGAAAAACGCATGCAGACGAGGAAACCGCCCCGACAGGCGTACAAACGGCAAGGATGCCGTAAAGTGAACACACAAAGTGCGTCAGGACGACGCACAGCAAAGTGTTCGCATAAGGTACAGTTGAGGGGCGGTTGACGAAGTAAGCAAAAATGTTTTAGGGGAGCCGAAAACGGCTCCCCTAAACTTTTGTATTGATACTTTTGTATATCTGTAATTTTACTGCAAAATTTTGTGTATTTTTGCGGTGCGTGAGTTTGTCTTCAGTTTAAAATTCCACATCCGAAAGGATGTGGGATTTTTACGGTGAGCCGCCGCTGGCATTTCCGCCTTCGGCGGTTGGGTTTGTGCAGAATTAAGCGGGCGTCTGGTAGACGCCCCTACGGAATAGAGCAATTAAAACGGGGATAGACAACGCCCGCAAATACCGATACAATCAACAAAATCCAACAAATTAAATATCGTAAAAGTCGTGGTCTTTAGACCAACGACTACTTAGTCGCCCGCATAAGTCATCGCAATTTTTAATGGTACAACCCGCTGTCAAATTTCAATTTATTTTACAATTATCGTATGTAACCGCCGTTCGCAAACCTTTGTGATCCACAAGTATTATCAAAGGCGGAATTTGGATTGAACGCCACGCGTTCAAAAAAATCGCAGAAGACTTTGCCTCCTGCGATTTTTTTATTTTATTGTACCGTACGCCCAGCTGTTTATTCCGCCGAATTCCATTACATTGGTATAGCCAAGCTCAGCAAGTATTTTCGAGGCAGTCTTGCTTCTGTTGCCGCTGCGGCAGTAGACTAAAATAAGCTGATTTTTATCGGTAAGCTCTTTTTCGGCTCTTTGCTCTATTTCGGTATGGGGGATAAGGATAGCATTTTTGATATGCTGTTCCTTATATTCTTCCTCAGTTCTTACATCAAGGATGATGTAATTCTCTTCGGTATCCATAAGCTCCTTGCCTTTTATCTGATCTATCTGATAATAGCCGTCAACAAATTTTCCGATTTTACTTTCAGTATCGGAAGGAATATTGTTGCTGTTACAAGAGCAAAAGAGAAGGATAGATAATACCGTTATCAGTATTGCAGTTACTGTTCTTCTGAGCATTTTCCGCATCCTTTACATTCGCTTTCTGTTACAAGCTGATGGGCGTCAAGGTGTGCTTCCATAGCTTCAAGAGAGAAGGTTTTGGGTTTAAGTCTGTGGGTGTGAGGTAATTCCTCGCTGTGATGTGATTTGAAGGTAAGCTTTAAGAAAACAGGGCAGAGGATAGAAGTGATTATGATAAGGAAGATAGTAGCAACAAGAGGATCAATACCTGCAAGTGCTCCGCTTTCATCGTAGTATATAAGACCCTTACCCGCTGCATAGACAGCTAAAGCAACTTCGCCTCGTGCTATCATACCAAAGCCTGCCGCAAGGCTTTCCTTACCCTTATATTTAAAGGCTCTTGCAGTAAGTGAACAGCCTGCTATCTTTCCTACTATTCCTATTACCACAAAGGCTATAGCGAACATAAGTCCTGCCATGTTGAAGCTTGAAAAATCTGCACTTATTCCTATATACGCAAAGAAGATAGGGGTGAATATCATATAGCCGCTGACTACTACCTTACGGTCAAGGATGGGAGCTTCGTCCATACCGCTCAGCATAAGACCTGCCATAAATGCGCCTGTGATTGCGGCGATGCCGAACAGCTCTTCTGCACAGAAGGCAAAGGTAAAGCACATAACAAGGGCAAATATACCTGTTCTTCTCTTGTGGGGGTAATGTCTTACGAGGTTTTTGAAAAGTATTCTCATAAGCAGTCCCACACCTATTGTAAATACAAAGAAGCCTAAAGCCTTTAAAAGCGTGATACCGACATTTCCGCCGCCGCTGATACCTGTAACAACACTGAGTGCGATGATACCCAGTACATCGTCAATGATTGCGGCACTTAAAATAACAGTACCTATTCTTGTGTTGAGCTTGCCGAGTTCTCTTAGTGTTTCTACCGTTATACCGACGCTGGTTGCCGAAAGGATACAGCCCACGAAAATAGCGTTCATCAGCTTGTCAGGATTTGTTATTTCTCCGATACCGCCCATAAACATAAGAGCACCCAAAGTGCCTAATGCGATAGGAACAATAACGCCTGCCGCCGCTATCGCTGTTGCCGCCGCACCGCTTTTCTTAAGCTCTCTGAAATCCGTTTCAAGACCGCTTGAAAAGAGAATAAATATAACACCTATCTGTGAAAAGCTGTGGAGTACCTCTTTTTCAATTTCACCCGGATTTATAAGTCCCTTGAAGCTGCCTAAGTCAAGCTGGCTGAATATTGCAGGGCCTATAAGTATACCCGCTATAATCATACCCACGACCTGAGGAAGTCCTAATTTTCTTGTGAACATACCCAGCAGCTTTGTCATAAGGAGTATCACTGCACAGTCGTATAGTATTATCATTACATTGAATTCCATAGTTTCACCTTCATTAATTTCTTTCCGAATACATATATTAGCACACAAAAAACATTGTTTCAAGCGGAAATAAGGCAAAAAACGGGATATTTGAAATTTTTGTTTGGGTGAACAATTTTAACAAATCAAGGCGATATCTTTTGTATACTTTTATTGTGAGAAATCTTTTTAAATTCCTGCAAATCAGAATAAAATGCTTGTAAATTTTTCTCTCCTGTGTTATAATATCCTATGTATTTTGAAATTTATTTCACAACAATCGGAAAAGGAGAAATTTTATGGATATTCTGTTACAAGTATTACTTCTTGTACTCGGCTTTGCGTTACTCATAAAGGGTGCGGATTTCTTTGTTGAAGGTAGCGGCTCTATAGCAAGAAAGCTTAAGATACCCGATATTATCGTTGGCCTTACAATAGTTGCGATGGGTACAAGTGCCCCTGAGCTTGCGGTAAGTATATCGGCGGCACTTGGCGGTTCAAGTGATATTGCTGTAGGTAATGCAGTAGGTTCGAATATTATAAATATCTTAGTTATACTTGGTCTTAGTGCAGTTATCGTTCCTATAATAGTTGACAAATCAATGTTCAAAAGAGATTTTCCTGCACTTTTGCTTACGGCAGTATTATTACCCGTTATTGCGGTTGTTTTCGGTAATCAGATAGGGCTTGCCGCCGGACTTATATTTATAGCAATTTTCGCTTTATACATCTTCCTTACAGTAAGAGCGGCGATAGCCTATAGAAAATCAGGTGTGGCAGAAGGCGAAAGCAAGATAAAAATTCTCCCCTGGTGGCAGAGTATTCTGTATACTATAGGCGGTGCGGCAGTCATTGTTCTTGGTGGTAATATGTCTGTAGAAGCTGCAAAGAAGATCGCTACAGCATTTGGTATAAGCGAAGCGATAATCGGTCTTACAGTCGTTGCACTCGGTACATCACTCCCTGAGCTTGTAACCTCAGTTGTAGCCGCAAAGAAGGGTAGCAGTGATATAGCACTCGGTAATATTGTAGGTTCAAATATATTCAATGTTCTGCTTATTTTAGGTACAACATCCATTATAAAGCCTATAAATGTTGCGTCAAACAGCATAATAGATATGTTTGTTCTGCTTGGTATAACTGTGTATCTCTTTATCGTATGTGTTACCACAAAGAAGATAAACAGAGTTGTCGGTGCAAGCTTCCTTGCATTATATGTGGGATATACGGTATATCTGATTTGTTTCTCAGGCCAGGCGGTTGCAGTGGCGTAATCTAAATAGAATAGTAAATTGGAAGAGTTGCTTTGCGACTCTTCTTTTTTATAGGATTATAATGCCGAAATTTGCCCTGATTATTGAATTATCCTATTTTGTATGATAAAATCAGAAAAGGAAAATGCCGTAACAACGACGAAACAGAATTTTTCGCAAATTGATTATTAAAGCATTTTAACAACACATTTATAATATTCTGAAAGGACTAACTGATATGAAGATTTTTTTAACAGGCGGCACAGGCAATATCGGACAGTATGTAACAAAGGCGTTGCTTGAAAAGGGGCATAGCTTAAAGCTTCTCACCCGTACACCCGATCGTATTCCCGCATACAAGAATATGAAGAATGTAACTCTTATAAAGGGAAGTATTCTTGACTTCAATGTACTCGAAGAAGCAGTAAAGGGCTGTGATGCGGTAATTCATATAGCACTCGGCTGGGGTAACGATCCCGTTTCTATGATGGAAAACGATACAAAGGTAACAGCATTTTTACTCGACGTATCAGAAAAAGCAGGGGTAAAGAATTTTATCTACACCAGCTCAACAGCGGCAACAGGCAATCTCAGAAACGGAATGGATGAGGAAACGGCTCTTCGTGTACCCACAGATCTTTACGGCTCTACAAAGGCGTCAAGCGAGATGTATATTTTAGGCTTCCGCCAGTATTACAGCAAGCAGGGAGGATACGGAGAGAAGGTCAGAATGCACCGCAACATCATCCGCCCGGGATATACTTTTTCAAACCCTGCCGTACCTGACGGTGCGTCCCAGTCGGATACAAGATTTAAGAACATTGCTGAGGCAATTGTAAATGACAGAGATTTATCATTTTCAAGAAATGACGGTACTCAGTTCTTATCATCAGCACAGATTGCACAGCTTTATGTAAACCTTGTGGAAAGTGATCTTAACGAAGAAGTGTTCTTTGCACTGGGCAGAAACTTTATTTCCTGGTACGATATAGCTTTAGCGGCAAAGGAAATGATGCCTCTGTCAAAAAGCAATATCATAGCCACTGATGAAGAGGGCGAGCATTATTATTACAATGTTTCAAAAATGGAAAGAGTTTTCGGTCTGTCCTTTGATGGCTGGGATGATCTTAAAGAGCATATAAGATGGAATATAGAAAGAGCCTTAGCCGAAAAGAATGGAGAAAAGGTTCATAGCACATTGCACGAATTCTGCTGAGGCGGTGTGCCACCGCTGGCGATTCCTGCCTTTTACAATACTCTGCTTAGCCGTAGCAGGTGAAACGGCAGGAGTACACCATTGTGAGAGTTGAATTGTTGTTTGAACGCGTGGCGTTCACCAAATTCCGCCTACGGCGGCGGGCGTCTGATAGACGCCCCTACGGAAACGGTTTAATTAAAACAGGATGCTAAATAGCCCACAAACGCCGATATAAAAGGGGTTTGGGGCGTGGCCCCAAGCAAGGTCGCAGGGGCGGCAGCCCCCGTATTTCCCCCCTTTCCTCAGGGGGAAGGGGGAAAGGGGGTTGGGGGCTACAATAACCTAGCGGAGCGTTAAATTTCAATTTATACGTCTGATTTCAAAATAACCCGTGAAGAATTATCTTCACGGGTCAGCGTGTAAACAAAGACTTTGGCTACACGAGAGCAGACGAAGAAAAACGCACGCAGAGGAGGAAACCGCCCCGATAGGCGTACAAACGGCAAGGATGCCGTAAAGTGAACACACAAAGTGCGTCAGGACGACGCACAGCAAAGTGTTCGCATAAGGTACAGTCGAGGGGCGGGTGACAAACTAAGCAAAATGCTTTAGGGGAGCCGTTTTCGGCTCCCCTAAACTTTTTTATTGCTATTTTTGTATATCTGTAATTTTACTGCAAAATTTTGTGCATTTTTGCGGTGCGTGAGTTTGTCTTCAGTCTGACCCGTGAAGAATTATCTTCACGGGTTATACTTCTTTAGTACTATTCAGCGTTAAACTACGGGGTTAAACGTTTTTGTTTTATATAAGTGCAAGTGCCTGTTCAATATCCTTTATGATATCGTCAGCGTCTTCAAGACCGATTGAAAGTCTGATAAGATCAGGAGCTACACCTGCTTCTCTTAACTGTTCATCTGTCATCTGTCTGTGAGTGTGGCTTGCAGGGTGTAAAAGACAGGTCTGGCTGTCTGCAACGTGGGTTGCAATTGTGCAGAGCTTTAAGCTATCCATAAACTTTATCGACTGCTCTCTGCCGCCCTTGATACCAAAGCACATTACACCGCAGGAGCCCTTAGGGAGATACTTCTTTGCGAGTGCGTTGTAATCATCGCTTTCTAAATCAGGGTAGTGTACCCAGGCAACCTTTTCGTTGTCCTTTAAATATGTTGCTACCTTTAATGCATTTTCGCAATGTCTCTTCATTCTCAGGTGCAGAGTTTCAAGACCGATATTGATATAGAAGGCGTTCTGAGGTGACTGTATGCAACCGAAATCTCTCATAAGCTGGGAGGTAGCCTTTGTGATATATGCCGCCTTGCCGAACTTTGTTGTATAAGTAATGCCGTGATAGGATTCATCGGGAGTTGTAAGTCCGGGGAACTTATCAGCGTACTTATCCCAGTCGAAGTTACCACTGTCTACGATGCATCCGCCTACGCTTATACCATGACCGTCGATGTACTTTGTTGTGGAGTGTGTAACGATATCTGCACCCCACTCGAAAGGACGGCAGTTTATAGGTGTTGCAAAAGTGTTGTCGATGATAAGGGGAACGCCCACCTTGTGAGCAACTCTTGCAAACTTTTCAAAGTCGAATACTGTTACTGTGGGGTTTGTGATTGTTTCACCGAAGATAGCCTTTGTATTGGGGCGAACAAGCTTTAAAAGCTCTTCTTCAGAAATATTCTGATCAACGAAAGTACATTCAATACCCATCTTCTTCATTGTAACACCGAAAAGGTTGTATGTGCCGCCATAGATTGCGGAGGAGGAAATGAAGTGATCTCCGGCCTCGCAGATGTTGAAGATAGCAAAGAAGTTTGCCGCCTGACCTGAAGAAGTCAGCATAGCAGCATAGCCGCCCTCTAAAGCACAGATTCTTGCAGCTGCACTGTCGTTTGTGGGGTTCTGAAGGCGGGTATAGAAATATCCGCTTGCTTCAAGGTCGAAAAGCTTGCCCATTGCATCGCTTGTATCATACTTGAAGGTTGTGCTCTGATAGATAGGGAGCTGTCTTGGTTCGCCTTGTTTTGGTGTCCAGCCTGTGTGCAGGCATTTGGTGTCGATATGTGTATCCATTTTTCTCACTCTCGCTGAGGTTCAGCGTCCTTTCTTATTTTTACTGCTGTGCAGTTTCTTTAAGCTAATGATAGCACATCGTCGCATATATGTAAAATATATAAAAATAAAGTTTGATATAGCTTTTGGCTATATCAAACTCTTGAGAATTTCAGTGTATGTTTCGGCATAGATGGAAAGTCGCACATTATTTCTTTTTATTATGCCTATCTTTATTTCTTCATCACTGATAAGCGGCTTTGAAATAATATCCTTGCCGTTTAAGTCCTCGTTTATTATGCCCGTACCGACTGTATAGCCGTTAAGACCGATAAGCAGATTTGATAAAGTCGCTCTGTCGCTTATCTTGATATTTTTAGGTCTTATATATTCGCTTAGAATTTCTTCTGAATAATAAAAGGAATTGTAGTCTCCCTGCTCAAAGGAGAGATAAGGATATTCGGACAGCTCTTCGAGAGAGAGAACGTCCTTTTTTGCAAGGGGATGCATAGAGCTTATAAACACCTTGGGACTTAAGGTGAAAAGCTCCTCAAAGGACAAGGAGTACTGCCTTAACAGCTTATCAATGATAGCCTCGTTTGCCTTTGATTTATAGAGTATACCCACTTCGCTCTTCATACGGCTCACGTCATCTATAATTTCGTAGGTCTGAGTTTCTCTCAGCATAAAATCATAACGGGCAGAGTCGAATTTTTTTATAACCTCAACAAACGCCTTTACCGCAAAGGGATAATGCTGGGTAGATACCGAAAAGTGAGGGCTTGTACCGCTGGATTTCAAAAACCTTTCTTCAAGCAGCCCGTATTGCTGTAATACCTGCCTTGCGTAGCCTAAAAATTCACTGCCCTTTGCAGATACTATAACACCTTTGTTGGTACGCTCAAAGATTGCAAAGGAAAGCTCATTTTCAAGCTCCTTTACTGAATTTGTAAGACTGGGCTGGGATACGAAAAGCTCCTGTGCCGCACGGCTTATATTTCCCTTTTCTGCAATTGTCACTACATATTTAAGCTGTTGCAGTGTCAAAGGCTCACTTCCTTTCGGTATAGTGTTTAGCTATGGCGTATAATGAGATTTTACCATACTTTAAGGAGAAATGCAATAGTCGGCGAGGATTTAGTTGATGGGTTAAGACTTTTATATTATATCTTCACCGATTGCCCAAGTGTAAAATATGGCACTTAGCCCTTTTTCGCAAGCCTCGTCATAACATTCTAAAGAATCAGGCTTATCGGTATATATACTTCTTTGTGCCACGGATATTTCTTCAGCGTTTACAAATTCCCAGTCGACTTTGTCAATATAATTTTCAGCTTTCTTTAACGCTTCGTTTTTTGTAGCAGCCTTTACCCAGAGGTTTATAAAAGCACCGCCGAATTCCTTTGATTCGGGGTTGTTTTGCTTTGGTACAGCTTCTATCATTAGATAAAATATTGTCACTTTAAATTTCCCTTTGCAGTATTGATAGAGGATATGAGCATTACACGAATGCTTGTACAAACAGAATCGAGCGTTTTGTAGTCTGTTTCAGATAAATAATCTGTTTTAAACAATAGCTCTAACCAATATCCTGTTTCGTTTGCTTCTTTAAGAGCAATTTGTAATTTGGCGATAAAGTCTGCCTTTCCATGAGCGTATTGAGCTTCACGAATATTTGCACCGATAGATGTACCACTTCTTCCAATTTGATTTGAAATTATAGATTCTCGCTCTGCTTTAAGCTGTTTGACAAGATTAACAATAGATATTGCAAAATCCATAGATTGTGTTCTTAATTTACTTTCGGACATAAAGATACCTCCAATACAAATATATTATATCATAAACACAATTAATTAGCAATATTTAGTGAAGTTTGGATTTGCCAAGTGAAGCAGCGGCGATGCCGCTGTGAAGTATTGTGCTTCGCACAATATGAAGATTAAGTGTGCCACTCACGCCCGCAGGCGCTTCACGATGCGAAGCATTGCTTCACGCACGCAGTGCGCTTCACATGCCGCAAGGCACACTTAGTTCGAAAAAGGATACATTTGTCTATCTGACAAATGCATCCTTTTACTTGGCACGCCTGGCTAGATGAATATGCTTCGCATATTCCCTGCTCGGCTACCCAAAGGCTTCGCCTTTCGGTACCAGCCTTCGCACCACTCCGCTATAAAACAGTCCACCGGACTGTTTTACTTAACGCTCCGTGCCCTCTCAGCGTTCGAATCGCAGATACAAAAAATAACACCGTCCAAAAAGGACGGCGTCATTTTTTGGCACGCCTGATGCGATTCGAACGCACGACACACAGCGTCGGAGGCTGTTGCTCTATCCAGCTGAGCTACAGGCGCATATTTAAAGCGGATAGGTTTTCTATCCGCTTTTATTGTAACATATTTTTAACGTTTTATCAAGCTTACTTTAAAAGTGCCTCGCAAGCGGCTAACTTTACTGCTACGCAGAACACTTCCATAGCCATTGCAAGCTCTTCTGTTGTGGGGTAGGTGGGAGC
>JAZSHW010000084.1:0-28311 GCA_045533495.1 Ruminiclostridium sp. | reverse complement strand
AACGACTTCTATATACTTGATACTATCACACACAAAAAAACCACACTCATATATACGAGTGTGGGAAAAATGGTGGACCCGAGGAGAATCGAACTCCTGTCCGAAAGCAAATCCGCCAATCTTTCTACACGCTTAGTTTATCTTTTGAAATTCCCTCACAGCACTCCGACAAACAGGATTGCTGATACGGTAGCCCTTTGATGCGTTAAAAGCTACAAGGCTCTTGCTTAAAACGTTGGCTGCTGGTCGACGCCCGAGTTGAGATCGCAGCGGTTCTCAAGCGGACGGCAGTGCACTTAGGCAGCTGCTAATTCAGATCTATTGTCTGCGTTTAATTTTAAAGTTTGCCCCGTTTTAAGAGATAAGGCGATCTCTGCGTGCTTAATCGGGTTCACTACCCCCGTCGAAACCTTTACGGGCCCGTTTATATCTCTTTAAGATAGTAATTATAACATAGCAGTACGGATTTGTCAACTGCTTTTTCTAAAAATCCGTACTGCTATTTTTGGCTGTTATTTTATTTTTATTCTTTTTCAAGGAAATAAGTTGCTTCCATATCCGCTGTGCTTAAAGCAAAGGCAAGAGGAAACATCTCAAAGGCCTTACCCACATTGTTACTGTCCTCGTTTCCTGAAAAGCCCATGTGATATCTTATAGCAAAAGCCTCTTCTCTTGTAAGTCGCATAAAGCCTGTTATCATATATACGGATTTTTCGCCGTGACCGTAGGGAAGCTTATCTTCGAAAAAGTATGTAGGAACTGTTTCCCATACGCCCTGATCGTTCTTTACGTTTCTCGTGCCTCTGACATATACGTTCGCCTTGCAGATATCGTGGAGCAGGGAACAGATGACGATACTTTCATCACTATAATTCAGCTTGTACTGTTCCTTCGCTCTCTGCCTTTCAAGATAATCCTTGAGGCAATCATATACATTCAGCGAATGGATGGCCAGACCGCCGTCAAATGCACCGTGAAATCTTGTACTTGCAGGGGCTGTAAAAAAGTCGCTTTTATTTACAAGATAATCTATTATCTTATCGGCACCCTCTCTTTTTACATAGGTGTTGAAAAGCTCAATAAACCTCTGCTTGTTGTCGTTTATCTGTTGCTGAGTAAGTGACATATCAAAACCTCTCTTATTCTAAAATCTGCCCCGATATCAAGCGGGGCAGAGAATGTATATGGATATTTTTATGGGATTATTCGCCGATTGCAATGCTTTCGGGGAAGATGTTACTGCTTTCATCCTGTGAAAGATATGTGGTGCTGACATAACCCTGAACGATAGCACCGTCGGAGATGGAAATTGCACCTGCCTTGATATCGCCGAAGATAACAGCGTCTCTGTCAAGCTGAGCCTTTCCTGCTACTGTGAGATTGCCTTTCATTTTGCCGTTTAATGTTGCTATCTGAGAAGTCAGATCGCCTATAAGCATAGACTCGCTTGTCATTGTAGCCTGACCCTTAAGAGTAACATTACCCTGAACGGAAGCTGACTTCATAACTGCATTGTCACAGGTGATATTACCTACAACCTTACCGTTTATGCTTACGTTCTTGGTGGTTTCAACGCTGCCCTTGATGCTGCCGTCAATCTTCATGTCGGCAAAGGAACGGATGTTACCATCAATAATTGTGTTTTTGGAAATGATAGTAGTTTCAGAAACATCCTGACGCATATTATCAGAATAACTGAAGGGGCTGGCTGCAACGGGAGTTGCGTTCTGCTGATAACCCTGTCTGCCGTACGCGTTGTCGTTGGTCTGAGCCTGCTGGTAGCCCTGCATCTGCTGGTATCCTTGAGGAGCATCCTGCTGGGGAGCGTTCTGAGCAAACTGCTGATCTGTCACGGGTGTTTCCTCCTTTTCTGTAACAGCCTGAGCCTCTTCTGCGGGCTGTGGCTGTACTGCTTCTTCTTCGTTGTCGTTCATATATGAAGCGACATCCTTGATCTCTGTCTTTCCCTGATCCTTAGCTTCCTTAGGATTTGTCAGTTCTTTGAAAGCCTGTGAAAAATTATCCTTGAGTCCCATTTTTTATCCTTCTTTCAGATCTTGATTAAAATTTATTAAAACTGTATCGGCTCGGTCTTCTGTGACAGACTGCCGAATTTATATCCTTTGTTTTTTAACGCCTTTATTATATCCTCAAGCACAAGAACGGTATTTTCTCTCATTCCTGTATCGTGGAAAAGTATAACAGGTGTTGAAAACTCGCAGGCATCCTTCAGAACATTGTTGTAAAGCTGTGTCCAGTTATATCCCTGCCAGTCGTTGCTGTCCACGTTCCAGTCAAAGTACTGGAAACCTCTGCGGTGCATTTCAGCAATAATTTCATCTCTTGTATTTTCGTTGTAGTCATTTATACTTCCGCCTGCAAAGCGGTAGATGTCAGCTTTTACTCCGGTGGCCTCATATACAAGACTGTAAGCGGCATAGAAGTCATCTAAAAACGCCCTCGGAGAACTGTATATTTTCTCGTAATCGTGAGAAGAAGTGTGGATGCCGATGGTGTGTCCGTCAGCAACTATCTTTCTCAGAAGAATACGGCAGTATTCGGTATCCTCAGGCACTACAAAGAAGGTGGCTTTAACGCCCTCCTGCCTTAAGTACATAAGTATATTTTCCGTAAGTATCGAAGGTCCGTCGTCAAAGGTGAGATAGACCGTATTGTCATCGTTTATATATTCGCCCTCGTAACGCTCGGCGTACATATCCTCGTACAAGGTGGTAAGGTCAATGTCTTCATCAGGCGAAGAACTTTCAGGCACTTCTGTAGTTGTTTCGGGAACGGAGGTCTCAGGTTCTTCCGTAGTCGTTTCGGAAACAGAGGTCTCGGGTTCTTCCGTAGTCGTTTCGGGAACGGAGGTTTCAGGTTCTTCCGTAGTGGTCTCAGGAGCAGAACTTTCAGGCTCTTTCTCAGAGGGTGTAGTTGTTTCTGCTTCGGTCACTGAAGATTCCGATGAGCTTTCTTCATCGGAGCTTTCAGTCACTGAAGAATCGTCCGACACATCTTCCTTATATTCTCCGCTTGCTATTATAGAGTTAAGTCTGTCTATTTCCGCAGACTTGCTGCTGTTATCGCACAAAAGGATAATGCACAGGATAGTGGGTACTATAATCAGCAATGCGACGACGGTCAGGATCAGATGCTTGAAAAATCTGACGCTGCCAAAATACAAGCAAACCACTCCTCACATTGATATATATGTTATTATGATACTATATTCGACGGATTTTGTCAAGTAAGGTCGAAAGAAACTTGAAAAATTTCAAATATTTTTTCGTATTAATCAATTTTTTGATGAAAGTTAGCGATTGTTTTGAACAGATAAACAAAAATATAGTGCAAATTTTACGAATTTTATATAGAAAATTTATCAAATTTTTATAAAATGCAAAAATACAGTTGTAAAAAATTCGTAAATGTATTATAATAGTTATGTTAATGAGTTGCTTGCCGTATTCTCTGTATGAATCGGCTTCAATATAAACTGGAGGGTGATTTTTTGAATACCGAAGAGATCAAATGGATATCCTACTACGGTAAGGATACAGGTACGATTAACCAGTCATTTTACGAAAAGGTAAGACAGTTCGGTTTCTGTCTTGTACTCGATGAGTACGGCTCAGCAAAGGCGGCGAAGGCTCAGCTTTCGATACTTGATGCTATTCAGGGCAAGAGTACACCGAACATCCTTTTGGTGTGCCCTAAACACCTTATGCACAACTGGTACAGATCCATCGTCACAAATGACGGCGTGGATTTCAAGATGATATCAGGTGCATCACGTTCCATCAATAACTTTGATGCGAATATGTCGAATATGTTCATTATTGCTGAGGATGCAGTAAAGGCGGATAATCCGATACTTGCACAGTTTGAACAGTCCGGACTTGTATGGGATCTTATCATTATTGACGCAGGTCTTAACATTGCAGGTATAAACAGCAGTCTTTACCTTGAACACATAAAGTCAAAGACAGATAAGCTTGTTGTTTTCAGCCCTGTTCCTTGTGAATATGAGGGCGGCTACGATGATATAAAGAATCTTGTAAAGGGTCTTATGAAGGACGAAGAAAAGTCAAAGGCGGTTGACGACCTTACTTTCTCCAAGCAGACGATTCGTTTCAATCCCTATGAACCTGTTATGCGCTATTACGATACAGAAGTGTATAACGGCGAGGTCGCAAGAAATGTTGTAGTGCTGGATTATGCTTTCCCTGCGGATTTCGTTGCAAATTCAAGAAAGCTTGTTGATATCAAGACAGGCCTTCCTTTATATCAGAGCGGCGGTAACATCTTTGAAGAATACGGTCTTGAGGCGAAGAAGATTTACACAAAGCCTGCATACAATTTAGCAGATGTGGGTGAGCTTCGTGAAGTTGATAAGAAGCTTGACTGCTTCCTTACAAAGCTTGACGAGGTTATGAATTCCTCTTCTTCCAAAGCGGTTGTATACTGTGTAACAGGCTCTACTATTACATATCTCAGAAAGATTCTTGCGGCTATTTATCCCAACAGCGGTAATACAATAAGAATCGACCGTGGCGATATCTTTAACACAAAATACGATCAGTTTACAGAAGCTGCGGCTGTAGATAATACAAAGCTTGTGCTTACGGTTGATAAGATAGGTTCAATAACGCCTTCTACAAAGACATATACACATATCTTCAACTACGAGCTTCCTAACAGCCCCGTAGTGCTTGAACAGAGAATTGCCCGTCACAGCGTACCGGGAGACAACAGTAAGGAATTTATCCTTTTCTGTGATGAAAACGGACTGTTTGACAGCCGTATGTTATCAAAGGTTCTCTTTGGCGAGATCTATAAGAGCCTTGTTCAGGGCTTGCCCGGCAGAAACGTTCTCTTTGATATACCAAATGCGACACAGCTTATCGTAAACGGTATAAGAGATCTTCAGTATGTGTGCGGATATACAGGAGAGGTTGCAAACAGCCACGATGTAATAGTTCAGTTCAGGAGCGACTTCAATGTTATTCCAAAGATTGATGTTTCAACAGCCGCAAAGGCTCACGAATATACATCAAAGAAGCTTCAGAAGATATATAAAGCTTTCGGCATTGAGGATAAGATAAAGGATAACTCAACAGACGAAAAGACTTTAAAGGCTCTTATCAAGCCTGTTATAGACAGCTACAAGGGTGCTCTCCTTTATCTTGATGAAAATAATAAGATTGAAACAGTAAGCGGCGATGAGCTTAAGGATTGCCTGAATCACGCAAAGTACAGCCAGTACAAGGCTATGGTAGCTACAGGAGAACTCAGCTCAGGCATAAAGATGGCACAGAACGCTCTTGCAAATTTCCTTACAGAAAACAAGTATGCAGAGCTTCGTATATGCGTAAATCAGATTGATGACGTTATGAGAATGCCCGTACTTTTAGGTGCATGGCGTTATCTTACGGATGAATATATCATACAGGATACATTCAGACAGTTTATGAAAAATTATAACGAGGGAGTGATGTAAGGTGGAAGCATTTCGCAACGAAGAAATATCAGGACTTTTAGGCGACTTTTATCAGGCGCATGCAAATGAAGACCGTGCTACAATGGATCAGACGCTGATGAAAATGCAGAATCTGCTTTATACCGGCGAAGCTGACAGTACTCCTTTCAAGGATTACTTCAACTCGGTCTTTTCGGGTCGTACCCCCTATAACGCTTCACTTTCAGTAAGTGACTATCCTAAGGAATCAATTCTGCGTGAACTTATGCAGAACACCTTCGGCTGTTACTACTCTGAACCCGATATCAAGGTTCTGTTCAATTTTGAACAGAACGGCGAAACAAGAATTACATACAACGAAGACGGCTTTACATTAGAGCAGATACTTTACTATTTAAGTATAGGCAGAAGTGACGGAGATAAGTCAAGAGAAGGTCGTTTCGGTGTAGGTTCAAAGAGCGTATTTATGAATGTTGAGTGGATGAAGCTCCGCTCCAACAACTTTACATTCCGTATCGTAAACGATGCGGGTATCCTTAAGATCCGTGAGCTTAATCTTACAGCTCCCGTATTCAAGGGAACAGAGATTGTATTCAAGGTATCTGAAGAGGAACAGAATAAGATCAAGGAAAACCTCATCAACTTAACTCTCCATAAGGGCGAGTACATAAACCTTGTAGAATTCTGCTTTGCGTTTATCAGAAAGAAACAGCTTGGCAGATTCGGTGAAGCCGAAAACAGAGAACGTTCCTTCAACATTGCAATAATGGAGATGGGCAAGCCTCTTGCAGTATATAAGGTTATCCGTTTTCAGAAGAATCCCGAAGACGATCCTACAGTTCGTTTCTTACAGAACGGTAAGAGCGTAATCGAATTTATCTGGCACGAAAACGACGGCTTTGTATATCTTATTCCTTTTGCGGTATCAGCGGCACGCCGTGATACTATAGTAAAGGTACTGCTTGATAAGTATAACTACTTCTCAACCTATGAGCTTACAGGTCTTATCAAGTCAACAGGTGAGGACTTTATAAAGGAAAAGCTTTCAGCTTTCTTTATCAGTGTTCCTAACTCCTACATCACAACTCACAGAACAGGTATCCGTCATGAATGTGAAGAAGAGGTTTCCGCTTCTATCAGCCGTGACCTTGAATATATGATCGACAAGTATTCAAGATACTTTGTTTTAGAGCTTTTACCCAGAACAAATTCTGAAAAGTATTATATGAGACCCAAGCACTATGTATTTGAGTTCTTCAGCAACTATTTAAATACAAGTGTTATGGCAAGCAACCTTCAGAGTAAGTTCCACAACAGCCTGTCCTTGCTTGTACCCGGCAGAGAAGGTATAATGCCTTATTCTGAGGTTAAGGAGATTGGTTTCTTCTCCACTGCTGACGGCGTTACAAAGAAGGAACACGAGGATGGCTCTGCGTTTACAGAGTACATTGAGCAGGAGCTTACAAAGATGAAGGCGGATGTTGCAGATCTTCCTGACAACATCATTATGGCATCATACAACTGGTCTGACGAAGAAACTGAAGAAGAGGGCAGTGAATTCTGCTATCACTTCAATTTTGGTGATAACACTTATGTGCTTGACAGTGAAAAGAATCCCGCTATCAAGGACTTTGGTATCAGCTTCGGCTTCAGAAGTATTGTAAGCTTAAAGCTCGGTAAATATGTTATAAATGACGCTGTTGCGGATGAAGAAGCACTTATCGGTGCATTCGGACTGTTTGACGCTATGTACGGTCAGGATTACAAGATCGGTATGCGTTACTATCAGTTCAATGTACGCTACCGTGACATTCAGCACAACTTCGACGTTGCAAGAATGACAGTCGGCAATCTTAAGAAGATTTACGATTGCATCGTTGCACATAAGAATAACTTCGAAAATCACCAGATTTACAATGAAGTTATCAATATGCTTATAAACAGCTTCACACAGGGTAAGGACACGATGACCTTCCTGCGTGAGATGAAGTCACAGGGCTGTGATATCACATTACAGCTTGATATCAACAAGAAGTTCCGTTTTGCTGCCTACGGCAAGCAGTTCATGATTCCGGGAAGCATCACAAACGCTGACCTTCTTGAAATTATCGGCGACGTATACGCACTTATCAACTGCGGTATGTTCAACGGACGTGTATTCGACTTCCCCTTCTCAAGATCTGGTTACTCCTTCGAAAAGGCATCTCTTATGAGCCTTCTGCGTAGCTACGATCTTACAGATGAAAAGGTTTCATCTGTAATACCCAGTCTTTACATCTGCGATCTCAAGATTCCGAGAATCGCACTTCTTGGTGAGGGCAACAAGATCATCCGTA
This sequence comes from Ruminiclostridium sp., assembly GCA_045533495.1. Classification (GTDB taxonomy): domain Bacteria; phylum Bacillota; class Clostridia; order Oscillospirales; family Ruminococcaceae; genus Ruminiclostridium_E. The sequence goes on along the minus strand of JAZSHW010000084.1, from coordinate 20,496 downwards.
TCGTAGATATCAACGATGAGATAAGCGAAGAAGAACGCAAGAACATCACAAAGTATGTAATACTCAAGGATGACTGCACAAAGCCTGAATTCTCAAAGTATCTTGAATATCTGCTTGTTGGTGAGAACAACAATATCTTAAGCCAGTTCTACTCCAGCACAGAAGAACCTAACCAGGTACTTCTTGATCAGATACCTTATTATTATAAGCCTCTGCCCACAATTACAAAGGGTGAGCTTCAGTTCCTCCGTGAACACTACAAGGCACTGAGAAGCCTTTCCAACCTCAGAATTTACCGTAACTACTTTGCAAAGGATATCAACGGTAAGCTCTTTGGTTACGGTGGTATCTGCTCTTGCTGCGGTAACGAAACAAGCATTATCAATAACTATGTAATAAAGGGCTTTGAGGTTGGTCTGTTCAAGGACGACAAGGAAGAAAAGTTCAAGTTCTCCCTTTATATGTGTGCAAATGACTCCTTCGCGGCAAGCGGCTGGGTTATTGAGGATATCAGCATTGGCGGTATGAGTCCTTTCGTATGGCTTGAAGAAATTCAGAGATGCGAAGCTATTCCTCCTGAGTTCTTACTCTGTACAATCAAGTATCGTAGCCAGCTTACTTATGATATCATCGGTAGCGAAACTCGTGAACACGGTGATATGATAGCACTTGAAAGTGTAAGTGACGGTGAACAGAAGACAATGGATCTTATCCTTACACCTCTTATGCTTGCAAAATGGCTCGAAGATAATCTGTCTGATGAGTACGAAGAGGCTCAGGCTGAGTAAAAAGTAAATATCGTACAAATCCAAAATGTAGTCAGGGCGAAAAAACCACCCACAACATATTGAAAAACGATAATAATTATCAAATCGTCTCCCGTAAGGGAGGCGATTTTTTTGTGCAAACTTCACAAAAATACCCCTCGACATTCTGCATAATTTTTTTATAAATGATAAAATTTCCACTTGAATTTTTTCTCAGGGCGTTGTATAATAATTTTAGACACTTTTGCGGGTGTTTGAGGTAAAAAATAAATGTTTTTGGTGAAATTTTTGAAGCAAACCATATAAATTCAAAAAATCTTAAAGGAAAGGGAGTGAGATCGGTATGGTTGGTGCGCACAAATCAACGCTTGATGCCAAGGGCAGAATGAACATACCGATAAAGCTTCGTGAAGAGCTTGGTAACTCCTTTTATCTTGCCAAGAATATCGGTACAAGATGCATAAGAGTTTATTCTGTAAGCGAATGGAAAGCACTTATGGAAAGTCTTAAAGCACTACCTCCCGTTAAAACTCAGACGATCAGAAGATATCTTGTTGGTTCTGCTGACGAGCTTACTGTGGACAAGCAGGGCAGAGTATCTATAAATTCATCTCTTATTGAATACGCAGGTCTTACAACTGATGTTATGGTTGTCGGTATGGAAGATGGTATAGCGGAAATATGGGATAAGGCTGCATGGACAAGCTTTAATGAAAGTTCTGAAACCGAGGATGAAGTAAGCAGAATAGCTGAAGAACTCGGAATGTAATCTTTATTTTGCCGCATAGGAAGGAATGATAAAATTGAGTGAAAGACAAATTCATATACCTGTGCTGCTTAATGAAACCATAGAGGGACTTGATATAAAGCCTGACGGCATATACGTTGACTGTACAACAGGCTTTGCAGGCCATTCGAGCGAGATTGCAAAAAGACTTGACAAGGGCAGACTTGTCGGCTTTGACAGAGACCCTGATGCAATAAAGGCTGCTGAAGAGAAGCTCAAAGCATATAATCATACACTTATTAATAAACAGTTTTCGTGTTTTACTGAAGCACTTTCAGAAATAGGTATCACAAAGGTTGATGGTGTTCTTATGGATCTTGGTGTTTCTTCTTATCAGCTTGATACGGCAGAGCGTGGCTTTTCCTATCACGAGGATGCACCCCTTGATATGAGAATGAGTAAAAGCGGACTCAGTGCTTATGATGTTGTCAATGAATATCCTGCATCACAACTTGAAAAAATATTATTCCAGTACGGTGAAGAAAAGTTTGCAAGAGGAATAGTATCGGGCATAATAAAACAAAGAGAAATTGTACCGATTGAAACGACACTTCAGCTTGCTGAGATTATAAAGAGAAATGTACCTCTTAAAGTCAGAAAAGAGAAAAACCCCTGTAAAAAGACCTTTCAGGCGATCCGTATAGAAGTAAATGGTGAGCTTGACGAGCTTATGACAGGACTTGACAGTGCCTTTGAGGCGTTGAATAAAGGCGGCAGACTTGCTGTTATCACCTTCCATTCGATAGAGGACAGGATAGTAAAAAATAAATTCAAGGAATATTGCACAGGTTGCACCTGTCCGTCCTCCTTTCCTGTATGTGTATGCGGAAAGACGCCAAGAGGTGTGCTTGTAAACAAAAAGCCTGTAATAGCAGGCGATGAAGAGCTTTCTTTAAATGTAAGAAGCCGTAGTGCAAAATTAAGAATTATAGAGAAATTATAAAATCAAGGGTTATAGAGAAATTGTAAATTCACGGAGGAATGAACGATGGAGAATTCATATAACAGAACGAGTACAGCGTATGATTTTTCGCTGTTTGATACATCGCTTCGTAAACCTCAGGTAAAGACTGAGGAAAAACCTGAGCTTCAGGTGGTGACAGCATCGGCTGCCAAAAAGGGCAGACCGATAGCGATAGCTGTAGTAGCGGCTTTATTCGGAATACTGCTTATGGCGTTTATATTCTGTAAGGCGGCTGTAAGCGAAGCAAATCTCAATGTAAGCTTAAGACAGAATGTCTTAGAAGAAACCAAGGCGATGAACGCGGCACTTTCTGCAGAGCTTAACGGTTCTGTTTCGCTTGAACAGGTAGAGCAGTATGCCAGGGACGAGCTTGGTATGCAGAAGGTAGTCAACGCTCAGGAAAAGTATGTTGAGATGGATACAGGTGCATTGATAGAAACCAAAAAGGATACCGAAGACAATATCTTTGTCGGCATCAGCAAGTGGTTTCGTGGTGTAGCGGAATATTTAGGATTCTGATGAATATAAATGAACAAGCTACTAAATGTGGCGGTTAAAAGCTCCTTTTTTGAATTCAGCACAGCTGTTTTCGGAAAAGGATAAAGCTTTTTATTGAAGTATTTTATTTACAGCGTTTAAGGAGTAAAGATGGAAGGAAAACTGACACATGGTATAAAAATCAGAATATTGGTGGTGCTTTTGTTACTTGTCGGTTCTATGTCTGTTTATGTAGCGGGCTTTCTTTTCTACTGGTCGGTAGGACAGCACGATTCTATGGTAGCCAAGGCAGAAGACCAACAGCAAAAGGAGCTTACGGTACTTGCCGACAGAGGCAATATCTACGACAGAAACGGCAAGGTCTTTGCACAGAATACACCCGCCTGGGATATAATCATATCACCTCGGGAGATATACAGAATAAATTATGTCGAGGGCGATAAAGACAAGGATATGGATAACTACATAGAGGAGAGGGATTTTATATGCAGAAATCTTGCAGAGATCCTCGATGTAGATATGCAGACCCTTGTAGACGCCTGCAACGATTACGAGTACTGGGAGTATGTTGCGAAAAAGCAGGTGGACAGAGAAACTGTAGCTAAAGTCGAGAAGTTTATGAGCGACAACGGGCTTTACAACGTTATGTGCTTTGCAAGAGAAAACGGTATCCGCCATTATCCTGAGGGAACGCTTGCGGCAGGTGTGCTTGGCTTTGTAAATGCCAACGGCGGTGCGTATGGCATCGAATCTTATTATGATGAATATCTGAAGGGCGTAAACGGAAAGATTGTCACCACAAAGGATAACCAGGGTGACGATATGCCTTACGGTTATGAGGCACTTTATCCTGCTAAGGATGGAAACAGCCTTGTCCTTACGATAGATCAGACCTTGCAGTATTATCTTGAAAAAAATCTTGAAACAACAGTTTCACAGCATAAACTTGAAAACAGAAGTACAGGCATTATAATGAATGCCAAAACAGGTGCGATAGTTGCAATGGCAACCTATCCGGGCTTTAATCCCAATGATCCGACCTTTGTTTATTTTGAAAAGGACAAATACACATTAGCACAGATGGCTGACGATGGAGCAGCAGAAGAAGCAATTGATGAAGCGAGGAATGAAATATGGGGTCGTCAGTGGCAGAATAAAGCAGTAGGCGAGCTTTATATCCCCGGCTCTGTATTTAAGATATTCACTTGTGCGGCAGCGCTTGAAGAAGAGGTCGTCGGACTTGGCAGCAGTTTTACATGCAGTGGTGTTGCTGATGTTGCAGGTACGCATATCAAGTGCTGGAGTGCAGGCGGACACGGCACATCCAATCTTACAGAAGCAATGATTCGTTCCTGCAACCCTGCATTTATTCAGATTGGCCAGCTTTTAGGCCAGGATAAATTCACGAAGTATTTTGAAGCTTTCGGATTTACCGAAAAAACAGGCATAGACCTTCCCGGTGAGGCTGAATCGCTTTATGTGCCTCTTTCCGATATGGGAATAGTTGAGCTTTCGAGTTCGGCATTCGGTCAGACGAATAAGGTAACCCCCATACAGATGGCAACGGCAGTATGTGCGGCTGTAAACGGAGGCAAGCTACTTACACCTTATGTTGTGGATAAGGTGATTGACAGTAACGGTAACGTGGTAGAAGCTACAGAACCGGTTGTAAAAAGACAGGTAATAAGCGAAGAAACTTCAGCTGTTATGCGTCAGATACTTGAAGACGTAGTAAACTTCAATGGTGGCAGTAACGCATATATAAGCGGTTATCGTATAGGCGGCAAGAGTGGTACTTCAGAAAAAATTGACGATTACAACAGCGGTAAGCACGATGAACTTCGCTATGTGGCGACCTTCTGTGCGGTAGTACCTGCCGATGATCCCGAATACGTAATGCTTGTTGTGGCAGACGAACCCACAAGTGGATATATATACGGAAGTGCCATTGCGGCTCCCGTTGTATCGGCGGTATTCAAGGAGGGACTTGAATATCTCAATATCTATCCTCAGTATACAGAAGAAGACTTGTTGACTCAGGATGTTACAGTGCCTTATATATGCGGCTATAACAGTATCAGAGCAGAAGCTCTGCTGACAGCGGCAGGACTTAAGGCTGAAATAGTAGGAAGTACAGAAGATGGTGCTATGGTAGGCGGACAGTTCCCCCAGTCGGGTGCTATAATGCCGGCAGGCGGTACTGTAGTTGTGTATATGGGCGATATGACGATAGGGGATTATCAGCTCAGAGAAGTACCTAATGTAATTGGTATGACTGTGACAGAAGCCAATAAGGCTATTACTGAAGCAGGCTTTAACATAAGACTGACCGGTGCTTACGGCAGTAACGAATCAAGAGCAATTGCACAGAGCATTTCGGCAGGAACTATGCAGTACAGAGGCTCGGTAGTAGAGGTGAACTTCCTCGTAAACGACGAAACAGGCTGATGAGGTGAGAAAAATAAAGCTTTACGATATATGCAAAAAAGCAAAAGAGCAGGGTGTGGAAAACTGCGATATTACAAACGTTACAGACAATACGGCAAATGTCGTAAAGGGCAGCCTGTTTGTATGTATAAAGGGTGTGCGTTTTGACGGACATTCGGCTATAGACGAAATGCTGAAAAAGGGTGCTGCAGCGGTGGTTACAGACCACGATACAGGCGTTAAAAATCAGATAATAGTCGATAATACAAGACTTGCACTTGCAGAGCTTTGCTCTATGGTGAGTGGAAATCCGACCGATAAGTTAAAGCTTATCGCCGTTACAGGTACAAACGGAAAAACAACAGTCGCACATCTTGTAAAGCATATACTTACCAAGCTTCATAAAAGGTGCGGATGTATAGGTACGGCGGGAAATGATCTGTGTGACGGAAAACTGACAGAATCTCCTCACGGAACACCCACAACGCCAAGTCCCACTACTCTTTATAAGTGGTTTTCTGAAATGGTTAAGAATGGTGCAGAGTACTGTGTTATGGAAGCAAGCTCTATGGCGTTATGTCAGCACAGAATAGCGGATGAAAAATTCCTGTCTGCAGGTTTTACAAATCTCACAAGAGATCACCTCGATTACCATCTGACAATGGAAAACTATTTTGATGCAAAGGCAAGACTTTTCACCCTTACCGATAATGGGGTTATCTGTATTGATGATGATTACGGCAAAATTCTTGCAAAGCGTCATAAAGATACTGCGATAACCTATAGTGTAAAGGAAAAAGCGGATATATACGCTGATTATATAAAAATGACTGCTACAAGCAGTGAATTTATGCTGATAGACAACAGGTGTGAAAAGGCCTGCAGAGTAAAGCTCAATATGACAGGACTTTACAATGTGCAGAATGCTCTGTGTGCTATTGCGTTAGTATCAGCAGACGGTTTTGATGTAACGGAATGTGCAAGGGCACTCGAAAGTTGCAGTGGCGTTGATGGCAGACTGAATACGGTTTACAAGGGCGATTTCACAGTAATTACCGATTACGCCCATACCGATGACGCTCTTCGCAAAATGCTTTCAGCGATAAAGCCTACGGTTGAAGGCAGACTCATCTGTCTGTTTGGCGGTGCAGGAGAAAGGGACAGAGAAAAACGTCCTATGATGGCGGCGGCTGTATCAGAATATGCCGATGTGCTTGTCATAAGCTCTGATAACCCTGCAAGTGAAGATCCCGATCTGATAATTGAAGAGGTCTATATCGGTGCGGATAAATCTCTCCCTTGCATAAAGGAGGCTGACAGAAGAATCGCCATAGAAAAAGCGATAGCGATAGCTCAAAAAGGCGATGTTATCGTGCTTGCAGGCAAGGGCCATGAAAGATATCAGATAATCGGAAATGACTATATACCCTTTTGCGAAAGGGAAATAGTAGAGGAAATATTAAGTCGAAAGGAATAAATCACAATGAATATACCTGCAACTGTAATTGCGGCACTTATAAGCTTCGGAGTAACGGCGTTACTGGGATTTGTAACTATCCCTGCCCTTAAGAGACTGAAATTCGGTCAGACTATCCTTGATATAGGTCCTGCATGGCATAAATCAAAGGAAGGCACGCCTACAATGGGTGGTGTTATGTTTATCGCAGGCTCGATAATCGCCTTTATTACAGGTATGGTTATTATGTGGTTAAACGGAGCTATAAGCTTTGAAAGTACGGGTACTGTTAAGTTTATAAAGGCAGTTTCAGCTATAGTTATGGCGGTGTGCTTCGGTTTTATCGGCTTTGTTGACGACTTTATAAAGGTAAAGAAAAAGCGTAACGAGGGACTTACTCCCATTCAGAAGATAATTATGCAGGTGCTTGTAATAGCCGCATATTTTACATCCCGCATCATTTCGGGAGACACATCTACAGTAATCAGCTTCCCCTTCTTGGGTCAGCTTGATTTATGGTATTTCTATTACATCATAATGGGACTTGGTATCCTCTATCTTGTAAATGCGGTAAATCTTACAGACGGTGTTGACGGACTTTGTTCTTCTGTTACAGTTGTATATTGTGCGGCATATCTTGTTATCTGCTCACTTGTCCACTTTGGTGAAATGTCACTCGTAGCGGCAGTAGCGGGAGCGGGCTGTATGGGATTCTTAGTGTGGAATCTCCATCCCGCAAAGGTTATGATGGGCGATACAGGTTCAATGTTCTTAGGCGGTATAGTAACTGCACTCGGCATCGGAACAGGCACAGAATTCATAATGGTTATCTGCAGTGCAATTTACATTTGGGAAGCGTTATCTGTACTTATTCAGATGACATACTTCAAGCTTACTCACGGAAAGAGACTTTTCAAAATGACTCCTATCCATCACAGCTTTGAAATAAGAGGCTGGAAGGAAGGTAAGATAGTAACAGTGTTCTCCCTTTTAGAGCTTTTAGCTTGTGCAGTCGGTATAGCTTTACTTTATTTCGGAATACTGTAATCTGATAAAAAATTTTTAAGAAAGGGGAATAGCAATGGCTGATAAAAGCGGACTGAGCAAGGAACAGCGTGACGCCTTGTCAAGAGGCAGAACAAGTTCTTTGGGCGGTGGACTGAATGATGTTTTAGTGCCAAAGAAAAAGCAGGTAACATCACAGACATCAGGTCCAGATGCAAAGCAAAGGGAAGTAAAAAGCGATCCCCCGAAGAAAGAAAAATACGACAGAGTTATTCATTATGACCCCGGTACACGTCCTGCACCACAGCGTGCAGAAACGGACGGATATACAGATAAGAATAAAGGCACATCAGGTAATGAGAGAGCGGTAAAACGTAGCGGCAATGGTGTAAAAAACAATACAGAAGAGAAAGAAAGTCTGCTTGTAAGATTTGTACGCGGACTGATAGTCGAGCCTGCTCCTTACCCCGAATGTCAGTACTTTAAAGGAAGAGGACGATTTGATATTCCTCTTTTTATAGTTATACTTGTACTTGCAGTCTTCGGTCTTGTAATGATGTCCTCGGCAAGCTATGCTTATTCCTTATTTGAAAACAGAGACAGCTATGACTTTATGAAGCAACAGCTTGAAGGTATGATCATCGGACTTATCCTGATGGTGATAGTTTCATTTGGCGATTATACAATGCTTATAATGCCGATAAAGCATATATTAAGACACTCAGGCGATGTTATAAGAGAGTTTTTCGGTATGAAGAAAAAGAAAAGAACTGTACCGAAAAATGGCAAAGGAATAAATATTGCCCATATATTTTTCCTGATTTCAATTGTTCTGATGGCAATTACCTGCGTTGCAGGTGAAGAGGTTGCGGACGCAAGACGCTGGATAACTATTTTAGGAGTTCGTTTCCAGCCTTCGGAAATAATGAAGCTTGCACTTATTATTATGCTTGCATTCCTTTTGCATCGTTTCTGCGTAGATGGAAAAAGTGTAAAGGGCAGCTTCGGAAGGTATGTGCTGGTTCTCGGTATGTGTGGTGCGTTATGTGCTTTCCAGAGACATATTTCTGCGGTTGTTATCGTGTTTGTTATATTTGTTGTAATGATGGTTGTCGGAGGAGCAAGCAAAAGAGGACTTTTTATACTCGGAATACTTGTGCTGTTAGCTTTTGTTGGTATACTTCTATTCCACCCATCTTATCTTACAGACCGTTTCCAGGGCTGGTTTGACCCCTTCGCAGATATGCAGAATAACACTTATCAGATAGGACAATCGCTTATAACAATAGGTTCAGGCGGACTATTCGGCAGAGGACTTGGTAATTCAATTCAGAAATACTACTATCTGCCTGAAGCACAGAACGACTTCGTTTTCTCGATACTTTGCGAAGAGCTTGGATTTATAGGCGGCGTAACCGTAATACTTCTTTTTGTGCTTTTTGCAGTAAGAGGCTATAAGGTTGCAAAGGGTGCGAGAGATCAGTTCGGTGCATTTTTAGCACTGGGAATTACTGTTCACATCGTTCTGCAGGCATTTCTCAATATCGGTGTTGCTTGTAATGCTATACCAAACACAGGTATTTCATTACCCTTCTTCAGCTACGGCAGAACAGCACTTATTATTCAGCTTGTTGAAATGGGAGTATTGCTCAGCGTTTCACGAAGCTCGGAAACCTAAAATAAAGTAAAGGAACAGCATACTATGAATGTGATTTTTGCGGCAGGCGGTACAGGCGGTCATATAAATCCTGCACTTGCTATGGCAGATAAGATAAAAGAGGTTTTCCCCGATACAAAGATACTGTTTGTAGGCTCTCCCGACGGACTGGAGGCAAAGCTTGTCACAAAGGCAGGGTACGATTTTTCTCCCGTTAAGATGGCAGGTATACAGAGAAAGCTTACACCTAAAAATATCGCTCTTAATTTTAAGGCAGTATATTATTATATGAATGCAGGCGGACAGGTAAAGAAGATATTCAGCGAATTTAAGCCCGACCTTGTTATAGGCACGGGCGGATATGTAACGGGAACAGTGCTTAAGACTGCTCTTAAATGCAAAATAAAGACTGCCGTACATGAAAGTAATTCTCTTCCGGGAGTATCAATAAAGATGCTCGCAGAAAAGGTTGATCTTGTTATGCTTGGCAGTGAGGATGCAAAAAAGCATCTTGGCAATATGAAAAAATGTATTGTCACAGGAAATCCTATGCGTAACAATATTCCTATAGAAAGCAAAAAGGCGGCAAGAGAAAGACTCGGTCTTCCCGATTGTCTGACTATTCTTTCTGCAGGCGGAAGCCAGGGAGCTATGCGTATAAACGAAGCGGTGACCGAGCTTCTCAGCTGGGAACAAAAAAAGGGTAACATTAATCACATTCACGGTTACGGTAAGCATGGTAAGGATACCTTTATGGATATGGTCAATGCAAAGGGAATTGATAGTAAGAATCCCCACTTTATCCTTAAAGAGTATATTGACAATATGTACACCTGTATGTGTGCCGCAGACCTTATCATAACAAGAGCGGGTGCAATGACACTGACTGAAATTATGACCATAGGCAGAGCAAGTGTGCTTGTCCCTTATCCTTATGCGGCAGAAAATCACCAGTATTATAATGCACTCACATTACAGAATGCCAATGCAGGCAGAATTATAAACGACAAGGAGCTTACAGGCGCTAAGCTTATTGATACAGTAAACGAATTTTACGGCAATCCTGAGCTTTTATCCCTTATGGCAGAAAACGCTTCGAGACTTGGGGTTAAAAATGCGGCAGATGTTGTTCTGTCACAGATAATAGAGCTTATGGGACTTAAAAATTAAGCTATCACGTTATCATCTTTTGGGGCATAGTATGTAGAAAAAGCCAGAGAGGGTGATAATATGGAAAAACAAAAGCTTGTTATAAACGGCGGCAATCGGCTTGAAGGGGAGATTGCCGTACATGGTGCAAAAAACAGTGCTCTTCCGCTACTTTCTGCGACGGTGCTTGTATCAGAGGGAGAATGTGTTCTTCATAACTGTCCAAGACTTACAGATGTAGATTATGCAATGAGGATACTTAGCTGTATCGGTGTAAAATGTAAAAGAGAGGGCAGTACTGTTATAGCAGATGCTTCTGTAGTGGAAAATACGGAAGTTCCCCAGTCGCTTATGAGGGAAATGCGGTCATCCATCGTATTTTTAGGTGCGATGCTTGGCAGAATGAAAAACTGTAGATTATCCTTTCCCGGAGGTTGTGAATTAGGGCCAAGACCTATTGACCTGCACCTTTCGGCACTCAGAGAAATGGGAGCGGATATAACCGAACAGCACGGCTTTCTTATATGCAATGCCCCGAAAGGTCTTCACGGAGCGAATATCTCTCTTTCCTTTCCATCGGTAGGTGCGACAGAGAATATAATGCTTGCGGCGGTAAGAGCCAAGGGTGTAACACAGATACATAATGCGGCAAGAGAACCTGAAATATGTGATTTGGCAGAATTTCTCATCAGTTGCGGAGCTAAAGTTCAGGGTGCAGGAACCGATATAATAATAGTGGAGGGAGTAAAGACTCTGCACGGTTGCGAGCATAGAGTAATCCCCGACAGAATAGTAACGGCTTCCTATTTATGTGCGGCGGCTTGTTGTGGCGGAGAGCTTATATTATCAGGTGCAAATGCAGATCATTTAGGCCAGATGATACCCATTTTACAGTCTATGGGATGTAAGATATATTCCTTTGGCAAGGATAGTATTTACATCAGAGTGGTCGGCAGACTTAAAGCACCGCAGACAATAAGGACAATGCCTTATCCGGGGTTTCCTACCGATGCTCAGGCACTTATTATGACGGCAACCACTAAGGCACAGGGTACTACTGTTTTTGTTGAGAATATATTTGAAAACAGATATCGTCACGTAAGCGAGCTTTGTCGGATGGGTGCGAACATAAAGGTAGAGGGAAAAGTTGCAGTAGTAGAAGGAGTTTCTTCTCTTTACGGCAGCGAGCTTCAGGCTACTGACTTAAGAGGCGGTGCGGCACTTGTCTTAGCGGCACTTTCAGCAGAGGGAAAATCTGTGGTGACTAAATTATGTCACATAGACAGAGGATATGAAAATATAGAAAAGTCACTGCGACTTGCAGGAGCGGATATAAAGAGATTTTAAAGGAAAGGAATGATAAGAATGGCTGATAACAGAGGAAGAGATAGCCACAATATGTGGGCTGAAATGCCTCCCAGCAGAAAAAACAGACCGTCACAGCCTGAAAAACCTGCTGAACAATCAGAGGATATCAGACATTCTGTCAAGGATAAAAGCAAAAAACATTCCGACAAAAAGGAAAAGTCGGAAAAAAAGCAGGATAACAAACAGAGAAAAGTAAAATCAGAAAAGACTACGGTAAAAAACGAAGAAAATAAGAGCAAAACCAAAACAACATCCCGCAAGGATGATTACAGTACTCCGTCATATCTTGAAGACGATGGTACAATTGCAAAGCCTATAGATATTCAGAGCAGAGTTCTTAAAAATAAGACCAAGAACAGAAAAAACACAGATGAACAGCCTGTCGAGAAAAAGAGCCTTAAAAAGCGTCTTACAAGCCATTTTTCAAGAAATCTTCTTTTTTACATCATCGGTGTTATCATAATAGTTACTTTATGTATTGTGCTTTCAAGAACTGTACTTTTTAACCTGACTAAAATTGAGGTTGAGGGAGAGACTGTATACAGTTATGAAGAGGTTGTGGATAAGTGCAATATAGAGCTTGGCACAAATCTTAACTTTATAGATGAAGGAGAAATAGTCGATAAACTGATAGATGAACTTCCTTACGTTGATAAGGTGACTGTGAGAAAGGATTATTTCAAGTCAAAGCTCATAATCACATTAAATCAGGCAACGCCCTTAGCAAGCGTGCAGACAAGCGACGGCGGCTACTATCTCATTTCAGCCAACGGCAGAATACTTGACAGCGAGCTTACTTCACCTTACCCCGATTGTGTGACAGTTATCGGATTTGACCCTGAGTTTGCTATATCGGGAGCCTTCCTTTCAGTTGCTGACGAAGGCACAAGAAACTATCTTACAAGGTTTTTAAAGGCGGTAAAGACCTACAGCGGACTTTCAAAGGATTCTATGGTAGGTGCAGACAGAAAGCTCGACACACTTTTTGAAGTGATAGATGCCTATGATACCGTGGGTATGACTGATAAGATAAAAGAAATTGATATTACCAGTATATACTCATTACGCCTTAATTATGACGATAAATTAGTTCTTGATTTAGGTGAAGATACAGATATGAAGGTAAAGCTGACCATTGCAAAGAATCTTATAGATAATGGTGAGTTCGAAAATGAAAAGGGCGAGCTTGATTTATCAAAGGCGGCAGATCCGTCGGCTGATATGAAGGTGACCTTCCGTCCGATATACGATCCCAACACACCGGGTGAAGAAACCTCAAAGCCGGAGACTTCAGAACCCGAAACCTCTGAGCCTGACGACACTTCAGAACCTGAAAGTGACATCACGGTGGGTACAACGACACCACCCGAAGAGGAATAAAATTGAAAATTATATATCAAGGCCTGTAAATTACGACAGGTCTTGATTCTGTCAAAAGCACATTTCAGCAAAATGCGCTGAAATACAACATATAGTGCTTTTTAAAAAATTTTAAACAAATTGTGCAGAAAATTTTTGTAAACTACTTGCAATTATCTGTGAAATCTGCTACAATAATAAATGGAATTTCAGATACTAAAATTGGAGGAATTTTAAAATGAGCTTTGATTTTGATATAGAAGAATTTGAACGTGACGTCAAGATAAAGGTTGTAGGTGTCGGCGGTGGCGGCGGAAACGCTGTCGCAAATATGATCCGCAATAATGTTGAAGGCGTAGAATTTATCGCTGTAAATACAGACGTAGCTGCTCTCATGAAGATGGATGGCAACACTATGGAACGTATTCAGATAGGCAGAAAGACCACAAAGGGCCGTGGTGCAGGCGGCAGACCTCCCGTAGCTGAAGAATCTGCTAAAGAAAACAGAGATGACATTGCAGAAAAGCTTAAGGGTGCAACTCTTGTATTTATCGCTGCCGGTATGGGTGGCGGTACAGGTACAGGTGCAGCTCCTGTTGTTGCTGAAATTGCAAAGGAAATGGGCATTCTTACAGTAGGTGTTGTTACAAAGCCCTTTGATTTTGAAAGAGAATACAAGATGAATCTTGCTCTTCAGGGTATTGCAGAGCTCAGAAAGTATGTAGACACACTCGTTATTGTTCCTAACCAGCGTCTGCTTTCAATTAGAGAAAAGAATATCTCTATGAAGGCTGCTTATGCAATGGTTGACGATGTTCTTTTACAGGCTGTAAAGGGTATTTCTGATCTTGTAAATGGTGCAGGCTTTGTAAACATCGACTTCTCAGACGTAAAATCCACTCTTGAACAGGCCGGCGACGCTCACATGGCAATCGGTCATGGTAAGGGCGAAAATGCGGCTGAACAGGCGGTTCAGGAAATTATCACATCTCCTCTGCTTGAAACATCTATCAAGAATGCAGGTAAGCTTCTTGTTAATTTCCAGGCTTCAGATGATACACCTCTTGAAGTGATGGACAAGGTTATGAATATGCTTACAGAAAATGCTTCTCAGCAGGTTCAGGTTATCCACGGTGTTACATTCGAGGAAGGCCTTGAAGATGAAATCATCGTTACAGTTATTGCAACCTGCTTCCAGGATGACGACGGCAACAGCTATGTTACATCCGATGCAGAAATCGAAGAAGTTCTCACAGGACTTTCTTCTGTTTCTTCTTCATCTGACAGTGCAATTTTCCCTGCAACTCCAGGTTCTGCAACAGATTTCGATGATGACGATCACTCAGATTTATTCGAGCTTCTCAGCAACAGAGGTAAATAATTAATAAATAATCTGAAGCACCGTAGAAATACGGTGCTTCAGCGTGTAGACAAAGTAGTTGTCTACACGCTGACAGACAAAGAAAAATGCACGCAGAGGAGGAAACCGCCCCGACAGGCGTACAGGTAGTACGTCGAGGGGAGGGTGACGAACTAAGCAAAAATGCTTTTGAAGAGCCGTTTTACGGCTCTTCAAAACTTTTATACCACTATTCCTTATTTTTCAGAAATTTATTACAAATTTTCCGCATTTTTGCGGTGCGTGAGTTTGTCTTCAGTCTGAAGCACCGTAGAAATACGGTGCTTTTTTTGTGTGTAAAAACAGATATTATGTATAGGCGTAAAAGTTTATACCGAAAATTACAGTATACCACTATAAATTTCAAATAACACTTGAAATTTTCTCGGTTTTAGTATACAATATAATTAAGTATTTTTACGCTTATAACGATAAACTATAAATTAAAGTCTATCGATAGTATAAAGGATGGAACAAAAATTATGAATAAGGTACTCGCTTTTCTTACAAATAAATGGTTTAAATTCGGTGTCTCCTTTTTATCATTAGGATACCCTGTATTTTTGGGTTTTGTTGCATGGCTTATGATGGGATATTATGTTCAGCCTACTCATTCAGGTGCACTTTTTACATTATTCCTTTTTGTAAATGTAATATTCGGCGGTATAATGTTCTTTACAAGAAAACAGGTCGTGACAAGAATGTGTGCGATGGTAACACCGCTTATTTCCTTTGCAATACTTATTTTCGGTTTTGATAACTGGTTTATCATAGTACCTCCCGTAGTTGTCTGCGTGCTTATCTTCTTCCTGTGCGGAGTAAGTGAAACTACAAAGACTATTCTCGGTACAATCTATCTTCTTATGTATGTTGTAGGTGTGCTTGTATACCTGACACTTCGTATGTTACTTGGCAACATCACTCTTTATGACGTAAATCTTTCCGAAAGAAGCACTACTTATAACTACTCTCCTGACGGACTTTACAGACTGGTTACTTACGTTGAGCCTGAGAAGGATGCACAGAGAACAGTTTCCTTCTATCTTGAACAGACTGAAGGTGACATTACAGTACCTTTTGCAGAATGTAAAAAGGTGCTTGGCTGTATCCATATCAACACATCTGCCTATGACAGACCTGCAAAGATTGAATGGAAGGACAAACATACCCTTTATATAGACGGCAGACAGAGAGAGTTTACCTTTGATCCTATACCTGAAACAGAATATTCAGAAGAAGAGGCATCGTCTGAAGAGGAAAGTAAGGTAACAAGCAGCAAGGTAGAAAGCAAGGATGAAAGTAAGGCAGAAAGCGATGCCGACAGTGAAGAAGACGCAGAGTCTTCAGAAGAATAATTATGAAATCTGAAAATTTTAAAGGAAAGGAGCTGTCATAGTAATATGAAAAGATATGCAACAGCAAGCCTGACAGGTCTTAATTCAAGCGAAATATACAGTCTTCATTATCCTGACAGCCTGCTCAGATTCTGCTCCTTTGATTTTTCGGGCTTTGTCCGCAGAACTACTGATTTCTGCAAAAAGTGTGAGGCAAACGGTGAATTTTATTTAGTTGAAGCGATAGCTCTCAGAAATTCGATAAGTGCCTGCCACAAGTTTTATGAAGCGAATATCCACACACTTTTTGAAAAGATAATACAGGACTTTTTTATTGAATATACATGCAGAGAAAAGGGCATAGGCCCTTCTGCTTTATGGAATAGCTATATACAGGCAAAGAATAATTTTGAAAAGACTCTTTTTTCAAGACTCACCGAGTACAGACACGGAAAAGCCGTAAACCAGTGGGTAAATCTGCTTAAAATACAGGATTACGCCAAGAAAAAGACCGAGTTTGTCTTTTCTGAAAAGGCTGACCTTATAACCGCAGGTGCAAGAAGAGATTATTTTGACCTTACCTTTATAGTAGCCGCAAATGAAATGGGCTATCCCACCGACAATTTTGGTACTGCAAGAACATATTCTGTAGGCAGACTGCCTTCAGCACCCTTTATTCTGAATACAGTTTCAAAGGAGATAGCCAAGACTACTCTGTCAGAAATAGAATATCCCGAAGACGAGATAGGAGAATTTTCAGCACTGAGATCTGATACTGAAGCTATGGATGTCTTCTCACACATAAAGAATGTTATACCCGAAAAGCCTGACGCTGTCATTGACACTATTGTAAAGACAATGCGTTCAATGCCCAAGAAGGTATATGTGGCAGAAAGCTTTAAGGCTGTAATAGATCTTGAAATAGATCTTATGCTTGAAAACAGAATGATAATAAGCCGTTGCGAGCGATGCGGCGAATACTTTGTCAGAAATAAGGATTATGACGAGGACTACTGCGATACTGAGCAGCCAAACGGCAGAACCTGTTATGAAATAAGCAATATGGTGCCTTTACGCACAGTCGAAGAAATAGAAGAGCTTGACGCTATGACAAATGAGCTTTACAGCTATATGTCAAAGCGTATAAACGTAGATCTTACTCAGAGAGATTTTGCAGAGTGGTATCAGTACTTTATGGCAATAAAGGAAAATATCGCACACAGAAGACTGAGTGTAGAAGAATTCAGGGATTTTGAAAGATATTCAAAGGAGCTTAAGTTCAACCCTGCGACACAGCAGCAGGAGCCTGCACCAAAAAAGGTGGAAGAGCCTGCATCTGAAGAACCTAAGGTAAAGCCCTTTGTCTTTGAAAGAGTGGACAGAAGCGAGCTTTACGAGCAGGAATACCGCCGTCGCAGACGTGAGATAGAAGCGGAAGAAGAGACTATCAGACCCTCAATTGAGGATATTGCACAGGAAGCATTACCGACAGTAAAGGTAATGAAGGCGGAAAACGCTAAAGTTATGGATGTAAGCCTCTTTGAAAATCCTTTTGACGGAGCTTTTGATGAGAGTATATCCGAACTCAGCCGTGTAAATGAAAGAGCTTTCAAGCCTCTTGATGATATTTTCAGCTTTGATACAAAGCCGTCAGCGGTTGAAGAAGTAAAAGAACAAGAGATAAAAGCGGATGATGGTTTTGTTGAAGACGCACCACCCGTAATTTCTTCAGAATTTACAGCTATGACATATCCCGAAGTAAATCCCTACGAAGAAACATCAGGTGGTTTTGACAAAGAATTTGCAAAAGCCTCCTATATAAGAGAACCTAACACCACAAGAGCAAAGTATGCCGCAAATATGTATACAAAGACGGCTAATAATGATGAGGTGTTGTTCCCTGATATTATGAGCGATGGAGCGGCAAAAATGACAGAGGACGATTTTGATATTCTCCCCTCTGCACCTTCAGTAAAAGTAGCTGAAGAAAAGCCGACAGCGGAAAAATCAGTGGCTGAGCCTGAAATAATAGAGATACCTGATAAGTCTAAAAAAAGGAGAACTCCTCCTAAAATAACTCTTAACGAGAATGTAAGTACAAACAAGACGCAAAGAGTGTTAGACGGACTTTTCAGCCCCGTAAAGACTAAAAATCCTTTCCTTACAGATGAAGACGAAGAATAAAGTCTACGACATATATAATAAATGCCTGTCCTTGTTTTTCCCTGATCGTTGTGCCATTTGCGGAAAAGTAACAGACGCAGGAGAATACGTCTGTACTGATTGCACTACTGCTTTTCCAAGAAAGCAGGATCGGTTCAGTATAGGCCGATACCTTTGTTACAGCGTATGTGAGTATAACGATAATATTCAAAGCATCGTTATCGGCGGCAAAAAGCACAGGGATTTTTCAAAGCTATCCTTTATGGCAACTGAAATATACGACCTTTTAAGAGCTTATGGTATTATCGATGATGTTGATGTTATAATTCCCGTTCCTATGGGCAGAATAAAGAGGATAACAAGAGGTTATAATCACACCGAAAAGATGGCAAGGCATTTAAGCTATCTCTCAGGTATTGAAACTGTAAAGGCGTTATGCAAGATAAAGGAAACCAAAGAACAGAAAACTCTCGGCAGACAGCAAAGACTCCATAACTTAGAGGGTTGCTATAGGCTGAGTGAAAAAGCTGTTTATGGTAAAACTGTCCTTGTGATAGATGATGTAACCACGACAGGTTCAACGCTTATCGAGGTTTCAAATCTGCTGAAAAGTAATGGTAATAAGGTCATCTGTGCAGTGTTTGCAAGAACTCCGTTTAAAGAAAGAGAATAAAAATCAAGACCCATCGTAAAAATAACGATGGGTCTTCAGAGTGTAGACAAAGTAATTGTCTACACCCTGATAAACGAAGAAAAACGCACGCAGACGAGGAAAAAGCCCCGACAGGCGTACATTTGTACGTCGAGGGGGTTTTGACAAAGTAAGTAAAAATGCTTTTTGAGAGTCTTTAATGACTCTCAAAAATGTTTATATCGTTGTTTATTGTACATTCTAAAGACAATATATTTCTCACATTTTTGCGGTGCGTGAGTTTGTCTTCAGTTTAAAGACCCACCAGAAAATAATGGTGGGTCTTTAACTTATCAACACAGCGGACATAAAGCCAAAGTGCAGCAATTCAAGGGCAAAAGCCACTACACTGCCCGCTGTAGTTTATATAATATATGAAGAAAAGCTCGTTTTCGGTAGTATTTATATATACTTTAGAAAAGTAAAATTGCTTTATTTTGGCTATTTTTCCGAATTTTAAAACTGGGTATTTACTTTACCGTAAAATTATGTTAATATACCATAGGAAACAAATAAATAAAATGTCTGCTTTAGCAGAAAAGAAAGGAAACTTATGAAAAAGTTAGGTATTATTTCAATGGTAGCCGCTTTAGCACTTACAGCTACAATCGGCTTTGCAGGCTGTTCAGCAGCACCCGCAGAATCAGGCACATCCCAGACAGCTGAGGATAACTCACTTCAGAAGGTAAAGGATTCAGGCAAGTTTATCTTAGGTCTCGACGCTACCTTCAAGCCTATGGGCTATACAGACGAAAACGATCAGATCGTAGGCTTTGACATCGACGTTGCAGAAGAAGTTTGCAAGAGAATGGGTGTTGAGCTTGTAAAGCAGCCTATCAATTGGGAAACTAAGGAAACAGACCTCGATGTAGGCAAGTGTGACTGCATCTGGAACGGTATGAGCGTAAGCCCTGAACGTGCTGAAAAGATGAATCTTTCCGAACCCTATATGAAGAATGCAATGGTATTCGTTGTCAAGGGCGACAGCACAGTAACTTCTATTGATGATTTAAAGACAGCCAAGATTGCTGTTCAGAACGGTTCTACAGCTCAGGATATCTTAGAAAAGAGTGAAATCAAGGATACAATCACAGTTGCAGCTATCGGTACAAATGTTGAAGCTTTACAGCAGCTTGAAATGGGTCTTTGCGAAGCAGTATTCTTAGATAAGATCGTAGCTGATTACGAAATCAAGACATCCGGCAAGAACTTAAAGGTACTCCCTGAAGGTCTTGAAGAGGAAGAATATGCTATCGGCTTCAGAAAGAACGATCAGAAGCTCCGTGACGAAGTACAGAAGATTTTAGGCGAAATGAAGGCGGACGGCAAGCTTGCTGAAATTTCTACAAAGTGGTTCGGTTCTGACATCACAACAGTAAAGACAAACTAATTTTCAGAGGCTGTAAAAAAACGAAGTTTTTTTACAGCCTCTTTTGAGGGGATAAGAAAAAAAGATGCAGAACGAACAAACT
>JAZSHW010000035.1:0-23099 GCA_045533495.1 Ruminiclostridium sp. | reverse complement strand
GGTTTCTTCGAGAGTATCGCCCTTTTTCAGATACCCCGAACAAAGTGTGTAATTCTCCGTAGAAATATAATTTTGTTTCAGCAGAAGCACCTGATTATTTTCGTTGATAATTGCAACAAGCACGCAGCTTGCAGGATTATCAAAATAGAATTTGTTGCAGCATTCGCAATATTTCTGCTTACCCTCATCACCGATTACCTTGTATGTAAGTGGTTTGCCACATTGTGCGCAAAAGTTGATATCCATTATAGTACCTCACCTAAACGCTTTGTAAAAAAATTATTTTACATTTTCTAAATCCAAAACCATAAACACATCTGAAACGGGATTATCATTATAATTTTCGGTATATGCAAATCCCATCTTTTCGTAAAGTGAAACTGCCTTTTCACTTTTTCTGTATGTATCAAGATACATTCTTTTAAAGCCCAGCATTTTTGCATTTCTTACGGCAGTTTTCATAAGACGATATCCGAGCTTTTTACCGTGATATTTCTCATAAAGATAAAGGGATTTAAGCTCACAGCTTTCATTATCAATAGTTCTTATACCTACAGTTCCGATAATCTCATCCTTGTCAAACATACACCAGAATTTTCTAAAATGACCTTTTACATCATTGTAAAAGCTATGCCTTCCATTTAAATCAAGCTCGCGACCTGATTCAGGCAGACACTTTTCGAGAAACGGTATAAGACGCTCCTTATAACCGACCAGAAATTCCTTGATTGTTATAAAAGCCGAGATTTCAACCCGCTTGTAATCCCTGGCCGTTATATGAAAACTTGTACAAGGTTCTGGCATATCAGGAACAAAACCAGTAGCTTTATATATAGACTGTGCTCTGTGATTATGTTCCTTTGTGCCGAGGAAGAAATAATCTGTTTCCATCATTTCAAAAGCAAACTTCTTAGCAAGATGCAAGGCTTCTTTTCCATAGCCTTTACCCTTTTCAATAATCGCTATTCTTTTTAGCTGAATCTTTTCACGAGGATCCGCCATATCAGAAAAAATCATAATTCCGATTGGAGTACCATCTTCTTTTTCGATAATAGTCTGAAGGAAGTTTAAATCTCCCATTTTCGCTATACGCCAGCCTGTAGGCCAGTTTGCTACCCAGGGGCTGTTGTCCTCATCTTGCTCTACCTTACTCATAAAATCTATATCACCAAGCGTTGCTTTACGGATGGTAATGCGATCACCTTTGATTATCTCAAAGCGATCTGTATTCCCCATCTTTAAACCGGAAAGGAAATCCCTTGCAAAATATTTTTTAAACTCTGCAAACTGCTCTTCTGTAGAGTCTTTACCCTGATTATTCTTGTGAATTTCTAAAAATTCGTAATAAGCGTTTTTATAAATAGGATTTTCTTCTAAAATTTTAAATAATTCGTCGTTCATTTTTATATCCTTTCGTACACCATTGTAGTCATCTTAGAGCTTCCGTCCAGCTTTTTAAACTCACCGTAACCGACAAAATGAAGTCCGCATTTTTCCATAACTCTGCCCGAGGCTTTATTCGGTTCGGCGTGACTTGATGTAAACTTTCTTGCACCGAAATTATCATAAACGTACTGTATCATCGCTTTTGTCGCTTCAGTTGCATAGCCATTGCCCCAGCAATCATATCGGAAATTATAACCAAAGCTCCAGAAGTCGTCGCCCTTTGAAGAAGGCCTGATGCTACCACTTCCGATAAGCTTTCCATCGGACTTTCTGACATAGCCGAAATGATATTCTTTCGTTTCCTCCTGAATGGAGCTAAGCCACTCTACAACTTGTTCTACATTACTGTATGTATTATAGATCATATATCTCGCTACTCGCTCGTCACTTACCCATTGAAAAACCGCATCTGCATCATCAATTTTCAACGGGCGAAGAATAAGACGCTCTGTTTCTATTACGATATTGTGCATTATTTTTTCTCCTTTTCAACTTCTCTCGTATAATACCTGTAAGAATTTATAGTAACCATCTGAGGCTTTACAGATGAAAGCTCCGATTCCCTGCTACCTACAAACGTAAAGCCGTTCTTCTCAATCACCCTGTTACTGCCTATATTTTCTTTTACAGCTTCAATTACAATTTCTTTGTAACCATCGGAAATAAGCTCATTTACAACCGCCTGCAGAGCCTCTGTCATATAACCGTTATTCCAGAAGTGTTTACCCATACAGTAGCCGATAACAGGATTTCCGTAATGAAAACCTACTACATCTATCATCCCCATAAGCTCGTTATCTGCTTTTCTCTCAATGCCGTAACGGTAACAATCAGGATTTTTATAATCCTTAAGCCAGAAATCCATAACAGCTTCGGTTACAGAAATGCTCTCGTGTGGCTTCCATGTAACGAATTTTGCAACCTCGGGATCACTTGCCCAGTTTTCGTAAATTATAGAAGCGTCTTCTTTTTTTATATATCGTAGTTTTAATCTGTCTGTTTCAAGCTCTTTCAATTTTAGCACCTCGCTAAGCTTATAGGCTTAATATTCCATAATACGCCGATACATAAAGCATCGGCGTACTGAAATTTATTCCAACTCTGCAACTGTAACGCCTGATTCGCCCTCGCCGTAAACACCGTCACGGAAAGTCTTTACATGGGGATTGCGTCTTAAATACTGCTGTACGGCACTTCTTAAAGCACCTGTACCTTTACCGTGAATTATAGTGATGACAGAGATACCGCTCATAAGACAGCTGTCAATAAATCTGTCTACCTCCATAACACCCTCATCACCCATCATACCACGGATATCAAGCTCCATACCTGACTTTCTTGTGAAATTGCTTACCACCTTTTTGCTTACCTTTGGGGCAGGCTGTTTTTTACTTTCTTTTTTCTCGATAAGACGGAGATTTTCCATCTTGGTTTTTGATTTCATTGCACCTATCTGAACAAAGCAAACATTTTTAGCGTCGGGAAGTCTTACAAGAGTACCCTCCTGATTAAGATCCACCACAAGTACTGTATCACCTATTTTAAGCGGTCTTGGGAGTACATAATGCTCCACCTTCTTTTCGGAAATAGGATTAGCAGTATCGTACATACTGTTCATAGCGGAGTTTATGCGTGAACGAGCACCCTTTACCTTCATAGAGAAGTCTGCACTTTCCTTTTGCTTTCGTATCTGCTCCAAATCTTCAAGCAGCAAATCACCCTGAAAGCGAACTTCTTCAATGATACTCATTGCTTTATTACGAACCGCCTGAAGCTCTTTTTCCTTTTCTCTTTCAAGGCGTTCTTTCTGCTCTTCAAGCTGAGATGTAAGTTCCTTTGACTTTCTTTCCTCGCTCTTTACTGCAGATTTCAGTTTTTCAAGCTCCTGTCTTGATTTTTCAAGAGCTTCTACCACTTCTTCAAATCGCTTGTTTTCTGTGCTTACAAGCTCTTTAGCTTCATTTATTATATGTTCGTCAATACCAAGCTTTGATGAAATTGCAAAAGCATTTGATTTACCCGGCATTCCCACGATAAATCTGTAGGTGGGTTGTAATGTTTTAACATCAAACTCACAGGAGGCGTTTTCTACACCTTCTGTTTCAATAGCATACATCTTTACTTCCTGATAATGAGTTGTTGCAAGTAGTTTTGAATCACGGCTTTTAAGCTCACGAAGAATGGATACAGCCAAAGCAGAACCTTCTACAGGATCAGTACCCGAACAAAGTTCATCGAGTAATACAAGTGAGCTTTCATTTGCTGTTTTCAGTATCTTCACGATATTGGTCATGTGAGATGAAAAGGTGGACAAGCTTTGTTCTATACTCTGTTCATCACCTATATCCACATACACTTCATCAAACATACCTATAACACTGTTATCGCTCGCAGGTATCATCATACCACACATTGCCATAAGAACAAGAAGTCCTGCAGTCTTTAAGGAAACCGTCTTACCGCCTGTATTAGGGCCTGTTACAATAAGTGAAGAATAATCATTACCAAGCTCTAAGGTTATAGGTACAACTTTATCCTTATCAATAAGCGGATGTCTAGCTTTATTCAGCGTGAAACAGGGTTTGTCGCTGATTTCAGGAATAACTGCTTTCATCTTTGCACCTAAATTTGCTTTTGCAAAGTAAATCTCAAGCTTTAAAATAGTGTTATAGTCTTTTATCATAAACTCGGAGAAATTACCAACAAGCTCGGACATTTCTTTTATAATGCGTTCTATTTCTTCCTGCTCACGGGATTGTAATACTCTTATCTCATTATTTGCTTCTACAACGCTCATAGGCTCAATAAAGAGTGTTGCACCCGTCTGTGAAGAATCATGTACAAGACCGCTGATCTCAGATTTATATTCTGTCTTTACAGGTACAACAAATCTGCCGTCACGCATTGTGACAAGGCTTTCCTGCAAATACTTCTGATTTGTCTTGTTTTTTATCAGCTTATCGAGTTGCTCTCTGATATTAAGACTCTTTTTATGGATAGCTCTTCTTATTCTTGCAAGCTCAGGACTTGCAGAATCGGAAAGTTCCTCTTCAGATACTATCGAGTTCGAAATTGTCTGTTCAAGATGCTTATTTTCGGTTAAAGCATTAAAGTATTCGGATAAGGATGATTCTATACCGCTGCACTGAGAGTACCAGCTTACAAGACCTGATACCTCTCTTAATAAAAGACCGATATCAAGAAGTTCTCTTAAAGACAATGTAGAACCTTGTGATGCTCTTTTAGCGCTGAAGCATATATCCTTAATGTTAAAAAATCTCGGTGTACCAAACTTTGAAGATAAAGTAAATGCATCACCCGTCTTTGCAATTTCACTTTTTACAATATCAATATCAAAGCTTGGTTTTATTTTTAAAATTTCTTCCTTACAGACATCACAATACGCCTGTTCGGATAAAAGAGCTAAAACCTTGTCCAGCTCAAGTTTTTTGTATTCTTTTTTCATTTTAAATTCCTTTTTTAGTTCATATTAAAGCTTATATTCTTATAATAATCAAGAGTTTTAAAAGATCTGCCGAGTTGTGTAAGTAAATAAAATTCCGCTATAGCGGCAAAAATACGTTCATTCTGCTCAGAAACTGAAAATCTGTACAGCTTTTCTATATTGGAATAAGCTACATATCTCATAGTATGTAAGACGGTAGGATTTAACAGAAACGCATTCTGTTCGCCTATATCGTCGCGTAGTTCTTCATAACACTCTGAGCAGTACAGCGACGCTTCATCGGGAAGAAAATACATTTCATCACTGTTATAGCATATACACTCCTTGCAGGCTCTGAGATCAGGCATAAAGCCTATATGGGTAATAAATCTGAATTCAAAAACGGATTTTATAAAACGCAGCGAAAGCTTTCCTTTCTGTAAATGGAAATAAGTCATACACACAAAGCGTAAAAGCTCAGTATGATCCTCTTCGGATGTGGCACAGTATTTTATAACCTCTGCAAAATAACTCGCAAGAGAAAGACCTTCTATCGATTTACAGATATCGTAAAAGCTACAGATAGGCTCAGAACTATTTATTGTGTATTTATTTCCGCTTTTCTTAAGACAAAACTTAGAATAGCTGAAAAGTGATGCTGCACCCGAGTTTTTACCGCCAATCTTCTTTACTCCGTGTGCCATAACTTCGACAATACCGAGCTTATCTGTAAAAATATCAAGAAAACAACTATTTTCTCCTATGATGCGTTCTCCGATAACAATACCATTAAGAGTAATAAGCATAATAAGCCCTTTCCCTTTTTGCTGTGCAGAAGCTTATTCTGCCTTTAATCCAAAGTCTGCGATAGCAGATTCCTTGTTTCTCCAGTCTTCCTTTACCTTGACCCAGATCTGCATATTGACCTTGCAACCGAAATATTCTTCTATATCAATACGGGCAAGAGAACCTATCTTTTTAAGCATAGTTCCCTGTTTGCCGATTATCATACCTTTGTGAGAAGCCTTTTCACATACAATAACAACACCTAAATCTACAATTTCCGTTCCGCTTCTGTGACGGCGTGTTTCAAGGCTTTCAATATATACAGCTACACCATGAGGAATTTCTTCCTGCATATTGCGGAGTATTTTTTCTCTTACAAGCTCGGAAAGCCATACCTTTTCTGTCTGATCGGTAGGAAGATCGTCATCAAAATAATGTACCGATTCCTTAGCATATTTTTCTAAAATCGGCATTATTGCATCTGTACCCGTTCTATTCTTTACACTTACAGGAATTATCTCCTTGAACTCATAAAGATCGCTGTATTCCTTTATTGTTTCTAAAAGGGATGACTTGTCCTTTATAAGGTCAACCTTATTTATAAGTAAAATCACATCGGTATTTCGCACCTTAAAGCTTTCGATAAGATTATTTTCAATAGGTGATATCTTCTTTGTAGCGTCAACCATAAGTATAATTACATCTACATCTGTAATGCTTTCTCTGATAGATTTCACCATCTGGTCAGAAAGCTTGTTCTTTGCTCTGTGCATACCGGGAGTATCTATAAATACATACTGAGTCTCGCCCTTTGTAAGCACACCATTTATTCTTGTACGTGTTGTTTGAGGCTTTTCGCTGACAATAGCCACCTTTTCACCGACAAGTAAATTTGTAAGTGAGGATTTACCCGCATTGGGGCGTCCTGTAATTGCTATAAATGCTGATTTAGTTTCCATTTTTACTCTTTCCTTTTATATTTCTCTTCTTTCCACCCTTTGCTATAAAGAGATAGAAAACGCACACCGTACCCAAAAGCATTGCAAGGTTTCCTATATCTTCAGCAAAAAAGAGAAAAACAATCTTTAATTTTTCTATATCACCAAATAATATTACACCAATTATCACGGCTGCAATTGATGATAAAAATACCGCACCTGCAGCAATATCCTTACCTACCTTGGCAAGTGCCGAATAGCCCGGCGATATTTTATCAATAACCACTTCTATAGCGGTATTTATCATTTCCGTACATATCACAACAAGGCAAGTGAGTATAAGCAGAACGTACTGTTCCTTCGAAAAATCATAAAACAACGAAAGAAATAAAACGCATATCGTTGCTACAATATGGATACGGATATTTGTTTCGTGGTGTATACAAAAAGCAATACCATTTGCCGCATATTTAAAGCTGTGATACAGTCTTTTGAAAAATCCCATGTTGTTATTCTTTTTCAGGGCGTGTAATATTAAGGCTGTTCAGAATCTTATCCTGTAATTCAAACATTACCTTTTCGCCCTGAGGATCGTCCTCGTGATCATATCCTAAAAGATGTAATGTTGAATGTGTGGCTAAAAAACCCACCTCTCTTACAAGAGAATGTCCGTATTCGATAGCCTGAGCGTGAGCCTTTTCCATGGAAATAACTATATCTCCAAGCATATATGCTCCGTTTTCAGGGTTTATGTCATAATCATCATAAGCACCAAGTGGGAAAGAAATTACATCAGTAACCTTATTTTTGTCACGAAATTCCTTATTTAACTGCTTTATTGTTTCGTTATCGACAAGGGTTACAGAAACCTCTGCCATATCACCATCAAACTCTGTTTCCTTAAGAGTCTGAGCTACACAACGCCTTATTACCGTACGAAGTCCTTTGGGTACCTCTATAGCCTTCTGATCGTTATGAAATGTCATTACAACTTTTGTCATCTTTTTCCGTCCTATATTTTATTCTTTTCGTTATACGCTTCATAAGCTCTTACAATATCCTGAACAAGTCTGTGTCTTACAACATCCTTTTCAGTAAAGCGGTTAATTGCAATACCATCTATACTTTTAAGAATTTTTGTAGCTTCCACAAGCCCAGAACGTTTTGAATCGGGAAGATCTATCTGGGTAACGTCACCGGTAATGACCATCTTACTGTTAAAGCCAAGTCTAGTAAGGAACATCTTCATCTGTTCGGGAGTGGTGTTCTGTGCTTCATCAAGGATTATAAAACTGTCATCGAGCGTTCTTCCTCGCATATAAGCAAGAGGAGCTACTTCAATACAGCCTCTTTCCATATTACGCTGGAACGCCTCTGCTCCCATCATATCAAATAAAGCATCGTAAAGCGGTCTCAAATAAGGATCAACCTTATTCTGAAGATCTCCGGGCAGAAAACCGAGCTTTTCCCCTGCTTCAACAGCAGGTCTTGTAAGGATTATTCGTTGTACTTCATGCGCTTTGAAAGCTCTTACCGCAAGAGCAACAGCAAGATAAGTCTTACCTGTACCTGCAGGGCCAACGCCGAAGGTTATTGTATTCTTTTTTATACTATCTACATACTTGCTCTGACCAACAGTTTTAGGTTTTATAGGTTTACCTGTGTGACTGACACAAATGCAACTCTTGCTGAGTTGATCAAGCTCTTCGCCCTTGCCATCGTTTGCCATAGAAATAGCATACCTTATACTCTGATCGGTGAGTTGCTCACCTTTTTCTATCATACCAATAAGAAGATTTATTACTTCTGACGCTTTTTGTACAGCGTTTTCATCACCTTTTATTCTTATTTCATCATCACGACTGTATATAGAAACCTTATATTCCTTCTGAATGATGTTGATATTCTCATCAAAATCACCAAATAATGCGTGCATTTGTTCCATATCTGAAACAGATATAGCTTTTTCTATCATAAATTGAAAATTTCCTTTCAATAAAAATTTGCATATATATTAGTAGTATAGCACAAATCAGCATTATTTTCAATATAAAAGGGGGAATTTTTTACCATTCAATACAGTACACTTATCTTCTGTTTTACGCCAACATCCCGTTCTACAGTATAGGTGACTTTCATTCTTATTCCGTTTTCTTCCGGAATAATTTCTGAAACAGCTGACACTACCTTGCATCCCTGCATAAAGTTGTCTTCAAAATCTGCCTTTTGTTCGTTCAGTTGCTTTATAACATCTTCCTGCTTATATGTAATCTCCTCATTTTCATAAAACGTATATATTCCTTTTTTATACTTTATCGGTGTTTTTAAGCCGAATAAACTTACATAACCTGTTTCTTCGTTATACGTTACGTTATCCAAATCTGACGGCTCGTAGCTTTCCCAGGGTAATTTCACCGAAAAATCACCGAACATAAGATATGATGTAGTTTTCTTTTCGTCAAGGGGTTTTCTTTTAACCTGTTTGAAAGGAATAAAAAATTCCTCTGTTTGCCGACATCTTGCAATAAGCTCACCTTCAGCATGTATATGTATTACGCCATCGTTGTTATTATCAACCGTGCCACTTATAAGTATCTGTCCTTTTCTTATGCCATCACCAACTTTTACATTTGATGTTCCACGCTTTATAAGTGCATAAACAAGCTGTCCGTCATAATCCGACACGATATTGCAAGGCATCTCTGCCGGTATATCTTCCTTTTCTTCTATTGCCTTTTCGTGTACTTTTATATAAATTCTGCTACCTTCCCTTTCCACGCTGATCCAGGATAGCTGATTTATTTCCGACATAGCTTTAAATTCACAGGCGCTGACAGAAAAACTGCGGATATAAGAACCTAACTCTATACCACATTCCTCAGCGACACTATAAAGCTGACTATCGGATAAATTTTCATTTCCGCTGATTCTGATATCCCAGACGAACTGTGAAAGAATAAGTAAAGTCAAAGCACAGCATAACGGTCCTAAAACAAGACCCCAGCGTTTTCTGTAACCATAAAGCTTAAAATATAAGCCTTGCCTTTCGCACGCTCTTGTCCTTACTCCGTATTTTCTTGCAACCCTACTTACAAAACTATAGTCAGAGGCTTTTATAAGCGATGATATTTCACATTTACTTTCAGTAATATCATAAAGCTGAATATTATTATCAATCAGTGCTGAAATAAATTTCTCCTGAAAACCACCAATCGCTTTAAATTTTACATAAGCCATTCCATAACCTTTAGTTTTCTTTTTCAAAATCACCACCCCTTTCGCTATTATTCTCAAAACTGATGCTGTGTATTTTTCCATATATTTTTACATTTTTATATCCGTAATTTTTCATACTGAGTTTTAAACCAATTATCGTAACATAGGATTTTGCAAGTCTTAAAACAATCCGTTCTTCTTCAAGCTTAAGAACGCTATGACAATACTCTACATTAAGACAAGTGTTATCTGAAATATAAATATAAGAATGTCTGCGGGATATATTCTTAAGCTTTTCAAATTTTCTTGCAAGCTTGTTTACATTCATTTTTTCATCAACTCCTTAATATAGATATATATGCAACAAAACACAAAAAATGATGTTACAGTCATCACAGGAGAAAATATGAAAAATAAGTTTTTCAAAATAATCTTATGCATTTTTGCAATTGTATCTTTGATAATGCTCGTAATCTATAGCAAAGATACATCGGAAACAATAAAATACTGCTTAGAAGTTTGCACAAAAACGCTTATCCCTTCGATGTTTGCGTATATGGTACTATGTACATTTCTTATAAAAAGCAAGTTATCAGTTGTGATAACAACACCTCTGTGGTATCTGTTACGAGGAATTATAAAACTTGACATAAGCACTTTCTCGATTTTTGTACTAAGTTTAATTGCAGGATATCCTGTCGGAATTAAAATGCTGAAGGAACTTATTTCGCAAAACAAAAATTATTCCGAAATTGCAAAGTACATCTCCCCTGTCTGTTATGCAAGCGGTCCTGCTTTTATAACAGGGATAGTCGGAAATGTAATTTATAATAACGCTATAGCTGGATATATAGTCTTTTTTTCCTGCACATTAAGCAATATACTTGGTGCAGTTTTTCTGACAAGAAAAGAAAAAACAAAAAAAGTTGCACACAAAGAAGAAATAATAATAAACGGTAACGCAATAACAGATGTTATTTTATCTTCAGCTAAAGCTATGCTTATGGTCTGTCTTTCGATGATTCTTTTTAATATAGTAATAATGTTTATAGAGGCTATTCTGATCGGTCACATTTCTATAAATGGGCAACTCATATATATAAAAGCATTTATTGAAGTAACAGGTATATGTTGTTTTGATGCCTCAGTTCCTTTATGGCTTACTACTTTTTTTATATCCTTCGGAGGATTATGTGTAATTTTCCAGCTTTATCTGATAAGCGACGGGGATTTAAAGTTATCTCGGTTTGTACTTATAAGAATTTTGCTTTCATTATTAAGTTCTGCTATTTGTTTTCTGATTACTAAATTACTGGGATTTGAACCATCCGTTCCTGTCTTTTTAGATAAAGAACCTATGATTTTACTGCAAAATCCTATTGTTCTAATTTCAGTAGGCGTAATGACCGTATTTTTAATTGTTATTATGAGCGAAGAAACTAAAAAAATAAAAAATTTAAAATTATTTTCAAAAAAGACTGGATTTATTAAAAAAAATATGTTATAATACAGAAAAGAAAGTAAAAAAGTGAGATATAATTGTATTCAT
The DNA here is from genome assembly GCA_045533495.1 of Ruminiclostridium sp. Lineage (GTDB taxonomy): Bacteria > Bacillota > Clostridia > Oscillospirales > Ruminococcaceae > Ruminiclostridium_E. Next base: position 11,719 of record JAZSHW010000035.1, on the reverse strand, counting down.
TAAGAATGGTGGTGTACATAATATGGCAAAGAAAAAATTATTTGGTAACAACATTAAGCCTTCATGCAAATACTGCGAATTAGGATCTGCCCTCGGAGATGATAAAATTCAGTGCGAGAAATTCGGTGTTGTAAAAACTTACGACTCTTGCAAGAAATTTGTGTACTCTCCTTTAAAGCGTATTCCTAAAAAGGAAATTCAGCTTGCTAACTCAGATGTAAATAACATCGACTTCTAAAAAACAATATCAACAGGTTAATACGATTGTGTTAACCTGTTTTTTTGTGTATTTTTCATAAAAATATCACGTTAAATTTGACTATAATGCGACTTGAAGAAGCCAATTTATTGTGATAAAATAATGAATGTAGATATTGTAAACGATTGCACGGCAATCAATATCAATAAAATGGAGGTTTTTATGTTGAATTGTAAAAGAATTTTAGCAGGCTTATTAGCAGCAACAACTGTATTTTCTGCCACAGCCTGCAACAATACTGATGTAACAACTTCAACAGGTGATCAGGTAACATCAAGCAGCGAAACAACTATTGATGATGACATTGAAAACCCTGTAAGCATTGACGACATCAGCATTGACGCCGGCGAAAAAGTAGAACCCGCTACACTCGTTTATATGGGTAACTACGACATCAGAACAGCAGGTGACGTTAAGCCTGCATACAAGTATTTCCAGGAAAACTATGAATGTGAAATCGAAGTAACAATCGTTAACTTCCTCCAGATACTTGAAAAGCTCACAGCGGCAATTTCCAGTGGCGAGTCCCCTGACCTTGTTGACTATCAGGATAACATGTTCCCTCTGATGATGTCAAAGAATCTTTATACTCCCTTAGAGGATGTTATGGATCTTTCTGCTCCTCAGTGGTCAGGTCTTGAAAATTACATCAATAAGTTCAAATGGAATGGTCATAACTACTACTATCCTTGGAGCTATGACATTTCTCCCTATTACCTTATCTATAACAGAGGTCTTTTTGAAGAACTCAATATCGACGATCCTAAGGAACTCTACGAAAGTGGCGACTGGACATGGAGCACATTCAAAGAATGTTGCCAGAAGTTCGTAGATAGCCAGGACGGAAGACTTGGTCTTTACGGCGCAACACAGTATTCTGCACAGTCATTCATCGACTCTACAGGTACTCCTCTCCTCGACATTGCTGACGACGGCAAACTTACATGTAACTTAGTTAATGCAAATGTTGAAAGAGCAACAACATTTATGGCTGAACTTTATGACGAAGGTCTTACAGGTTTTGCTGAAGGTTTTAACGATGTAGCCGAAGATCCTATCATTAATGGTGTGAACGCATTCCAGGGCATGGGCGGTTGGATTGTTACCAACTACGCAAAGAAAATGGTTGCTGCCGAAAAGAAGGGTGCTCCTATAGATATCTTCTTTGTTCCCTTCCCCAGAGATCCTAATGCTGACGATTACTACTACTCAATGAGCACATTCGGTTATCTTGTTCCTGCAGGTTCAAAGCACGTTGAACAGGCTTCTGTATTCATTAACTGCTGCCGTCTCAGCGTAACAGATGACGCACTTGCAGAAACAACCAAGGAAAGTATCATGAAGAACAAGAAGTACACAGAAGAAATGTACGAATTCATGCAGCAGTTCAAGGAAGTTCAGAACTTCAACGGTGTAGTTGACCAGCCTTACGGCCTTGACGATAACACAGCAACAATTATCAAGAATATGCTCGGTGCGGTATTATTCAACAACGTAGAAGATTTCCTCGATATGTCATGGACTCAGATGAGAGAAGCAAACAGTGGTTCAATTCTTCAGCAGGTTGATTACTACAACGGACTTATCCAGAGCGGCAACGCCTGATAAAAAAATTACGAGGATGCGAAAGCATCCTCGTTTTTTTAATTTACTTCAACTATTGTAATGTTATCACTACTTAAATCAACCTCTGACAATAAGGCATCCTTTATTTTAGCTGCACCGGCACTATCGAGTCCTGGAGTTTTGACAATTATATTTGCAGATGTTCCGCTGAGATAACAAAGCACATCTTCAAAGCCTTGCGCTTTAAGTACTGTTTCGATCTTTGTTTCCGATTCCATAAGCTCTGTCATCTTCATTGTATCCTGTGCTACTACCTGCATCTCATCATTTGTGAGATCTCCGCCGTTATATATGGATTTAAGAACCTCTGTAGCCTCGGCACGACTATTTTTCTTATCTATTCTTGCCTTTGCGAAATATTCATCTGACGCAGTCTGTTTTATCTCATCGGTATCAATCTTTTCTGTCAAATTGTTCTGATTTGATACAAAGGTGGTGTCACCATAATTTTCAGATTTTTTATCAACAGTCTGCACTTGATTACTAAGAGCAAAGTTTGCATAAAGTCCTACAGATAACACCAGTGCAAGTCCGGCAATTATAAGATGTTTTTTTCCGATAATCATATTTATTCTGAGTCTTCTCATTGTAGTACCTCTCTTATATTATGTAGTTATGCAAATTCTGGCAGGCGAAACATCAAGTACCTTTGATGTCAGCTCCAGAATTTTTTCTTTTATAACAGGATCTTCTGCTGAACTGATTATTATGCCAACTCCAAGTACTGTAAAGTTGTCTTTATCCGTCTTTATCATTACTTCAGGCACATCATCCTCACATAAAGCAGATATCATTGCTATAAGCCTTTGTTCTGTTTCAGTATTTTTGCTTATCTCCTGCTGACCTTTTGTTGAAGAAGAAGAAAAGAAAATAAGAAGTAATGCTATAAACCCTGTTATTAAAGCAATTTTTAAAAAGATATCCGATTTTAAAAAATCTTTCATTTGAATACTTCCCTTATTTTTAGTTTAAGTCATCACATAGCTGTATCTCACAATAATATCGTTACCGACCTCCCTGCTCACAAGCTCAATAGCTTGCTTTACTCTGTTTTCGGTTTCAGTATCGCTGAACAAGATTTCTATTTCACTAATAGATATGCAGAATGCTCCGTTTATATGAGCAATAACATAAACTTTTTGAAAAGAAAAATTGTTGCTTTTCAGCAATTCTTCAACTTCCATTCTAACAGCCTTAGCAGATTCTGCTCTTGCCTGTTCTGACAGCTTTTCGCTGAAATCTATAACCTCAGTATTCTGCAGATCAGCGAAATCAAAGGAAGTGAAAACAGAAATATCATCAAACCCTGATATAAGGCTTATTGCGAATATACAGGCAACAAGAAACGAAATCTGAGTTTTGAATTTATTCTCCGGTATCAGAATTTTAAGTATTCCTGTAGCAATCGTAAGCAAGCAAATACCAAGAAGTACAGCTTTTAAACCATCCATCATACACCTCCAAGTAAAAAGAGCATCAAAGAAATGCAAATTACAGTCATTAAAAGAAAACAACATAATAATGCAAGAACTATTGAAATAACACTTTCCGCTCCCTTTATCACCTGCGAAAGACTGCCTACAGAAAACATTTCCGATATCGAATGTGCAAAGGATAATATAAGCTTATAGCACAGTGCTGAAAAAACCGATGGTAACATAAGAACCGCTCCCGCAATCACCCCAAAAACGCCAAAATTGTTTTTTATAACACCGACACCACCTAACATTACAGACAATGCATCGGATATAGCACCCCCGATAAAAGGAACGGCGTTTGAAACTGTAAACTTTGTTGCTTTAAGTCCAACACTATCCGCACCTGAAGAAATGAATGTCTGTAATCCAAGAAGTGCAACAAAAATCGTCATTATGATACCAAGTAACCATATAACAATTTTCTTTATCGTATCACAAAAGGCAGATAATTTTAAATCTGTATTCACCGTTCCTGCTAAGGTCGTACCCATTATACAGATACTAAGAGGCAGAATAACACCCGTAGCGAGCTGCATAAAAAGCTGAATTCCACCCATTATGAAACTATTCAGAACGGTAGCCGATGTAACTCTTCCCGACATTGAAATGACACCCGCAAAAGCAGGAATAAAGGATGAAATAAAGATTTTACCTTGCTCCAAGGTTTTCTCTCCGTAAGATATAACATCACTCACATTAATGGTAATCAGAGTTGTTCCTGATACAGCACATATAATATTAAAAACCTTTTTTACCGTTTCGTTAGTTGTGTCAGAAATTGTTCCTGCTAATGAACTCACAAGAACAACCACTATTATTGAAATAAGCAGCTTTAAAGGACTTACAATATAAACACAAAGCTCATTCCACAGATACGAAACTATATTTTCTATGTTTAATGAATCAGCATCCGTTTTATCCGGTGTAATGCCATTATCATATAGCTTGTCTGTAACATCAGACGGAAGTGAATAGTTGCTATCTGAAAGTCCTAAATCAGGCGGCTCGGCAAAAGCCTTCATCGGTATCATAAAAAACACCAAAGCAACAACTATAAAAGTAACAATTTTAAAAGTCCTCATTTTTCTCCCCATTAAGCCATCAGATTTTTTATTATATTGACAAGCTCCGTAAAAAGCGGCATAGATAAAAGAAGTATAGCACATTTACCCGCAAAATCAATTTTTGTGGCAATAGAACCTTCACCCGCATCCTTACAACTTTCTGATGCAAGCTGTGTTATATAACATATTGCAAGACATTTTAAAAGAAGCTCGCTGTATTTAAATTCGTTGTCTGATATTTCACTTAGCTGTAATGCTGATTCTATTACAGGTGCTATTATAATGATCAAAGCACCAAGCATTATCATCCCTGTAACAAGAGAAATATAAACACTGAACTCCGGGCGATATTGCTTTAATACCACTGACAAAACTGCACCGATAATACCAGCTCCGACAAATGCAATTATGTTCATAGCCTTACCTCGCTATAAATTAAAGACATTCTTGATAGTATCAAATAGCCTGCTGATTTCAGTCACTATCATCATAAGAACAACCACAAGCCCAGCTATCGTTGTCATCATAGCTTGTTCTTCTCTGCCCGATCTTTGCAGGAGCTGATTGAGAATAGCCACCACAATGCCTATTGCGGCTATTTTAAAAATTAAGTCTACATCCATAGTTTTTTCACCATTACTTTATAAAAATATAATTCCTGCTGCTGCTCCAAATAAAATCCCAAGTGTCCTGTATAGCCTTACTTTTGATTTTCTTATCTCATCAGAATCTTTAATAAGAGTATCAAGACTATTCCGTACAGACTGCAATACGGCGATCTGACCATCTGTACTACTCTTCCCAAGACTTTCGCCGAGCATCGAAATTACTCTTTTGTCATCAGTTGTAAGATATTTTATTCTCTGTACTTGTCTGTTCCATAGCTTATCAATACGCTTACCGCTTTTAGCTACTTCTATCATTTCGTCAGAAATAAATTCAAGCTTTCCATCCTGTATTTTTTGCAGCACCTCGAAAACTGCATAGCGGTTATATTTTATAAGTCCTTCCATTCTTAGTATCATGGCAGAAAATTCTGTAAGAAAATAATACCTGTCCTGGAGTCTACCGCTCATATATATTCCGATAAATGCACCACAAAATGTTGTTAAAATAAAAATACACAGTCTATCCATTTTAACACCATTCGTTTACTTTAATCACTTTTTCTATCCTACCTTTTTCATTTTCAGAAAGAATTGCAATATGGGATATTGCTTTCATATCCAAGAGACGTTTTATTTTAAAATTATCCTTTATTTCTGTTTCTCCGTAAGCGTGGGCAGTCATTATCATCCCTGCACCGCTATTCAGCATATTTTCAATCCGACTTAGATCCGCTCCAAGCTCATCAAGAACAACATAATCAGGCGACATAGTTCTTATTGCTCTTTCTATACCATCATTTTTGACAAAGCCTGTGAAAATATCTGATAAGCTACCTGTAGAAAGCTGAGGTATGCCCTCATAACAAGCGGCAAGCTCGTTTCGTTCATCAATAACAGATAGACGATATTTTTCTCCTATAACCCTGCATAGATCACGAAGAATAGTCGTCTTTCCCGAAAGGGGTTTACCTATTATCAATAGCCCCTTAACCTTTTCTCTTTCAAAAAGCTCTGAAAGGATATCAGAACAACCTATATGCTCTCTGGCAATTCTGATATTTATAGAGCTTATATTCTTTATATAGCTGATTTTACCCTCAGTGTAAACAGCAGTACCCGAAAAACCTGCTCTGTGTCCGCCTTTTAAGGTTATAAAGCCGTTTGCTATATCATTTTCATAATTATACATACTGTAGCGGCAAAAGGCTTCTATGCATTCCTTTGCCATCTGTAAAGTAAACATTGTCTGCAACATAAAATATGTGTCGTCATATCTTATCCTTATTGCCTGTCCTGTTTTAAAACGTATTTCCGTAGCTTTTTCTTTAATTTCAAACGGAATAGTCATTAAAGATGGGATTATATGAGAAATACTTTCGCAGGCTGCGTCAAACTCTGTTTTTCTGCTCCTTATCATTTTCATCATCCTTTCTGCTTAATTCTATGCGGCTTGTACAGAAAATAGAACAAGCTATCCGAAATGGATAGCTTGACAATAGTCATATTGTTAATATAGCAAATAAAAAATCACCGCACAGAAACGGCAATCCGAATCTGTGCGGTGTAATTATATTATTCTTTCTCGCTTAAAACTGTCTTTATATGCAGTTCCTCAAGCTGTTTTTCATCAACAACTGAAGGACACTGAGACATAAGCTCGCTGGCGTCCTTAACCTTGGGGAATGCGGTAACATCACGCAGGCTTTCAGCTCCGCAAAGGATCATTGAAAGTCTGTCAAGACCGATACCAAGACCACCGTGAGGAGGTGCGGCGTACTTATAAGCGTCTACTAAGAAGCCGAATTTAGCTTCAATTTCTTCATCTGTAAGACCGAGAAGTCTGAACATCTTTGCCTGTAATTCAGGGTCGTTTATACGGATAGAGCCACTGCAAAGCTCAACGCCGTTTAATACAAGGTCATAGGCCTTTGCTCTTACCTTGCCCTTATCTGTATCAAGGAATTCGAGGCACTCATCCATAGGCATTGTAAAGGGATGGTGCATTGCAAGCCAGCTCTGAGAGTCTTCATCCCACTCAAAGAAGGGGAATTCGGTGATCCAGAGGTAGTTAAAGCCACCCTCGGGAACAATACCAATCTGCTTGCCAACTTTAAGTCTTAAAGCACCGAGTACAGGGAGAGTTACCTTGTTCTTATCTGCTACGATAAGTGCAACGTCGCCCTTTTCACAACCGAGTGCAGAAAGAATCTTTTCAAGCTCGCCTTCCTTCATAAACTTTGCAAAGGAGCAGTTCGGAGCATCGTCTACCCAGCGAACATAAGCAAGACCCTTTGCACCGATACCTCTTACAAACTCGGTGAGCTTGTCTATTTCCTTACGGGTAAATGTAGCCGCTCCGTTTTTTGCAACGATACCCCTTACACTACCGCCATCAGCTATTGCACCTGAGAATACAGAGAAATCGCTGTCCTTTACGATATCGGATATATCTGTTATTTCCATACCAAAGCGTGTATCAGGCTTATCAGAGCCGTAACGCTCCATAGCATCCTTATATGTGAGTCTGGGAAGCGGTGTAGTGATATCCACATCAAGAGTATCCTTCATCAGCTTTTTGATAAAGCCTTCAGTAAGCTCTAAAATTTCATCCACATCCATAAATGACATTTCAAGGTCGATCTGTGTAAATTCGGGCTGTCTGTCTGCTCTTAAGTCCTCATCTCTGAAGCATCTTGCAAGCTGGATATATCTGTCGTAGCCTGAGATCATCAGTAACTGCTTATAGATCTGAGGGGACTGAGGAAGAGCGTAAAACTTACCCTCGTGTACTCTTGAAGGTACGAGATAGTCTCTTGCACCCTCGGGAGTAGACTTCATCATCATAGGAGTTTCAATCTCTAAAAAGCCGTTATCATAGAAATAATCTCTTGCGCTCTTAGCAATCTTATGACGCATAATAAGATTATCCTGTAACTGCTTACGACGAAGGTCAAGATATCTGTACTTAAGTCTTAACTCTTCATTTGTCTTGGTTTCGTTTGTGATTTCAAAGGGTGGTGTCTGAGCCTTTGAAAGTATTCTGAGATCATTTACAAGGATTTCTACATTACCTGTCTTGATTTCAGCATTAACGCTTTCACGCTCTCTGAGAAGACCCTTAGCCATAAGAACATATTCGCTCTTTACCTGCTTTGCCTTTTCAAAAACCTCAGCGGCTGTTGTATCATCAAATACAAGCTGTACAATACCTGTACGGTCTCTTAAATCTATGAATATAAGGCCACCCTTATCTCTTACTCTCTGTGTAAAACCTGCTACGGTAACTTCGTTACCTACCCCTTCGACTTCGCCACAGTAATGTGTGCGTTTAAGTCCTTTCATTGTATCGGGCATTTTTTGTCATTCCTTCCTTTTGTAAAGTTTTTTAACTTATTAATTATAGCACTAAATCCGCTTTTTTTCAAGTGTTTTTCATATCTTTTCGAGTAAAGCTTTTTCTGCTGTTTTAGCATCTACATGTGTTATCAGATAGCAGATATCATTTTTACTGCCTACAACCGTATTTTTAGCAGATTCCTGCTGTTCAGGATAGAAGGCAAGCTGATTTATAAGAACATCTTTACGTTGTTCCAAAGCATCTGTGGTCGCTTTTACATCATTTGTGCGAATTACAATTACTTCACACAAATGAACGCTCATTGCCTGTTGATATACTGTGTATTCTTCTATTCCAAACTGAGAAAAATCCATTATCATTTCCAGCATTTCAGCTATTTCTGTCTTTGACATTGCAGGAAATTCGATACTGTTTAGGACCACATTGCAAAGTTCGTCGGTAGATGAACCTGTATTTTCAGCAGATACAGATGCTCCTTCCTTGTTTTCAGATGAAATATCGCCATCTGTAACATTTTCAATCGCTGAAGAACTCTCATCAGTTGAATTTATAGATGTTGTTTTAGTGCTATTGCAAGCAGTACATAATACTACACCTGATATAAGCATTAAAGCTAATAACCTTTTCATTTTATTGTCTTCCCTTTATTTATTCTCTTCTTTTAATCTTTCAAGATTATTTTTCAGTATCGTGGGTAATGTATATTTATTTTCATCCCACCAGGGCAGATCCTGAAGAGAAATTACATCCTTATGAGCCATAATTTCCTTCAGAAAATCTTCTGTCATATACTTTTCGTTTATAACAGGATAGCCTTTTTCGTTAAATACGGGTTTGTATTCTACTCTTGTATGAACAAATTCACCCCACCAAGGGAGCCACCAAAGCCACTTTACATTATCCTTTTTCATTTCATCAGGATGAGGTATATAACCACACTCAGATAAGGTAAGAAGCTTCCCGTGTGATATACTTTCACCGTATAGATATCTTTCCTTTTGCGAGGAATGGTCGTATGGGATCTGCGAATAGATATCATCTCCGTAAATATCGTATGTGTTAGGATTAACCTCCATACACTTATCCTGACCATTCCATACCCATATAAGATTTGGGAGCTTATGATAGTTTTCCATTCTGTCAAAAATGATATACCAAAGCTTTTTGTAGGCTTCTCTATGTTCGTCATTGTGATTTCCCCACCAGAACCAACCTCCGTTTGCCTCGTGAAGCGGTCGCCATAACACAGGGATATCAAGGTCTGCCATTCTTTTAAGCTCGGCAGATACCATATCAATTTCCTTTATAATAAAGTCATATTCCTTTGTACCCTCAGTAACCGCTTTAGCAACATCAAAACTTGTCTTATGATTGTAGCTTGTAGTTTCATAATAAAAGGATGATCCCTTTGAATAGTCATCCATATCAGTTGGCGCATACCAGTGCCAGCACATAGTAACTATACCGCCGCATTTTGTCGCCCATTCTATTGCTCTGTCCACCTGATCATCTGTCTTTTTACAGGAGCTGACCCCCATAAAATCATAGCCTCTTACAGCAGGAAGCTTATTTGTAAGAGGATAATATACAAGATCCTCAAGCTCGTCCTGCAAAAGATACTGCTGACCTGAAAGATGCTTTTTTCCATAAATACTCTTTAAATATTCAAATAGTTTTACAGTACTTTCACTTGCCTGCTTTGAAACAAGTTTATCGGGATTTGTAGGATAATTCAGGGATTCTTCCAATGCATTAAAATCTGTTTTGTATGTCATATTACCTCTTAAAATTTATGAATTTTTCTGTTCTTGTAAAGTTCTTACTGTTTTTAATAAAAGCTTTGTGGGAGCAATCTTCGAGCCTGCAACCGCAGCCTTTGTTGTCATACCCGGGATTATCATCAGATCCCCTGCAATAAGCCTTTCAACTGCATAATCCGCAACATAAGCATCGGTCATTGACGGCATACTGAATTTTTTCACACCTGCTACGTCATTGAATTCTGTATCAACAGGACCCGGACAAAGAACACTTACCACTACTCTGCTGCCTTCACTTCTCAGCTCCTCGTAAATAGCCTTTGTAAGCTGGATAACATAATTCTTTGTAGCGTAATAGGTAGATAAAAGCGGACCAGCCATAAATCCTGCTACGGAAGCGGTGTTTAAAATATATCCGTGATTTCTTCTTTCAAAATCCTTTAAAAAAAGCTTTGTAAGGATATGAACAGCCTTGATATTGACGTTTATCATATCAAGTTCGTCAGAAAGCTCTGTTTCAACAAATTTTCCGTATATTCCAAAACCTGCATTGTTGAAAAGAAAATCAATATTATAATTCTTAAGCTTTCCGTAAAGTTCGATACATTGATTTTCTTTAGACAAATCAGCTGTTACAGTTTTTACCTTTACTTCAGGACAATTAAACTGTATTTCATTTTTTAGTTGAATAAGCCTTTCTGTTCTCCTGGCAACAAGAATCAGATTTATTCCTCTGATTGCAAGATTTTTTGCAATTTCTCGGCCTATACCTGAGCTTGCACCTGTTACTAAAGCTATCATATATTCACCATTCCTTTCAGGATTTATTATTCAGAAATTCTTCAAGTATCTCCGTAGCATTTTTTACAATATCTCCGCAGGGACGCTTTTTATAATATTCATCTGTTCGTTTTTCGGGAATATGTGTTCCCTCGGGCTTTGAAAGACCTAAAAGCTCTTTACAGATTATACTGCCGTTCTCTTCTCTGAAATCAGCCGCTAACTTCTGAATATCAGCGTAATTCTGCATTTTGCCCTCGTTGTCAGCAGGATCACAATAACCGTTCACCATATTGTAAACTATGAACAAACCACTTACTGCACCGCAGACCTCTCTCATTCTACCCATTCCGCCACCAAAACCGGACGCTATCATAGCAGAAGTTTTTTCATCATAGCCTGTAACATCAGAAAAAGCTATAAGTACAGCCTGGGCACAATTGTAACCTTTCTTGAAAAGCTCTTTGGCTTTATCTCCACGTACACTCATAATTGTCTCCTTATTAAATGTTAATATAAGTATATCCTATTTACCTTGACTTTGCAATAGCTAAATCTGCCATTTAGTAAAAATAAAGGAACTGTTTTTACAGTTCCTTTCAGACTGAAGACAAACTCACGCACCGCAAAAATGCGAAAGATTTGTAATAAATTTCTGAAAAATAAGGAATAGTGGTATAAAAGTTTAGGGGAGCCGAAAACGGATCCCCTAAAGCATTTTTGCTTACTTTGTCAACAGCCATCTACCGTACCATCGTACGCCGACGATGGCTGTTTCCTCGTCTG
>JAZSHW010000014.1:0-31955 GCA_045533495.1 Ruminiclostridium sp. | reverse complement strand
TCAGCGTGTAGACAAAGTCTTTGTCTGCACGCTGGCAGACGAAGAAAAACGCACGCAGACGAGGAAACCATCTCGATAGGTGAACAGATAGTACATCGAGGGATGGTTGAGGAAGTAAGCAAAAATGCTTTAGGGGAGCCGTTTGCGGCTCCCCTAAACTTTTGTGCTGAAAAATTTTTGCTCATAAAACCCTATGCATAAAAATTGCATTTTTGTGGTGCGTGAGTTTGTCTTCAGTCTGATAGCTCTTAGCAGACGCTAAGAGCTGTTTTTGCAGAAATATTTGACAACGGTCTACACCTGTGTTATACTTTACTAAAAGACCTCTCTTAAAAGGAGAATTTAATATGAAGAAGATGAGCAAATCAACTATTGCACTTGCAGTTGCGATAATAGCATACATTATGTTTTTTATTCTGATAGCAATATATTATATGTGGGTAAAGGAAGACAGCAAAACCCTAAGAACAATAAAACTATCAGATGGTACGCTGAGCGAAGGGGTTTGGACTCTCCCTGATTTTGATATAAAGTTAGGACCTCGTGGCGGTGATTCAGGTGCCTGGCTAAAGGACCCGATACTTGATGAAGATGGTAATGAATTGCACGGTGCAAGTGTAGGTATTATTTATGAGATGGTTATCGAAAACACATCTAAGGCTATAATATCAGACTGGACTATGGAGTTGTATATGCCTGAATTTATGTGGTTCAACAACGCCTGGTGCGGAGATCTGGAATTTCATCAAAGTACCGATGACGGAGAAAAGGTACAGACTATAGATTTAAGAGAGTACTTAAGTATTGATTTTGAGCTTGACTATTACATAGATCATACAGGTCCTATGGTTCCTCTCAGTGAGGGCGATAAATTTGTGTATTATCCCAGTAAGGCAGATAACGAATATCCTTTAGTGCAAAAATCAGAAACGGAAGAAGTGCATAGCTCTGCTATTATGGGCTTTATTGTTTATATTCCTGATAAAGGCATTGATTATGAGGCGGTATTTGATAATGCAATGTTCAGCTATCATTTGCAAAGAAGTGCCTGGGGAGATACTTTCTTCCTTGTGATGGTAGGTGCAGATATAATCTGCCTTGTACTTATAATTGGTCTTATTATGTCTCAGATAAGAGTGCGTAAATTTTTGAAACAGCAAAAGCACGATGCTATAATCATCGAGCAGTCGATAAATACGCTGATCAATTTCGTTGAAGCAAAAGACCCCAATACAAAGGGCCATTCTGAACGAGTTGCGAATATAGCCCACGCCCTTGCCGAAGAAATGAAATATTCTGCAAGAGATTGTCATAATATCCGCTGTATCGCTCTTATGCACGACTGCGGAAAAATTGCAATACCCGTAACTATTCTGCAAAAGCCCGACAGACTGACAGATGAAGAATATGAAGAAATCAAACGCCATACTACAGTAGGCGGAGAGATGCTCCGTGATTTTACCTCTATCAAGGATATGAATTTAGGTGCTCTTTACCACCACGAAAGATATGATGGCAAGGGTTATCCCAAGGGGCTTAAAGGTGAAGAAATTCCCCTTATTGCAAGAATAATCTGTGTCGCAGACTCCCTCGATGCGATGAACAGCAACAGATGCTACCGTCCACGACTTAAAAAGGAAGTAATAATAGAAGAACTTATAAAGAATAAAGGCAAGCAGTTTGATCCGAATGTAATAGATTATCTGATGAAGCTGATAAATCGTGGCGAAATTAAAATAGGTGAATAAAAATTTAAACCTGAGAGAAAAATTCTCTCAGGTTTTTTATCATTTTATTTATGCAAGAAACTGTGCCATTAGTTCGTGACCTACTGCCACATAATCATTCTTGGCAGTTGCAGTTTCCTCAGAGAATTTATCTGCTCCGTTTACGTCCTTTGTGCTGTCATAGATCATAAAGGGAACAGGTGCATTTGTATGAGTCTTAAGCTCTAAAGGAGTGGGGTGATCGGGACAGATAAGAATTTTTATTTCTTCACCCTCGAATTCCTTTAAAATTACTCCTAATATCTTTTCATCTATAAGCTCAATGGATTTTACCTTGTTTGCAACCTCAAAACGATGACCGCATTCATCAGGAGCTTCAACATGGATATATACAAAATCCTTACCGTTCTTGAGTGCTTCAACAGCCGCCTGTGCTTTACCGTCAAAGTTTGTATCTATGTAACCTGTAGCACCGTCTACATTTATTACATCCATTTCAGTAAACTTACCGATACCTTTAAGCAGATCAACCGCAGAGATCATTGCGGCACTCTTGCCGTACTTTTCCTTGAAGGGAGTAAGCTCCTTACGAACACCCTCGCCCCAGAACCAGATGCTGTTGGCAGGACGAAGACCTCTTTCAATTCTCTTTAAGTTTACAGGGTGATCCTTTAAAAGTTCATAGCTCTTTTTCATCATTTCGATAAGAACCTGACCCTTTTCATTTGCACCAAGATATTCCCTTACAGGTTTACCGGTGATATCGTGGGGAGGTGTCAGCTTACCAACATCCATTGTACCCTTATCCCAGATAAGGCAATGACGATAGCTTACACCGCTGTAAAATCTGAACTGCTCTGTGCCTAATTTTTCGTCAATGAATTTTATTATTTCAGCCGCTTCTTCGGTCGAAATATCATCTGCACAGTAGTCAAGGATAGTCTTATCTTCATACTTTTCTTCATCTGTTACAGTAACAAGATTTGTTCTGAAGGATACGTCTGTAGGTTTCATATCAATACCTATACTACCGGCCTCTAAGGGACTTCTGCCTGAATAGTATACAGCAGGGTCATAGCCTAAAACAGAGAGGTTAGCAACATCACTGCCGGGCTTTAAGTTATCCGCAACTGTCTTTACAAGACCTATTCTTGATTTCTTTGCGAGCATATCCATATTGGGTTTGTTGGCAACGCTCATAGGAGTGCCGTTTAAGTCTTCTCTCGGAAGGTCAGCCATACCGTCGCAAAGTAAAACTACATATTTCATAATTTCGCCTTTCTTTTGTATATAATAATTGTCCGTTAAAATTATATCACACTTTTGTGCCTATTGCAATAGAAATAATTCTTGAATTTATGAGAATAAATAACCTTATGATGTGAAAAATAACAATAAAATAAAAATTGGAGAAAAGAAATGGATATAAGTAAAAAGGAATACAGTAAGATCAGCAAGAAGCATTCAGGCTCATCAAAGATGTACCAGACCATCCCTAAGGCATACGCCATAGGCGGATTTATCTGTATGGTGGGACAATTCTTTTTAAACCTGTATAAAAATACAGGACTAAATGAAGAGCAAGCGGCGGCATATACATCAATAACCCTTATTCTGATAAGTGCGGTGCTTACAGGCTTCGGTTTATATGAAAGAATAGCAAAGCACGGCGGTGCAGGAACCCTTGTACCTATTACAGGCTTTGCAAATGCGGTGGTATCACCGGCTCTCGAATTCAAGACCGAAGGCTATATCTTAGGTACAGGTGCAAAAATATTTATAATAGCAGGCCCTGTTATAGTTTACGGTATTACAGCAAGCGTTGTGTATGGGGTTATTTATTGGATAACAACAATTGTATAGAATAAAGCACGGCAGATTATTCGGCCGTGCTTTCGTTCTGATTTATGTATTTGAAAAATTCTGTGATTGATGCATCTGATAATATATTCCCTGTAATCTGAGCAGCTCCTCGTGATTTCCACGCTCAACGATTTCTCCCTCATTGAATACCAGGATCATATCAGCATCACGGATTGTAGAAAGCCTGTGTGCAATAGCAATGACAGTCTGATTGCCGGTCAGGTTCTTGATTGCTTTCTGTATTTGTTTTTCGGTCTGCACATCTACTGAGGCAGTAGCTTCATCCAGAACGATGATCGGTGATTGGCGAAGGATTGCTCTTGCGATAGCGATTCGTTGTTTCTGGCCGCCGGAAAGGCGAAGTCCACGTTCTCCGACCTTTGTTTCATATTGTTCAGGCATATTCAGAATATCCTCGTGGATATTTGCGGATTTTGCGGCAGCTTCGATTTCTTCCTGCGTTGCATCCGGCTTAGCATAACCTATATTATCGGAAATTGATCCGTTGAATAGGAATGTGTCCTGAAGCACAGGTGAGATATTACGCCGCAGACTTTCCAAAGTCACATTTTTAATATCCTTGCCATCAATCAGAATACGGCCATCTACAGGGTCGTAGAACCTTGAGATCAGCTGGGTGGCTGTGGTTTTTCCTACCCCTGTGACTCCTACAAAAGCAACCATCATACCCGGCTCAACAGAAAAGGAGATGTTTTTCAGTACGGGAATCTTGTTATTGTAGTGAAAGCTTACATTTTCAAAGGTGATACTACCCTTTACATTACCAATATCCTCTGCGTCTGCTGCATTTTCAATAGCAGAAGGTGTATCAAGAATCAGAGTTACACGTTCTGCACCTGCAAGGGATTGCTGTAGATTTTCCAGCAAGCTGGCAAGTCCGGATACAGGAGCGTAGAACAAAGACAGATAAAGAACAAATGCTACGATATCTTCTACAGACAGTTGTCCCTGATAAGCCAGAAAACCACCGAAAAACACTACCAGAACAGTACCTGCGGAAGATAGAAATTCTACGCTTGGGTGAAATGCCGCACTGGCTCGAAGCGCTCTCAGCATTGCTTTTACCTGTTCAAAATTTTTAGTGCGGATGCGTTCACTTTCATAGCTTTCCTGTCCAAAGGACTGTATTTCATGAAGACCTGATAAACTATCCTGTAATTGTGCATTTAATTCGCCCATACTTTTCTGAGAGGCCTTGAAGAATGGACGAACCACCTTGGCAAATATCACTCCCGAGCACAGAATAAGCGGGATTGGGCAACAAGTGATCAATGCCAGCCTCCAGTTGATAGTCAGCAGAATAATGAGTATACCGACAAAGGTCACTATATTTGTGATAATTTCAGGAATCATATGGGCATATAAAAGCTCAAAATCCCGGGTATCGTTGACAACACGGCTCATCAGATCGCCGGTCTGTTTGTCGTGAAAAAATCCCAGATCCAGACTCTGTAGCTTGTTATAAAGTCTGCTTCTGAGATCTCCTACCAGATTCCATGCAGCCTTATGAGTCAGATAATTGCTTAAAAATCTGAATAAAATACGTAGCAGATAAAGAAACAGCAAGCCAAGTGCCAGATTTATGATAATGTCCATTTCGTTATTATCAATACCTTTTTCTACAACTCCCGTCATAGATGATAGGAGCTTTGGAGCGGTAAGATTGATTATAGTCAATATCAATGTAGATAAAATGGCAAGAGCGTATAGCCCTTTGTATCGGGCGGCTTCCTTGGTGAGCTTCCATAACATTTTCATAGCTGTGATCTCCGTTTTTTTATATGATATAATCGTCCGATACGCAGGGGACAAATTTTTAATTTGCATGCGGTTTGGACATTAACTTTTTACAACCCTCTGTTTTTCAAATCGCTTACAAGCTCCACGTAAAATTCTCTCACATCAAATCCCTTGATGTTTTCTCTGTTCAGGTCAATCATGTCACCGTGTGAGATACCGCGTTTGCCTGAAGCTTTCAGACAAGTGAATTTTTCTCCCCATTCAAAGGATTCTTCGCCTACAAGCCCGTCATTCGCCCCGCTGAAAAGATGTACTAAATGATAGGAGAAATTAAGAGGGAATTTTCCTCCTGTTGCATTTTTTAGTACCGAACCAACACTCTGACAGAAAATGCCTTTCGGTTCTTCAAGCTCGGAATTAAGCTCAGAACAATAGCTGTCGGTAAGATTACTTACCGCCGCCAAAAAATCCGAATCCGCTTCGCCAAACTTTTTTAGCGCCATATTATAAGTCTGTGCGGTTCTGTTCTTTACAGCAGTCGGAATTTTAGTCAGTAGGTAATCTGCAAAAAGACATCCCTTATGCGGTGTGTTGATCGTTGTAAGTGATGCCACACTTTTCTCAATGCCAAGCTTTGTGGTGGCGTATCTGCAGTCAAGCCCACCCTTTGAATGAGCAATGATATTGACCTTTTCAGCACCTGTAGAGGAAGTTATTTCGTTTATCCTGTTTTTGATATATTCGGCACTTTCTGCAACGGATGCGGCTGAGGGCTGATTTCCGTAGAATATAGTTGCACCGTTTGTTTCAAGTTCCTTCGGTATCCTTCCCCAGTAGTTAAAAAATCTTGTGTCTCTGAAAAATACACCGTGAACCATAAGAATAGGATATTTTGTAGCACATATCTTTTGGGATTCTCTTTTCTTATTGACCTTTTCTTTATTTACTTCAAATATAACCTCTCCTGCAGTTGTTTTTATAATGAAAAAGAGAGCAATTAAATTTGCAACAGGAATCATTCCGCAGATTATACCGATAATTCTCATTTTAAAGCCAAGCTGTGTTGAAGTGAGATATACGCATATAATTCCGTTCCAGAATATAACGAAGTGTACTGAGATACAAAGAACTACACTCCAGATGAAAGTTCCATAATCATCGGAGAGGATTTTCGTTGCAAGTATAATGTGATATACCGCCGATGCAATGACCGACAGATAGAAAGCACTCAGCAGTATTGTCCCGTGATAGCAGAATTTAAGCGGGCGATTTTTCGTTCTTACTGTAAATAAGCCTGCCGCTGTATTTGTAAACAGAAAAGCAGGAATGATAATAAACAGTAGCTGAGGCAGCTTTGCAATAAAAATAAAAGAATTTGCGATAAATGCAGTTATAAGAAAATATAAAAGAGAAGTAAGTATATATTTTATCTTCATCGGATTACCTCGCTGTGATTTAACTGATTATTCAGATTGGACATAATAATTATATCATATTATTGTAGCTTTGTAAATGCAGACAAGTTAATGATGATCTGAAAATGCATATTCGTTCAATTATTACACAAACTATCTAAAACAGAAAGGAACTAAAATATGCCACAGTTTATAAAAGACGGAACAATAAAGCTGACAAAGGGCGTATCTGCTCTTTCCTATGCGGCGGCGGTAGGTAAGATGGAGGGAGACGGACCTCTTGGTGAATGCTTTGATTATATAGCAAAGGGTGCAGAGCTTGGCGAAGAAACCTGGGAAAAGGCAGAGAGCAAGCTACAGCAATACGCCTTTGATTTTGCTCTTCGCAAAGGACATTTTTTAAGCGATGATATTGACTTTATTTTTGCAGGCGATCTGCTCAATCAGTGTACAGGCTCAACCTACGGACTTAGACAGTATAATCTGCCCTTTGTGGGGTTATACGGAGCCTGTTCCACTATGGCAGAGAGTCTTGCAATGGCCTCCCTTTTTATTGATAGCGATATGGGAGAATATTGTGCGGCGGTCACTTCATCCCATTTCTGCTCTGCAGAAAGACAGTTCCGCTTTCCTATAACCTATGGTGGAGTAAGAACGCCAACAGCCCAGTGGACAGCCACTGCCTCAGGCTGTTGCATAGTGGGAGCGGCAACAGATCCGCCCTATATCAAGGCTGTCACTATAGGAAAAATAGTTGATATGGGAGAAAAGGATACCAATAATATGGGAGCGGCAATGGCAGGTGCGGCATACGATTCCATAAGCCGCCATCTTAGTAATACAGGAAAAAACATTTCTGATTACGATGCTATATTTACAGGTGACTTAGGTCAGGTTGGTTCTGATATTCTATGCGAGCTTTTTTCGAAGCATAGCGAGGAT
Organism: Ruminiclostridium sp.; assembly: GCA_045533495.1. Taxonomy (GTDB): domain Bacteria; phylum Bacillota; class Clostridia; order Oscillospirales; family Ruminococcaceae; genus Ruminiclostridium_E. The sequence continues at coordinate 24,247 of JAZSHW010000014.1, read as the reverse complement.
ATTTCAAAAGTGCATAAGGACTGCGGACTAATGATCTTTGACAGAGAAAAACAGGATGTTCACGCAGGGGGTTCAGGGTGTGGCTGTAGTGCGAGTGTCCTTTGCGGATATATTCTGCCAAGGGTAAAAAGCGGAGAATATAAAAATATCCTTTTCGCCGCAACAGGTGCTCTTATGTCAACAACCGTAGTCCAGCAGGGCGAAAGTATACCGGGCATTTCTCACGTGGTGGAAATATCGTACAGACGCTGAAAGGGGATTTTTTATGGATGTCATACTTGAATATTTAAAAGCCTTTCTTGTAGGTGGAGCTTTCTGTGCTGTAGGTCAGCTCCTCATAGACCTTACAAAGCTGACCCCTGCAAGAATTCTTGTATCCTATGTGGTGTCAGGAGTAATTCTTGGCGGGCTGGGACTTTATCAGCCTCTTGTCGATTTTGCCGGTGCAGGGGCAACAGTACCGCTTACAGGCTTTGGCAACTTACTTGCCAAGGGCGTGAAAAAAGCCGTTGACGAAAACGGCTTCTTAGGTATATTTACAGGCGGCTTTACCTCTGCGGCGGCAGGAATAACAGCGGCAATACTTTTCGGTTTTCTTGTTTCTCTTATTTTCAGTCGTACAGACAGAACTTTGCAAGAATAATAATTCTCCCTTGTCGGATAAATGGCAGGGGAGAATTGATTTTTTATACAGTTGCATTAATAAATTTCATTACTTCATCGCGGTCATTTCCCTGATAAGTAATTGAAGAATTATCATCTCTTGTTATATAAAGACATTCGCCTTTATCATACACCGTGTAAGCGTATTCTTTACCGTTTATAAATGTAGGACTGAGAGGAATTACAGCGTGTTCGTTATCTATCCGCATAGAGTTACTGCTCTTTGATAACGCATACTGAGCAATGATAACGGTATTTCCGTTTTTCGTATTTTCGTATATCTGAATCTTGGATACGGATGTGTTGCTCTCAGATTTTATTTTATAGTCGTTTTTGCTTATTCCTTTTATCACGAAAGGGTCAATATCTTCGGCTATCTGTGTATCAGTATCCATAAGTGTCAGGAGTGAATATCCGTCATAATCATTTACATGGATACCTGCAACAAAGCGATACCCTATAAATCCCGTCAGTATTATAGCAAGGATTATAAGGGTACATATAAACGCAATTCTGACTCTTGCCCTGCCTTTTTTTGAACAATCGGCAAATGGATCTTTTACCGTAAAGAATTCGTTGCTTATCTCTTTTATATTCTTTCTGTGATCCCGTGAAAAAAAGTGACGTTTTGTTGTTTTTTCTTCATACGGAACGTAATCATCAGAATTTGCAAAGGCTTTTTCAATAAGTATATCGAGATTTTCTGTCATATCATACCTTCTTCTTTCATTTTTTCAATGAGCTTACTTTTACCTCTTGACTTTATTTGTCTTATGTTGGCTTCTGTAAGACCTGTGATATCAGAGATTTCAGCATCTGAATATCCGTATTTATGCTGAAGAAACATAATGTCGTAAAAATAACTGCCTATATCCTTTATCATTTCAAAAATATGCTCGGTGTTAATACTGGACAACATATCCTCGTGTATATCAGGGACATTTTCCGACAGCTCGTCAAAGCTTTCAATAATCTCCATTTCCTTTTTCAGCTCACGGTATCTTGAAAGAGCAGTGTTCTTTGCTACGATAAGCATAAAGGATTTTGTTTTAGGGGTGTTTTCAACATCTATCCTTGAAAAATTTCTGATTATGCGGATAAACGCTTCTGCAACCGCGTCTTCGGCTTCTGTTTTTCTTTTTAATATTGCGTATGTGATACGGTACATATCCTGCTCGTATTGTTTATACAGCTTTTCTATAAGCAATTTATTCTGTGGTGCTTCCACAAGAGTCATTAGTGTTGCCAACATAATATTATCTCCGCTTTAACAATTTATTAGATTAGCAATTTATTTTGCTGATATAATTATAGCATTTTAACTTTGCTTAGTCAAGAAATTGAAAAATTTGCTGTTTTTAGAAAAGATTTTGAAAAAGGATAAAAAATTACCGAAAAACGATAAAAAAGTATTGACAAACATAAACTGATGTGGTAATATATAGTCAGCAAAGAAAAAACTTCAAAAATCCTGAAAGGAAATTTCACTATGAAAAATAAGAATTTGTCCCTTGCTATCTCATCCGTTCTCACAAAAGTCGGTTTCACGCTTATTATAATCTGTTGTTTTGCTGCACCTTATCTTGTAACATATTATGAGCAGAGCTACATAATCCCCTACGGAATTGACAGCGTATACGTTCCTCTTTTGGTAACACTTTATTGTTCCGCTGTGCCTGCACTCATTCTGACTGTTTCCCTTGACAGACTGCTCACTAATATAAGAAAAGGCAACGCATTCATAAAGCAGAATGTTACTTGCTTAAGAATAATTTCCTATTGCTGTTTTGCGGCAAGTCTGATTTTTATTTATTTCGGATTTATCCGTCATTTCGCTTTATTTATAGTTGTTGCGGCGGCATTTTTCGGACTTATTTTAAGAGTTATAAAGAATGTCTTTGAGCAGGCAATAGAAATAAGAGAAGAAAACGACTATACAATTTAAGAAAGGGGAAACACAATGCCTATTGAAATAAATCTTGATGTAATGATGGCGAAAAGAAAAATGTCATCAAACGAGCTTGCAGATTACGTAGGTATAACCCCTGCAAATCTGTCGGTGCTTAAAACGGGTAAGGCAAAGGCTATCCGTTTTTCTACCTTAGAAAAAATATGCGAGGCTTTAAATTGCCAGCCGGGAGATATTCTGTCCTTTAAGGAAGAATAAGACTGTCAACCTCTATAGGTATAAAACATAGAAAAATCAATCTCTATTAGGTGATAGGGAAAGATTTGTTATACGAAAGGACTGTAATATTATGTCAAATTTAGAAAATAATGACTCTACGATTTTTTGTGCGGGAGAAATAACTCCCATAGAAAAAAAGACCTTTACAATAAAGGATGGAATATTTGCACTTGTTTTTGTGGTGATATCCTTTGTTATTATAAAACTTTTCTTTACAGGTGATATAAGAACAGGTTCGGTGATAAGCTCAGGCTATTATCATATAATAGTTGCGGTTATGGGCGTGCTGACTTTGTTTTATATCGGTAAAAATCCGAGCGTTACACAGTGGTTTGTTTTCGGGATATCTATGCTTTTCTGCACTGTGCCTTTCTTTTCGTCAACCGCAACAGTCAGATTTTTATCCTGGGTATATTCTGCCATTCTTCTTTGCTACTTTGCTTACAGTTTTACAGCAAGAGAAGAAATACTTGATAAGGGCTTTGCAGGAAGGCTTGTAAAATCCGTTGTTGCAATACCCTTTATAAATTTTACGGCAGGTCCTAAGGCTATGGCAGCTGTTGCAAGTAAAGGAAAATCTAAAGTCAAGGTAATTTTATATATTCTTGTCGGACTTGTGATATCATTACCTGCAACCTTTATCTGTGTTTATATGCTCTCGAGTGCTGATGAGAATTTCGACAGAATAGCAGGTGGTATAGCAAAGTTTATGACAAACGACATAGGTACAAATATCATTACGTTGCTTTTCAGTCTGCCTTTAGCTTTTTTGCTGTTCGGTCATCTTGCCAATACAAAGGAGCAGGAAGAAATTACAGAACAAAGCGAAACTGTAACGGCAGTAGTTCCGATTGCTATGGTCTGTTCCGCAATCACTCCGATACTTGTAAGTTATATCCTTTTCTTCCTTTGTCAGTTACCGTATTTTTTAGGTGCTTTCACAGGTGAGCTACCTGAGGGGTACAGCTTCAGCGAATATGCAAGAAGCGGCTTTTTTGAGCTTTGTGTAGTCTGCTTTATTAATTTCTTTATCCTCATTTTAGCTAATGTCTTCTCAAGAAACAGGGAAGACGGTAAAAAGCCTGTTGCATTAAGAGTATTCTTATCAGTACTTTGTATATCATCTCTTATCCTTATTGCAAGTGCAATGTCCAAAATGCTTTTATATATCGGAGAATTAGGACTTACTGAAAAGCGTTTTTATACCTCCTGGTTTATGCTGGCTTTAGCTGTGGTATTTATAATCGAACTTGTAAGAGAGATAAAGCCCTCGATCCCTGCCGTAAAGCTTCAGGTTGCAGGATTTTCGGTTATGCTTGCCTTACTTTGTTTTTGCGACCCTGACGCAAGAATTGCTCAGAATAATGTTGAGGGCTATCTTTCGGGCAAATATCAGACGGTCGACCTTTACAGTATGTACGATCTTTCTGAATCTGCTCTGCCGTATATAGCAAAGCTACCCGAAAACGATGGTAAGATAAATGGTTGTTTATCAGATTATAAGGAATCTTTACAGCAAAATATAAAAAACACTATGTATTTCTCTATAAGCATACCTGCTGTAAACGCAAATAATTATTTGTCTTAAAGGTAAATTAAGGAATTTAATGCACTCTATTGACTAATTGTTAATTTTATGCTATACTAAAAACGATAAAGGTTATCAATTATTGATGGAGGCTTAATATGACTATATTTTACGAGTTCGGCGGAAAGCTTTACGCCAATATAACAAATAAATGCCCCTGTGCCTGTGTTTTCTGTATCAGAAAGAATGGCGACAGCGTAGGTGGTAACGACAGCCTGTGGCTTTCTCACGAGCCTGCTATAGAAGAAATTATCTCAGCCTTTGAAAGCTTTGACAAAACAGGTCTTCACGATCTTGTATTCTGTGGCTATGGCGAACCTATGAGCAGAGCTGATGTGGTTATAGATTTCGCAAAGTATGTAAGAGAGCATACTGATATGACAATCCGCATAAATACAAATGGTCTTGTAGGACTTATAAACCCCGATTTTGATATAGAAAAATTGCGTGGCATAATCGACAGCGTTTCAATAAGTCTTAATGCTCCCGATAAGGAAAGCTATCTTGATGTTACAAAGCCGTGCTTCGGCATAGATTCCTTCGATGTAATGCTTCAGTTTGCAACAAAGGCAAAGGATATCGTGTCCGATGTCGCATTTACTGTTGTGGATGTCATAACAGATGAGCAGATTGAGGCTTGTCAGAAATTAGCTGATAGTATGGGTATTCCTTTAAGGGTAAGACACAACGTTACCAACAATGAAAGCTATACATAAGGAAAGGGGCAGGGTATGAACTACAGTCAGCAGAGAAATTGTATTCTTGAAATAGTTATGTCAGATCCTGTTCACCCTACTGCTGAACAGGTGTATGAGGTAGCAAGACAGAGATATCCCAAGATCAGCCTTGGCACAGTATACCGTAACTTAAATCAGCTCTCCGACCACGGAATATTAAAGAAGATATGCAGCTCCTACGGCAGTGTCCGTTTTGATGGCAGAACAGACGCTCATTTCCACATGATATGCAAGGACTGCCAGAAGGTCTTTGATGTGGAGCTTGGAGAAATGTTAGGTCTTGAAGATAAGCTTAAGGACAAATTCGGATTTAACGTTACTGAATACGAGATAAGTATTCAGGGCGTTTGCTGTGATTGTCAGAAGAAAGCATAAATTAAGCTCCGCTGTTAAAATACGGCGGAGCTTTTTATAAAATTCTTGAATTCAAAAAAGACATTAGTGTATAATGGAGTAAAGAATAGCTATGTAGACAGGAGGTTTGTTAATATGTTGTTGCTTTTTCGTTTCCTTATTACTTGTCTTTGCTTTTTTACGTTTAACATTTCCGGTAGCGGTTTTTCTACCACGGCAGTCGATGAAGAGCTGAAAGAAAGATTTACTGCAAATATTGACCTTAAATTAACGGATGAGCCTGCTACCAGCACGATCCAGTGCTTCGATGTAAATGAGGAAGGTGTGATAGCTCTTGGTCATACTCCCGGATCGTCATTGGGCGTTATAAGTGTATATTCCTCTGATGGTACATTCAAATATGGATATGAATTTGGTTGTAGCGGTTTATTTGGAGTAGAATGGGACAAAGAAATTCTTAATATTTATTTTGTTCGTAGTGATTTGCTTGTTTCTGTTACTTCAAGCGGAGAAATAACAAATATTTCAGAAGTGGAAAACACAATAGAGAACAATTCTTACTACAATAATTTCATAAGTGCAACCAATCGCAATGTAAATAATATGGATTATGAAATGAGAAATATATTCCTGTCGTCCTATTCGCAGTTAGTTCTGAAAGATGGAAACGGTAAGGAAATGGTTTTATATAATGCACAGACAAGTCAGCTTGCACAGATAGGGATTGTAATCATTGGTGCAATTATATTTGTTGTGGTCCTGCTTATTGCAGGTTTCTATCACAAAGAAAACATTGAATCTGATACGGCGAAAAAATAAAAATCAGCTCCGCCCTGATGTAAAATCATAGCGGAGCTTTTTCTTTTCAAAGCACTTGATTTTAATGTGCATAACAGGTATAATAAACTTATATATAGAAACAGATATACATATAGGTTCCGCTTAAATGCGGATATACATAAAGGAGTAACAATGAAAAAAAGACTAACGGCAACATTTCTTGTGCTGTCTTTACTTGCGGCGACAGCATTTCTTTTTACTGCCTGTGAAGAGGATGATGGAAAGGGTTATATATTTGGCTATAATATTTCCTCAAATCCCTCATCCCTTGATCCTCAGTGTGCCAATGACAGACAGTCCTTTCTGCTTATCGGAACGCTTTTTGAGGGGCTTTTAAAATGCGATAATGATGGTAATATAGTGCCTGCAGGGGCAGAAAGCTACACTGTATCAGAGGATAAGCTTACATATACCTTTAAATTGCACGAAAACAGATACTGGACAGATGCAAACGACTTTTCCGAAAAGGTTACTGCAAAGGATTATCTATACGGCTTTCAGAGGCTCTTTTCTCCCGAAACACGAGCACCGGGGGCAGAGGATCTTTACTGTATCAAAAACTCCGAAAAGATTGCAAAAAAGCAGATGGATGTATCACAGCTTGGAGTAAAGGCAGTTTCAGATTACGAGCTTGTAATAACCCTTGATTATCCCGATTCTTCCTTTCTTATGCTTCTGACTACTGCACCTGCCATGCCCTGTAATGAGAAATATTTCTTAGCATCGCAGGGTAAATACGGTCTTACCGATAAAACGACACCTTCAAATGGACCGTTCTATCTTAAAAGCTGGAGTTACGACCCCTGGAGTGATGACAACAATAACCTGATACTAAGATATAACGAAAAGTATAACGAGCATAACGAGGTGTATCCCTTAGGACTTAATTTCTTTATAGAAGATACTGACGGCTTTTTAGAGGATTTTTATTCAGGTACGTCACAGAATATCCTGTTGGATGGAAAAAAGGCTGAACAGCTTATAAAAGAGGGCTACGGCTACGAAGAATACAGTACTGTAACCTACGGAATTATGATGAATACCAAGGATAGCATATTTAAAGACAGTATGATGAGATATGCTCTTTTGTATGCGACGGATAACGGCAATCTTTCACTGCCCTTTGGTTTTGAAAAAGCAAACGGGGTAGTCCCCTTTGAAGTAAGCGACGGTAAAACAAGCTACAGAGAATATGCAGGCAACACTCCTGCGGTAAAGCCTGACAGTATAAAGGCGTCAAGCAGTTATCGTAAAGCGTCTGAAAATATCAGCAAGGATGAGCTTTACAGCGTTACTATCATTGCGGTAGAGGGCAGAGATGAGGAGCTTATAAACTCTGCTCAGGATATTTTCCAGCAATGGCAGGCAGAGCTTGGTTTCTTCTGCACTATAGAATACTTATCCGAAAGTGCCTATAATAATGCAATACAGAATGGAAATTATTCTTTGGCTCTTACAAAGGTAACAGGAGAATTCAATAATCCTCAGTCATATCTTAAAAACTTTACATCGTCGGGATATAAATATTCAGCAATGGACAGTAGTTATCAGAATTTATTGCAAAGTGCAATTAATGCCCTGTCTGTAGAAGAAAGCTATGATGAATGTGCAAAGGCTGAAAATAAGCTATTATGTGACGGAAGATTTATCCCAATAGCTTATGCTACAGAATATTTCTTCAGCGATAAGGATTGTGCTGATGTTTTCTACAATCCCTTCAGCGGAGCGATAGACTATACAAAGGCTATTTATAAGGATTGAACATAATCTGATAAAAAGAGAAGCAGACGAAAAAGCATAACCCGTGAAGAATTTCTTCACGGGTTATTTGTTAAATCTCACAGATAAATTGGGATTTTCAGTATCAGTTCATCATTTTCAAGCGTATCAAATCTCTCCGTAAATTCAAACATATTTCTTCCTCACACTCTCAAATACAATCCATACTCATAGCTATCCCCTTGATACTCTTCGCTCATTCTCCCTATCAACTGCGTAAAACCAAGCTTTGAATATATGTGTATAGCCATTTTGTTATCATCTTCAACGCCGATTGTAAATTCCGAATAGCCTTTTTCTGCAAGTATGGAAATCACCTCGTTCATCAAAAGCTGTCCGTATCCTTTGCCTTGAAAATACTTATGAATGCGGAATGCAAAGAGGTACGCTCGCTTGTTTTTTACAGCAAATCTTTCATCGTTATGAACATAGGCAGCGTGTATCTCTCCTATAAGTCTATTATCTTGGAACAATCCGAATATATCAATTTTTCCTTCGGTGATATCTCTTGTGTTTTCAGCAATCATTTCATCGGGGTTGTTGTAATCAAAGAGTTGGAACAGCAGATTTAATTCGTTCGTGTTTATAGTTTTAATGTTCATTTTTACTCCATAAACTTTTTTTAATTGTTGCAAGCAAACTCATACGCAACTTTCATATTAGTAATCAGCTGCTGGCACTCTTCAAGACTTTCTCCGTTTGCGAGTTCCTCTCTGAAAAGCCAAATGACCGTTTCAATATACAAACAGCGAAATAAAATCTCACACGGAACACCTACGCCGTCACTAAGCTTTTGTACAAAATCAATTACTGCATCCTTTGGTTCTGAGGTCAAATCATCTCTGAACTCATCAAGTATAAATCTCGATAAATCAAATACAGGGTCGCCTATTACGCCTTTAGGATCAATAACCGTATAGCCTCCATTTTCATTTTTAAGGATATTCTCATGGTGTAAATCACCGTGCAGCAGAAGATTGCGAGAATACTTTTTGCATATATCTGTAAGTATTCGCTCTGCACTGTCAAGATACTGATACAAGTCTTCACAATCCTCACGATTTTTTATACCTTCTTTGCCAGCTTCAAACCATTCGATGTATGTAGGGAATGTACTATCGGTCAAGTCAGTCTTGTGCAGTCCTTTAAATATTTCGCCTGCAAATTTAATACGTTCGTTGCGGGAAGCACTTTCATATAAAGTATGGGCGGGCACAATTCGTTCCATTATGTATACCTTATCTTCAAATGAATACTCATAAAGTTTACAGAAATTCTCACCTTGAAACAATTTTAATGCCAGCATTTCCTTATAGTCCTCGTCAAAACCACTGTTGATAAGAATTTTGAGAATAACCTTACCATATCGTTTTGAAACCGCAAAAAAAATCAGGCTGTTAAAGGAAAACTCTGACTTAAATTCTATTTCAGACAACTCCCATTGCTTTTTGTATCTCTCTACAATACTGATTCGTTTGTTAAAGCTTTCTGTACCTAACTTTTTTAAAAATCGTTCCGCTATAATATCAGTCAACAATTTAAATTTACCTCTCCATAGTTTGTTAAATTCAAATTTTCATCTGTTCGACCTGTTCAAGTTTATCTGTCAGTTGATTATAACACTGTTCTCGTATAAAGTCAATATCACAAACAACGCAAAGCCGCTTTTGATGTTAATATCAAAAGCGGCTTTCTAATATTTCTACATGATTATCAGACTAAGGCGGAGGGAGTTTATTGTTTTATACTATACTGACTTATATCCGCCAAAGTTCCTATTTAAGCTATCAATAGCCGTTTTGAGTGTTTCGTCCGAAATTCCACCAAAGGAGCGTATCTGTCTTAAAGGCATAGCCTCTGCCATATTTCTGAGCATTACATCATCAACGTGCTGACCGCCAAGAAGTCCTTCGCTTACAAGAGGTCTTAATATTTCAAGAGCTTCCTTGCCCTCGGGATAATCCATAAATTCACCGAATACAGTGTTTTCGTGAGCAATAAAGGGTACTTTCTTTGTAGCCTTGAAGTCGATCTCAGCCTTAAGTACGATATCTCTTGATGATTTACCAATGAGTATCTCATACTTACCGCTTGCCGCAAACCAGTCACTTATCTCTTCGTTATAGAAGCTGAAGCTACGGGCGTCAAGGGTGAATATTACTTCTTTGCTTTCGCCGGGCTGTAATTCTACCTTTTCAAAGCCCTTAAGTTCCTTTGCAGGACGGAATTCATAACCTGTCTTGTCAGAAACATAAAGCTGAACTATTTCCTTGCCTGCCATATTGCCGACGTTGGTAACTGTAACAGAAACTGTTAATGTGTCCTTGTCGGTGATACTCTTCTGAGAAATTTCTAAATCAGAGTATTCATAGCTTGTGTAGGAGAGCCCGTGTCCAAAGGGGTAGAGGACATCCATTTCTTTTGTGTCGTAGTATCTGTAGCCTACAAATACGCCTTCATTGCATTTAGCGTGATACATAGTGCCGTAATTCAGATAGCAGGGAGTATCAGAAAGCTTTTTGGGGAAGGTTTCTGCAAGCTTACCACAGGGGTTTGCATTGCCGAAGAGAATATCAACGGTAGCTTCTCCTGTAGCTTCACCAGAAAGATACGCTTCGAGTATAGCGCTTACTCTGTCATTCCAGGGCATTTCAACGGGTGAGCCGTTATGCAGAACAACAATTACATTTTCCTGAACATCGCATATCTTTTCGATAAGCTCGTTCTGACAGTCGGGCATTCTCATATGCTTTCTGTCATAGCCTTCTGATTCGAATATATCAGGCAGACCTGCAAAGATTACTACTACATCACAGGTTTTTGCAAGTTCTATAGCCTCCTGCTGTAACGCTCCGTCTGTTTCGTTCTTCTCTCTGATAAAGCCCTTTGCGTATGCTACATCGCATATACCCTTTACACTTTCAAGTGCGGAAGAAACGCTCTTTGTAAAGATGTGAGAGCTGCCGCCACCCTGAATTCTTGGCATTTCTGCAAATTCACCGATAAAGCCGATTTTAACACCGCTTTTAGGGAGAGGTAAAGAGCCGTCATTCTTAAGCAGTACCATACACTGCTTTGCAATTTCAACAGCCTTCTTATGATCTTCTGTGCGGTCGAATACATATTCCTTGCCGTCGTTCTTGCCATCGTGATAGCGGTATACCTGAGTGAGTATTCTCTTTACCGCCTTATCAACTATAGCTTCGTCAAGTGTACCGTTTTTAACTGCTTCTACTATCTTGGCATCGTTAAGACCGCCACTTGATGGCATCTCTAAATCAAGACCTGCGGCAAGACCCTTAGGTCTGTCGTTTACAGCACCCCAGTCGGATACTACATAACCCTCAAATCCCCATTCATCACGGAGGATTTTGTTAAGAGTGTAGTCGTTTTCTGAACCGTAGACGCCGTTTATAAGATTGTAACTGCACATTACAGTCCAGGGCTGAGCCTTCTTTACTGCAGTTTCAAAGGCAGGGAGATATATTTCACGCAGTGTTCTTTCATCCATATCGGATGATACGGTCATACGGCGTAACTCCTGGCTGTTTGCACAGAAATGCTTTATGGATGTACCGACATTCTTGCTCTGTACACCGTTTATATATGCGGCGGACAATTCGCCTGCTACATAGGGGTCTTCGGATACATATTCAAAGTTTCTGCCGCATAAAGGAGAACGCTTTATATTGACAGCAGGACCAAGCAGAACGGATACATCTTCTGCACGGCACTCTTCACCGAGTATTTCGCCCATATCCTGCATGAGCTTTCTGTCAAAGCTGCAGGCAGTAGCACAGGCAGCGGGGAAGCATACTGCCTCGATAACATCGCTTTCTGCGTTTACGTTACCTATATCCTGTTTTCTCAGTCCGTGAGGGCCATCGCTTACCATTACATCGGGTATTCCGAGTCGTTCTACCTTTTTGGTATGCCAGAAGTCGCCGCCTGAGCAAAGGCCCGCTTTTTCTTCCAGTGTCATCTTGCTTATAAGTTCATCTAAATTTATCATAGCTGAGTTTTCCTTTCAGTTTATTTATGCTTTTATTCTAACATATTGAGATGAAAATGTCCATTGATTATGGCACAATCGTCTTTGTGAGTAAAATAGATTTTACGTATGTTTTTTTAGATAAAATGACAATAGTATGAATAAATCACAATAGCAGGGAGATTATATAAACGTAATGGAAAAATTACACACAGAATTTAACAGAAAAGAGAAAGGATATATTCTTATGAACAAAAAAATGAAAAAATACAAAAACATAACTCTTTCATTAGTTATTGCGGCAACTCTTGCTTCCAGTCTTTCAGGTTGCTTTTTCGGCGGAAATCAGGAAATGTCGTCCGGCACTTCATCCGTAGTAACAAGCGGTTCAGTTGTATCGTCAAATCCTGTGCCTGTGACAAGTGAAAACACAGATTCAGGAGTAAACGATACAGTTGATGACAGAACAATGACAGAGATATTAAGAGAGAACATTGCGAAGGCGTATAACGATAACTACCTTCCCAATATGGCTATTCCTGAGGAAGACCTCGAAGCACAGTTCGGCATCACCCCTGATATGTACGATGAAATCGTTGCAGAAATGCCCACTATTGGTTTTCATCCCGACAGACTTGTTATCGTAAAAGCAAAGGAGGGTAAAGCAGATATAATTGAAAATGCATTCAAGAATGCAAAGAATCTGCTTACTGAGAATAATACCCAGTATCCTCAGAATTTAGCAAAGATAGCCGCTGCAAAGGTGCTCCGCAATGGAGATTATGTATGCTTTATGCTTTTAGGAAAGCCTAACGAATCGGGTGAAAATGACGAAAGTGCCGCACAGTTTGCCGAAGATCAGGTAAACATCGGAGTAAAGGAATTTGAAAATTTCTTTGAAAATGTAAATCAGTAAAGGTTTACAAAAGAAAAGGTCGTGAAGGTTCCCCTTCACGACCTTTTTGGCGGATAAATTGTTGTTTGAACGCGTGGCGTTCACCAAATTCCGCCTTCGGCGGCGGGTCGTCCGGGAGGCCGACCCCCACACGCAACCCGCAATGTTATGGGGAAAATTGTAGGGGGCGGCGAGCAATCCAAAGGATTGCGGCACCCTTTAGGGTATATTCTCTGACGTCGCGTTATGATACATAAACACAAACCGTCAACCCGCCGCCAAACAACAATTTATCGTACATCCATTATGTAACCCCGCCGTTTTACCCACCTATGCCAATCCCAACGATTTTAAAAGACGGAACCGCCACATCATCACGGTGAAAAAACCAACTCCCCTGAAAAATCAGGGGAGCGAAAAAATTATTTTCTTTGGTTTTACTTTTCAGTTTCAATTAGTTAGCAGCACGCTGTACCTTACCTGAACGAAGGCAACGAGAGCAAGCGTGTACTCTGCAAGGAGTACCGTTTACGATAGCCTTAACCTTCTGAACATTGGGCTTGAATGTTCTGTTTGTGCGTCTGTGTGAGTGAGAAACCTGAATGCCGAAAGAAACGCCCTTTCCGCAGATATCACATTTTGCCATGGGGTTTGCACCTCCTTTAGTGTTGCTTATAATTAAGGAACTGACTGTATCTGATACTGTCCGTTCCATCACCATATCCTTATATAGCGATATAACATAAATATTTTAACAGAAACAAATCAAAAATGCAAGTGTTTTTTTGAAATTTTATTAAAATTTTTAACTTATCGACAAGTTGTACAAAAAAGTACTGGTTTTTTAACACATCTTGTCTATTTATCCTTAAAACACGAATGAATATTCCTTGTCGGGATCAGTTTCAAATTCTGTTATGTTGTCGTTGTGGGTGAACGGAACTTCCTTACCATCACATAAGACTGCCGAACAGTAGAGCTTGATACGGCATTTACCGCCTATAGAGGATGTTATTCTGACATCGCTTGGAGCGTTGTTCTTCCATACCGTATTTACGATAAAGCCGTTTCTTGCACGAAGCCCCGAGAAGCTGCCATCCTTCCATAAGTATGGTAATGCAGGCAGAATATCAATATATCCCTCGTGGCTCTGTAAAAGCATTTCCGCAATACCTGCACTGCCTCCGAAGTTTCCGTCAAGCTGGAAGGGGGGATGGAAATCAAAAAGATTATCAAAGGTACAGCCCTTTAACAGCCCCTGTAGTATAGAATATGCTCTGTCACCCTCTTTTACTCTTGCCCAGAGATTTAATTTGTAGGCTCTTGCCCAGCCTGTAGATTCATCGCCTCTGTCATTAAGGGTGTTTATAGCGGCTTTAAGAAGCTCAGGGGTGTTTTCGTTAATTGCCTTGCCTGGATAAAGTCCCATAAGGTGGGATATATGACGATGGTTTTTCTGAGTTTTGGAGTGATCGAAATTATCATCATCCTCTTCAAACCATTCTTTTAATAATCCTGTCTTTTCGCTTATGCTAAAGGGTTTTAATAAATCTACCTGTTCCTTTACCGTGTCACGAAGCTCATTGTCACAATCGAGTGCTTCAGAAGAAATAATAAAATCTCTGTAAAGCTGTTCGATAAGGCTCTGCTCATAGGTGTTGCCGATAGTAACAGGTCCGTGTTCGGGCGAGTAGGTAGGAGTTGATACAAGTCTGTTCTGCTTGTCATCAAATTTAAGCCACTGTGTATAGAATTTTACGCTTTCACGCATAATGGGGTATATTCTTTCTTTGAAATATTCCTTGTCGCCTGTGAATTCGTAGTATTCATATATATTCTGCATAAGCCACGCTACTGCGGCAGTCGACCAGCCCCAGTAAAAATCCCAGCCTGGAGCAGTCCAGCCGAAGGGTGTGCTTTGTGTATGGGCTATCCAGCCGTTTTCAGGGTTTGCTTCGTCAGACTTTATGCCGTAATAAGCCTCTGCTGACTTTCTTCCCGAGGGACGCATACTGTCAAGAAAATCCACAAGGGGAGGTACAGTTTCAACAAGGTTTGTATTATATGCACCCCAGTAATTCATCTGCAGATTTACATTTATGTGATAGTCACAGCACCAGGGAGGGCAGTTGGACTCATTCCATACGCCTTGAAGATTTGCAGGGAGAGAGCCCTTTCTTGATGAAGAGATGAGCATGTATCTGCCAAACTGGAAATATAACATTTCAAGTTGTCTCTTGTAATTTTTATCGGGAGTATTTCTGTATTTTCCTATAAGCTCATCACAAGGAATTATTTCGCTGTCATCATTGCCCAAAGTAAGCTTTACTCTGTCAAAAAGCTCCTTATAATCAGCAAGATGCTCACTGTAAAGAACATCAAAGCCTTTTTCTACGGCTTTTTCAATCCTTTCCTTTACGGGGATTGCAGGATCTATGCCGTTTCTGAAGGTGGGGTAGATATCGCTGTAGTCTGTAGAAGCAGTGATATATATTACGACTTCATCGGCATGCTCTACCATTATAGAGTCTTTTGCATTTAAAAGTTCTCCGCCGTGATTTTCGATGCGGAACATTGTGCAGTAACGAAGACCGTTATCATATAAAGCTCCCTCATATATAAGAGTATCGCCTTCTGCCTTTACAGTACCGCACTGCATATCCTCAAGACTGAGTCTTACGCATATTCTTCTGGGCTTGTCGGAAGAAAGCTTTAAAGCTATCATATTCGCAGGATAGCTTGCAAAGGCTTCTCTTTTGTGAACAGCGCCACGATATGAAAATTCTGTAGTGAAGATAGAATTATCCAAATCAAGTGTTCGTTTATAGTCAGTTACAAGACTTTCATCTATATTGGAAAAGCTCAGCATCATATTACATAAAAGCTGATAAGCACCAAAGCCGTCGGTAGCACCTGTCAGATGAGGAAGAAGCTCTACCGCCTTTTCATATTCGCCGTTATATAAATGCTCCTGAACCTGTTTTACATATTTATAGCTATCGTTTATAATTCCGCTGTTGTAGTCAGGGCGACTTTCAGAAGGTCCGCCTGCCCACAGAGTCTTTTCATTCAGTACAACTTTTTCTTTTGCTATACCGCCAAAAAAGCTTGCTCCCATATATCCGTTGCCGATTGGCTGACAATTCTGCTCCCAAAGAGAAAAATCACCCGGCTTTGTAAAAAAGATTTTATTTTGCATATAATAACCTTTCTGTGTTTAGAACAAAATTCACTTTGCTTTTTCAGATGATGGGTATACCACCACTTTTCAAAGTTTATTATACTACAATCTTCAGATAATTGTCAACACAAAAATATTTTGACACTTGACTATGATAAAGCAAAAAAGTGTTGACAAATAGTTCCTTTTGTAGTACAATTTTATATGTATTGAAATAAATACAGAAAATTTAAGGGGGAAAATAAAATGATACTTGATGATCTTTTTTCTTTAGCAACTCAATTTCAGTTTACAACAGATGCTGCAACAAACAGTGTTTATGGCGTCAATAAGGGCTTTGGTATGATGATTAAGGCAAACGAACAGAACAATTGCTTTATTTTCACTACCTGGGCAAGAAAGGGTGCTTTATCCAATAAGAGTGCAGAACAGTGGTTTGAAGAGTATAAGGCAAAGCCTGAAAATAATTACATCAGAGCAACAGATGTAAATAACTTCACTATTGCTGCGGTTATTTCCGCTGATGTTGACTCTGCTTCAACTATCACAAGACTGATGACCTTTATTTATGATATTACTAATTTCCTTTCGGCAAACTATTTCAGCAACGCATGTGCTCAGTGTGGTTCAGGAATAGGTCTTGCTATAGGAAATGATTCTGACGGAGTACGCACACAGCTTTGTAAGATGTGTACAGAAAACGAAGCTGATGAAGCTCAGCAGAATGCAGCTATGGCGGCAGCTCAGCCCCAGCAGCCTGTGTTTGGTGCAGACGGCTTTGCTAATCCTGTACAGCCTGCACAGAATAATATGAATACTCAGCCTCAGCAGCCTATGTTCGGTGCAGATGGCTTTGCTACACCTCAGCCAAATACATACAATGCACAGCCCTCTCAGATGAATATGGGAACAACAATAGGTGCTGTTGGCGTTGGTGCAGTGGGTGCTGTCGGTGCAATGGGTATGAATCAGGGTAGTGTTCCTGCAAATACAAAGCTTGCTTCTGCTTCAGATTCAATGGGCAGTATTGATCCTGCTACAGCTCCTGCAAGTACAGGCTTTACAACTGCGGCAGACCTTGCAGCTCTTGAGCCTCCCCCAGCATCATCCTTCGAGAATAACTATTCTGTGCCTCCGATAGCGAATGATTTCAGAGCAGATCCTTCATATACTGAAGCACCTGCAACATTTACTCCTATAACTCGTAATCCTGAAAAGGCAAATATAAATTCCAACCCGTTAATGGGCTTTGTCGGAGCAGTTTTATTCTGCCTTATCGCCTGCGTTATCTGGGTAATATTCGGTATGATGGGTAAGATTGCCTGGATAGGCGGTCTTGCAATGGGTTTCTGTACTGTAACAGGTTACAAGCTCTTTGGCAAGAAGTTTGATGTTTTCGGTATTATTTCATGTATCGTGGTAATTGCACTTGCGGTACTTGGTAGCAACATCTTTATCGAAACATTAGCTGTATTCAACGAGCCTGGTGCAGAGGAAGTCTTATCATGGCTTGGTTATGATGGTTTTGCTGATGTATTCTTTAATTTCTTCTCACTTGCTAATACACTTGATAACCTGATGTTAGAACTTGGAGAGCCAGCGAGCGTTATGAGTTCTTTCCTCACAAACCTTGGTATAGGTTATCTCCTGTCCGGTGTCGGTTTCTGCGTAGTCGGAATTCCTGCATACAAGGAAAGAAATTATTAATTAAAAATGATATGGGGTCATCCTTTTGGATGACCCCGATTTTTTATGATTTTATAGTTGTTCGTTCCGCAAGTCGTATTACGGAAATGATAGGTATTATAAGTAGACCTCCGATCATATTTCCGATGCCGTGGGAGATATCAAAGGGTAATCCTGCTATTATCCATGCAATAGTGCCGTTAAAGTCAAGTCCGAACATTATAGCCTGAGCAGGAGCGTACAAGACGCCGTATAAAAAGCCGTGAGCACCTGCAACTATGATGTATACTATCGGAGCGACTGCCTTTGGCATTTTCTTTGGGAGCAGCATTGTAACTCCCCAAAGAACAGTCCACAGATATAAATGCGGAATCCACCACATATTAAAACCGTTTGTAAGCCCAAGTACAAGCACAAATACATAAATAGGGTAAAGTGCTTTTTGTCTGTAAACTATGGTATAAGCAATAGTCAGCACAGCGAGCAGGTGAATGTTCGGCAGAAATTCCATTACCATCTTCGACAGATACATAATAGTGCCAAGCATTGCGAATATGACTGTTTCTCTGATACTCAGCTTCATTATTTTTCTACTTTGAAGGCATAGCTTTCGCCGTCCTTGATCTCTGTAGTGTCAACACCTGATGAGGCGTAAGCACCATTTACATAGAATGCCCAGTATGTTCCGTCTGTGTCAAAATCAGCTGTTATTCCGTTTACTTTCTTTACGTAAAGACCAAAATCACCTTCGTCGCCTTCAATGAGTGAAAGTTCCTGCAGAGCTTCTCCGACGATTGTCTTATCGGTGTGAATTTCATAATTTGTTACATTGCCGTCCTTGTCGGTGACGGCGAAATTGAACTTTGTCTTGCCTTCACCCTTTACGGTCACTTCACCTTTGCTTTCTTCTGTTGCAGAAGATTTGTCGTTGTTTTCTACCGCAGATGAACTGTTATTCTGCGGTGCTTCTTTGTTATCGTTACATCCTGATGTAAGTGCTACAGCCGTAATAAGCACAAAACAAAGGAATAACGATAAGGATTTTTTAAAAATTGTTTTCATAAAAAACTTCCTTTCGTTTTCGGGTCTTTGCCCATTTTGTTTTTTTATAACCATCTTCAGCAGGCACTCGCTGCTATTAAAGACTTTTAAAAGCTATCCGCAGTATTTCGACTTAGTACCTTTTCAGTCACCTTCTCGGTTTTGTCCAATGGCTTTGTCCCGTTATTACGGCTAACGGTAGACTGAAAAATCATGTACATCACGGCGACGGGCTCGTACCTGAATTTCACAGGTTTCCTGGGATAGCCTTGTTATACAGTAGTTTGATCAATATCAGATTACGGGAGGGGTTGTCCAGCAGTATTTCCACGCATCGGGAGTTTTATCTGCCCTTACGCTCTCATATTCCTCTATACAGCTTTCTAAACAGCGTGAGAAATATTCCTCGCAAATCTTAGGAGAAATGTAATAATGCTCTGACGCAGGCTTATCAAGATAATCCTTTTCCATATATTCTATAAATTCGCTAAGCTGGAAGGGGCAGAGCTTGTTTATTTCTTCATCTTCAAAATTTTCGGGGACAGAAAGCTGGAATTTTCCTGTTTTGCCGTATATATAGGAATTCAGGCTGTGAAAATCTGCGTAAAGTTTGTTTAAAAAATCCTCATTGCCTCTGAACTTTAACAGGTCAAGGGCATAGTAAATGAATTTTCTGTAGGCACAGTCCTGTACAAGATGAAAATAATAGCCTAAATAAAGCTCATCTGTCAGTATCTTTTCCTTATATTCAGCATAAAATCTGCCGAAATCCATAGTTTTATGCTCATTGCTTAAATGTACATAGTGTGTGTTATAATCTGCCTTGTTTCCTGACAGATATGCGTCAGGCAGAATTATACCGCATAAAAATCTGTTTTTGTCCTTGATATCAAGCTTTTCGGCAAGTAGCTTGCCGACATAAAGATGCATAAGACGGGATGCCATTACTTGTACTCCTTTTCTATAATAAGAATTTCTTCAAAAGCTGTTGCTTTATTTTCGTCATCAAATTCCATTTTTACAACATAGGGCATAAAATCAATTATCCTCATAAAGCTGTCGAAATTGAAATCAGGATAATAGTAGTTTATTATTGTACTTAATGCTGTGCCATGAGTGGCAATAGCGATAGTTTCATTTTTATACTTGTTTAGGTACTTGTGTAATGCCTTTATGTTACGACCTTGCACGTCAGAAAGACATTCGCCGTCAAGAATGTGATAATTAAAATCTTCCCACTGGGCTTTGATAAATTCAAGAAAGTTTTCGCCGTGCCATTTGCCTGCATTTCTTTCTCTGAGGTCTTCATCTGTTTCAATGGGTAGTCTGAGCTTTTCTGAAAGGTCTGTAACAGTCTGGATGGTTCTTTTATAGGGACTTGACAGAATGTGACCTATCCCTTTATCTGATAACGCTTCTGTAATTTTAAGTGTATCTGCAAGCCCTTCTTCAGTCAAAGGTCTTGTTCTGTCATCCTGCGTAAATCTGTCTGACTGAGCGTGTCTTATAAAATAAACAGTGGTCATATATTTTTCACCGCCGCTTTTTCAATTTCAAGTCCTTTGCTGTAACGTTTCATAAATTCTTCAAAGCCTTCAACATCGGTTTTGTCAGGAGAGAGAGTTTTGATTTTTGCGTCGGCAAATACCTTGTTATTCAGAT
The DNA here is from genome assembly GCA_045533495.1 of Ruminiclostridium sp. Classification (GTDB taxonomy): domain Bacteria; phylum Bacillota; class Clostridia; order Oscillospirales; family Ruminococcaceae; genus Ruminiclostridium_E. Next base: position 3,642 of record JAZSHW010000014.1, on the reverse strand, counting down.
AATCACAGAGTCTTTCACCGGCGTCCTTGTTAATCATATAGGATGCAAGTATAGCCATGCCCCAGGCTCCGCCTTCTCCTGCGGTAGTCATAACCGACACAGGTGCGTCTACTGCCGCAGCTAAAATACTCTGACCTACATTTTCAGTCTTGAAGAATCCTCCGTGACCTGTAATACTTGTAAGCTTTACATTTTCTTCTTTAAGCAGAATATCAAGACCTGTCTTTAATGCACCAAGAGATGTGTAAAGCTCAGTTCTCATAAAGTTTGCAAGATTGAAATTGCTGTCGGGAGTGCGGACAAACATTGGTCTGCCTTCTTCAAAACCTGTAACATGTTCGCCTGAAAGATAATTATAGGCAAGGAGCTTTCCGCAATCCTTATCGCCCTTCATAGCTGCATTGAAAAGTGTGTTGTACAGTTCAGCGTCGCTGATGTTGTTACCTGTAAGTAAGGCAAATTCTCTGAATATATTCACCCAGGCATTAAGCTCTGATGTGCAGTTGTTGCAATGCACCATAGCAACGGCTTCTCCTGTAGGAGTGGTTACTACATCTATTTCGCTGTATGCCTTTGATAAGGGCTTTTCGAGAACTACCATAGCAAACACCGAAGTGCCTGCCGATACATTGCCCGTTGTGGCTGAGATACTGTTTGTTGCAGTCATACCTGTACCTGCGTCACCCTCAGGAGGACACATAGGTATACCACTTTTTAAAGTGCCTGTTTCGTCAAGGAATTTTGCACCTTCATCGGTGAGCGTTCCTGCATTTTCTCCTGCACAGAGTACATCGGGGAGTAATGAGAGTATCGGTTTATCAAAGCCTTTTTCTTTGGCGATATTATCAAACTTCTCAGTCATTTCCTTGTTATAGGTAAGAGCATTGCTACAAATGGGGAACATACCTGACGCTTCGCCTATACCAAGAACGTTCTTGCCGGTCAGCCTGAAATGAATGTACCCTGCAAGCGTAGTAAGATGTACGATATCTTTAAGATGTTCCTGCTTTTCAAGGATTGATTGGTATAAATGAGCGATGCTCCATCTTTGCGGAACGGGAAAGTCGAAGAGCTTTGTCAGTTCTTCTGACGCCTTTCCTGTAATTGTATTTCTCCAGGTTCTGAAAGGTGCAAGGAGTGTCCAGCCATCATCAAAAGCCATATATCCGTGCATCATCGCACTGACACCTATAGAGCCGAAGGTATCGGGAATTACACCGTATTTTTCCTTTATATCTTTTAAAAGATCCGAATAACAACTTTTGATACCACTATGTATATTGTCAAGAGAATAAGTCCAGATGCTGTCTTTAAGCTCATTTTCCCAGGAATGAGAGCCCTGTGCTATAGGCTGGTTTGTGCTGTCGACAAGCACTGCCTTTATTCTTGTAGAACCAAGCTCAATTCCAAGCGAGGTTTTACCACTGATAATTGATGTTTTTATATCCATAGCAAATCTCCGTAATGTCAATAGAATGAAATTTATATAAATTATATCACATTTTTGTACCTAAAACAAGGTCTTTTCGTCATTGCTACAAAATTATATCAAAGAATAAAAAACGATAGTTTTAAGACTGGAAAAAATTATAGTTTTCTGCTATAATAGTTATATAGTTTTTGAAAGGAAGTTATAATATGAAGTTAATGAAAAAGCTTATGGCAGTCGTTGTATCTTCTGTAATGATGCTGACCTTTGCGGTATCAGCCTTTGCTGAAGAGGTTCAGCCTGATGACGGCAGTGTAGTCATTCTCTACACCAATGATATTCACAATGCTTGTCAGAAGGAAGAAGGCGTTCTCGGTTTTTCCTCACTTGCGGCACATAAAAAGGCACTGGAAGAACAGGGTAAGACTGTTATTCTTGTAGATGGCGGTGACGCTATACAGGGTGGACTTATCGGTGCTGTATCAGATGGTGAGTTTGTAGTTGATATTATGGAATATGTCGGTTATGATGTCTGTGTACCAGGCAATCACGAGTTTGACTTTGGTATGGAGCAGTTTTTATCCATTGCCGAAAACAGCTCTCTTGATTATATCTCCTGCAATTTCAAGGATTTAAAAACAGATGAGCTGGTGCTTCCGCCTTATAAGATGATTAAAGCAGATGATATGGATATAGCTTTTGTTGGTATAACAACCCCATATACTCCCACTTCTTCAACACCTGCATATTTCAAGGATGAAAACGGAGAATTCATCTATGGCTTTTCAGGCGATAACAAGGGCAAGGACTTATATGAGGCTGTACAGACAGCGGTAGATGGTGCCAAAGCAGAAGGTGCTGATTATGTTATAGCAGTAGCTCATACAGGCTATGGAGAAGGTCTTGACGACTGGGACGCTACAGCTATTATAAGCAATACAAGCGGTATAGATTTTTATCTTGATGCCCATGCACATCTTACAGTAAATGAAAAAGAATTTGTAAATAAGGATGGCGAAACAGTTCTTCTTACATCCACAGGCACAAAGCTTCAGAATGTTGCAGAGGTTACTGTAACAGATGATGGCATAACAAGCAAGCTTATAAATTCTATTGATGAAGAAGATGAAGAAACAAAAGCTTTTGTTGACTCCATCTATGAAGAGCTTGATAAGGAATTCGGCAAGGTGGTAGCAAACAGCGAAGTTGATCTTGTGATATACGATCCTGAGACAGGTGACAGACTTATACGCAGGCAGGAAACAAATCTCGGTGACTTATGTGCTGATGCCTACAGAGAGGTTACAGGAGCTGATATAGCATTTGTAAACGGCGGCGGTATAAGAGAAAATATCAAAAAGGGTGACGTTACATATATGGATATTATAAATGTTCATCCCTTTGGAAATATGCTTTGTATGATGGAGGTCACGGGACAGCAGGTGCTTGACGCACTCGAACACGGTATGAGACTTGCAGGTAAGGAAGAAACAGGCTCTTTCCTTCAGGTGTCGGGAATAACCTTCTGTGTTGATACAAGTATACCTTCTCCTGTAGTAACTGATGAAGGCGGTACTTTTATAAAGATAGATGGTGAACGCAGAGTATATGATGTAACGGTAAATGGTGAGCCTATTGATGCTGATAAAAAGTATACTGTCGCTTCTCACAATTATATGCTTAAATTAGGCGGCGATGGTTATACGATGTTTAACGGCGGAGAGCTTATTCTTGATGAAATAATGAGTGATTATCAGATTATTATAAAATACATAACCGAAACTCTTGACGGCACAATAAAGGCAGGCACAGGATATGATGAACCTTACGGTGCGGGAAGAATTGCCCTTACTGAAGGTAAGAGCGAAGATGAAAATGTTCCCGGTGACAGTACGGAAGTGCCTGAAGATACTAATGATAATACTGATGAAAATATCCCCGGTGACAGCGAAAGCAATAATCCTCCCACAGGTGCAGGTCTGTCCTTTACAACTGTTATGATTACAGCAGGACTTACAATGCTTTCAGCGGCATCATTGAGATTAAAAAGAAAGTAATATATAAAAACAGTCCGTGTGATTTACTCACACGGACTCAGCGTGTAGACAAAATCATTGTCTACACGCTGACAGGCGAAGAAAAACGCACGCAGACGAGGAAACCGCCCCGACAGGCGTACAGGTGGTACGTTGAGGGGCGATTGACAAAGTAAG
>JAZSHW010000006.1:0-4618 GCA_045533495.1 Ruminiclostridium sp. | reverse complement strand
CCAATAAAGTTTTCAATAGTGTTCCCAACACGATTTATCGGCACTTCCCACTTTTATAATCTCTTCAATTGAAAATACAAACCACCCAAATCATCAAAGCAGACGCCTGCAATCAGCAGGCGGCTTTTCTTCTCCCCTATTCAATTCCTTAAACCGTCTCACAACTCCACAGTATATGTATATCTCACCCTCACTCTATGTTCCTTTACAATGCGGATGTTTCTGTCGAAGGAAATCTGTCGTGTGGGTGTTATGATGTTAAATGCATCAACACTGCTTTATCTGTAGCACTATATATAAAACTAATCACGTCCCAAAAAAGGTGCGTAAAAACTTGAAAAAGAAAAGATAATATGCTATACTGATTTCAGGATATATCAAAGGAGGTCGCTCTATGGACGCACTTGAACCCAAAAAGCTTGCTCTTATCAGAATACTGCAGATACTTAAAGAATACAGCGACGAAAATCACCCTCTGACACAGGAGTATATAATCGCTACTCTTAAAAGAGAATACGGCATTGTCATAGAGCGAAAGGCTATCAGCAGGAATCTTTCTCTTTTAAAGGAAGCGGGCTACGATATAGAATCCTCCCGTAGCGGCAGTTATCTTGCGTCACGTGAATTTGAGGATTCTGAACTGCATATGTTGATAGACGGCGTACTGAACAGCAGGTACATTACCGCCAGACATTCAAAGGACCTTATTGGAAAGCTGTGCAGTATGTCAAATAAGTATTTCCGTTCTCACGTCAGAAATATTCATTCGGTAAATGACCGTAGCAAGACGGATAATCAGGCACTTTTCTACAATATAGAGCTTATAGATGAAGCTATTGAAAAAGGCGTGCAGATAACCTTTGATTATAACAAATACGGTGCAGATAAAAAACTGCACCGCACAAAGATCCATACCGCAAGCCCCTATCAGCTGGTTCTCAACAATCAGCGCTACTATCTTATGGCTCGCAACGAGCAATGGTGTAATATGGGTTATTATCGTGTGGATCATATTACAAATATGACCCTTATCGAAAATGCTCTTGCACCTATCGAAACTATTGAGGGCTACGAAAACGGCATAGATTACAAGGAGCTTTCTACCGGTCTCCCTTATATGTTCACCGACAAGCTGGAAAGAGTTGTTTTCTATGCAGAAGAATGGATCGTAGATCAGGTGGTGGATTGGTTCGGCGATAACGCTGAAATAGAAAAGTTTGACGGAAAGCTGAAGGTTACGGTAAAGGTAAGCCCTCACGCTATGGAGTTCTGGGCATTACAGTATGTAAGCTGTGTAGAAGTTATCTATCCACAGTCGCTCAGGGAAAAAATAAAAGAAAGGCTCATAGAGGGAATAGAAAAGTACGATAAGTAAGCCGTTTCAGGATATAAGGAACCCCGCTGATATAAGTCAGCGGGGTTAAAACATATATATCGGATGTGTGGATATGGGCGGGTGTTTTGTATCGCCTAATCCTTTTTCTGTTTGTTTTTTATTCTTTCTGCAACTTCTATCCACGCTTCTGCTTCCCATTCCAAAGGAGTTCCGTACGGTGTTTCATCGTTGATATATTTTTTCAGGCTCGTTTGAAAATCATCATACATAGTATCATCCCATTGACTCCAGCTCTTGACCTTTTCGTCCGAGTACGCACCGCGAGTTCCGTTTTGGCACAACTTTTCTTTTATCAAAGGAAGCTCAATATATTCCTTATTCCATACCGCCTGAATAATATAGCTATCAACAGGCACATGAAGCACTTTCTCTATATTCTCAAATTCTTTCTTCCAGAAGCCCATAAGATACATATACTTAATTGTCATATTAAGCCATTTCTGTGCTTGTCCGTATGTAAAGTCCACTTTTAAAATCTTTACATCATCTTTTCTGTTGGCTCTTGTTTTTATTTCTTCGCATATTGTCTTATGAATACCATCGAAACTATCTTCACTCGAATTGAAGATACAATCTTTTATCATTTTGAGTATTACATTACAGATTATATCATCTCTGAAGGTTTCTCTTCCATTTTCTTCTTTGCTGTTATTATCGCCATCTTCAGTAAACCGCAGCGTTCTGCACATATCAAGATATGCTCTTTTGGCGCATATCTTAATAAGTTCGTCTGAATCCATACCTTTAGCAGTCTCTACGGTGATTCCAAAATATGAAAACCACAAAAATTCAAAGGTTTCTTTTGTAATCTGATTCATATTTTCTTCCTTTTGTACATTCTCGCTCATTTTGTCCTCCTTGTCGGTGTTTTTATCTGATTTAATTATACGCTCAAATACAATAGCTGTCAATATCCGCTCATATTTCCTTGTATCTGATATTTGATGTAAATTTTCTGTAAACGCAAAACATCATAATAGCTCCGCATTTATCCCAGCCCCTGCAATTTCCAGTATATAATAAATGCCATTATGACCGCACAGACTATCCCTGTACAAACTCCTTCTTTGATATTTGCCTTTCGCTTTTCTTTTCTTTTTATTCTTTCAGCCTCCTCCTTTAACGCTTTAAGTCGTGACTTTGCTTTTTCTGAAAGAAGTGCCGAATCCTTATAAGCGCTTATCAACGATAATATCTTTATCGCTTTTTCCAAATCTGCCTGCGTGTCGCTGTCAAGATACCCTGTTCCTTTTTTATAGACAAGTCCGATACAGTATTGTGCAAGCTGTGTACTGTCCTTGTAGTCTGAAAGGCTAATAAATATCCTGCGTGCTTCAAGAACAACTAACGCATCCTCTGACTCTGACAGTGTTTTCGCCTTGTGATATAGGGATGCCTTTTTTGACTGCTCCGCATATTCCGAAAGCTCTCTTTTAAGAGCTTTGTCACCGTAAAGATAAGCATTTTCATAGTTTTTACTTTTGCTTATGTCCTCTGTACATTCTCCGAGCTGATTTCTTTCGCTGACCTTAAATCTTGCCATCAGCTTGCCGAGATACGCCTCTGCACATTCAGGATTTTTGTCCAGCACCTTTTCGCAATACTCGTCGGCTTTATACCAGTTACGATCCCTAAGGAAAATAAATGCCCGCTTCAGAAGGATTCTGACGCTCTGCGATTCGGGAAAAGCCTCTGTCATAATATTGTCTGTATCCGATAACGTCTGCCTTGTGTTGCAGTATTCACATTCTATAACAGATTCATTCCCCTTTGCATTTATTCCTGCACCGCACATTTTACATCTGAAAACTGCCATATTGACCTCCTTTTTGATGTAAGTTATTTTCTTTGCAGCTTTATTATACAACGGTTGAAGTACCAAAACAGGTGCATAGCTTCGTTGACAAACAAAAGTTCTTATGCTATAGTAGATATGCAACACTTTGATACACGAGGAGGAAATTATGCATCACGGAATATTTGAAGGCAAGAATGCGAAAGAAAGAACAAAAAGGATTCTTATTCTCGGTGAATCACACCACGTAAATGAAAGGGACGAGAACAACATGGAGGTCGGAATACCTGCAACATATACCACCTCATCAGTAGTAGAGGAGTATATAAACGGAAGCAAAGCGAGAACCAAAAAATTTTTCAGAAAAATTGGCAAAGCCTTCGACTGTGAAATGGAAAGTGAACGAGACCGAAGAGCCTTCTGGGATGAAGTATGGTTTGCAAATTATATAGACGTGCTTTGCGGAATAAAGGATGGTGCCGCTAAAAGGGTTCTGGCAAAAACAGAAAACCGTAAAAAACACAACGATGAGCTTTTCAGGTTTGTGAACGAAAATAAAATTGACGTGGTTGTATGCTTTGGCAGATTGGTTTTCGACAATTTACCAAGCTTTAATAAAAAGCATATCAGAGAAGAGGACAGGGGCAGAATAAAAGAAGGGATAATGGCTGGTAGTAAGAACGACTACGTCCAAAAATGTGTTTATCTGCCAGATATAACCCACAACAACACAAGCGTTATTTTGAATAAACCCTTGAATGTGTACAGCTTAAGGCATCCATCCGCTCCGGGCTTTACCCCTGAAAACTACAGCGACGTGTTAAGAGAGATATTTGATGAATAACGATAAAAGCCACCTGCTTGCAGGTGACTTTTAAGTTTATATCTCCTCATATCCGATAAAGTTATTTTTTGCAAACTCTATCGCATAGCTGCCCTTCGGGGCTGTTATAACAACGTTCAGGCAAAGCTCGAATGCGCTTTCATCTATGTAAGCTACACTATCAGGTATAGCTATAGATTTAAGACCAAAGCAACATTCAAAAGCTCCATCCTCTATTATTTTCACTCCGTCGGGAATAGTCACTGATTCAAGACTTTCGCACCATAAAAAAGCGAGAGTTCTGATTTTTATTACACTCTGTGGTATAGTTACGTGGCGCAGTGAGTAGCACCCGGAAAACAATCCACATTCAATCACAGATACATTACAGGAAAGAATAACAGATTCAAGCTTTTCACACTCTGAAAAAGCGAAATTGCCTACCTTTGTTACACTATCAGGAATCCTTGCAAATCTGAGATTGCAACATTCTGCAAAGGCAAACCGACCGATTTCGGTTACTCCGTCAGGAACAATTACACATTGCAGATTCTTACAGCCCAAGAAAGCATAATCGCCTATCATCTGAACACCTTCCGGTATA
>JAZSHW010000100.1:0-26172 GCA_045533495.1 Ruminiclostridium sp. | reverse complement strand
AACGAAGTTGCAGAAGAGGCAAAAGCCGAAGAAACTGAAGTAAAGGCTGAAGAAAAAACAGAAGCTCCCGAAGCAAAGAAACCTGCTAAGAAGTCAAGATTTAATAAATTCAACTCAGATTTCAACGAAGACCCTGATGACAAATATTAATATCTAACCTAAGCCCCTTCGTAAAGCTATTTTATGAAGGGGCTTTAAGTATAAACAAAGTATAACAACAGATAATAAAAAAGCTACATAGAAAAGAAAGGAATTCAAAATGGAAAAGATAAAAGTTGCTTTTTACGACACAAAACCTTATGACAAGGCATCCTTTGATGCTGTAAACAAAAACTATGAGATAGAGTATATTGAATCAAAGTTGAATTCAAAAACAGCGGTGCTTGCCGAAGGATGCGAGGCGGTTTGTGCTTTCGTCAATGACAATATTGATAAAAAGACTATTGATAAGCTTTATAATGCAGGCGTTAAAATAATCGCCATGAGATGTGCAGGCTATAGTAATGTAGATTTTAAAGCAGCATACGGAAAAATCAATATTGTAAGAGTACCCGCCTATTCCCCTCACGCAGTTGCTGAACACGCAATGGCACTTCTTCTTGCAATAAACAGAAAGGTGCACAAAGCATTTTTCAGAACAAAAGACTTCAACTTCAACATTGCAGGTCTTACAGGTATAGACCTTTACGGCAAGACTGCAGGCGTTATCGGTACAGGTAAGATAGGCAGAGCTTTTATAAACATCTGTAAGGGACTTGGTATGAAAGTTATCGCCTACGATCCTTTCCCTGCCAAAGATACCGATTTTGAATATGCAGACCTTGATACTATCTATAAAAATGCAGATGTCATTTCCCTGCACTGCCCTCTTACCGATGAAAACACACGTATGATAAATGCAGAGGCGTTTTCAAAGATGAAGAAGGGTATCTTCATTGTCAACACTTCAAGAGGTGCTTTAATCGACTCTCAGGCTCTTCTTGATGCTCTTAACGACGGCATAGTAAGAGGTGCAGGTCTTGATGTATACGAAGAAGAAGGAGATTTCTTCTTTGAGGACTTCTCAAACACTATCATACACGATGATGTGCTGGCTCTGCTTATTTCAAAGCCTAATGTTATTCTGACTTCCCATCAGGCCTTTTTGACAGAAGAAGCGTTATCAGGCATCGCAACAACTACACTCGACAATTTAGATAAATTCTTCAATGATGGCGAATTAATAAACGAGATATGTTATCAATGTGATTCAGGCAAAATTGCCCAGTGCAGAAAGAGCCGAAAAGGCCGTTGCTTCTGAAGCGGCGGGTCGCCGCTGACTGCTCCCTTTTTTGAGTCTCTGCTTGGCTGAGGCAAGCGAAACGGCGGAATTACACGCAAGCAATAATTTACTTTTTATGCACAGAATAGCACTCATTATAAATTAAAGGAAAGCAGACGATTTTGTTCGTCTGCTTTTTACTATTGACATTTGGTTTTCCCCTTGATATAATCATAATAATATAAAACTGAAAAGAGTGATAAAATGATAACTGACTCCTTTGACAATAAAAGCGAGCCTATAATTACGCCCGAAACTTTTTTTGGAGAGCAGAAAAAAATCTGCGATATAGCAATAGGCACTTTTTCAAGAGAGATATACTCTGTGGTGCTAAACGGCTTTCCGAATGAAAATGTGGGAATAATAAAAGCCGCAAACAGAATACGACCAATTCACCTTTTGACCGTGGATGATATGAAGGTTGTATTCTACCTTTCTGAAATCGGCTCTACCCTTGCAGGAAATGATATTATCGAAATCAACTGGATGACAGGTGCGGATAAATTTATATTATTCGGCTCAGCAGGTTCTCTTGATAAAGATAAAACAAGCAATAAATATGTAATACCATCGGAGGCTTACCGTGATGAAGGAATGTCCTATCACTACGCTCCCCCTTCCGACTACATAAAAATCAGAAATGCGGACTTTTTAGAGCAGATATTTGCAAGGCTTGAATTACCTTTTATCAAAGGCAGAGTCTGGACAACAGACGCATTATTCCGTGAAACAAGGGCACTTGCAGAAAAAAGAAGAAACGAAGGTTGTGTTGCAGTAGAAATGGAGCTTGCAGGAGCTCAAGCGGTATGTGATTTTTACGGTATAGAGCTTTATGATTTTCTTGTAACAGGTGATGTGCTTAGCGAAGCGGAATATAATTACGACAAGCTGCACGAGGCAAATCACGATATGGATAAATTCTTTATAGCTCTTGAAATAGCAAAATCTCTTTAATACACAAAATCTCCGCAGCTTTAGTTCGATAGTAATATAGAAGTATTAGAAAGCCATTTTTGATATTGTGTCAAAAGTGGCTTAGCGTTACCTATGACGTTGACTATTTACGATATATTTGCTATAATCAGTTTGACAAATAAGAAATTTACATCAGGAGGAATAATGATAAAAGCGGTATTGTTTGATTTTGATGGAGTTTTGACAATAGATAAAACGGGTTCAACAACGATAACAAATTATCTTTCTAACACTTGTGGCATTCCGTTAGAAAAAGTTAAAGCGAGCTACTTCAAATATAATAAACAGTTACTGTTAGGAGAAACTTCGCATCAAGAGATTTGGCAAGACTTTTGCAAATTTTTGGGACAAAGTATTGATTATGATATCTTACTTGATTCTTTTAGAGCGACTCGTCTTGATGAAAAGATGATTGCTCTGATACAAAAATTAAAGAAAAGATATCTTATTGGAATGATAACAGACAATAAATGCGATAGAATAAACACAATTCTTGAATACAGAGGGTTAAATGAACACTTCGATGTCATTGCAATTTCGGCAAATTTGCATTCAAGCAAGGACAGCCATAGTATATACGAATATGCTTTAGGGGTGTTAAATGTGAGTGCCAGTGAATGGATGTTTATTGATAATACAGAGAAAAATTTAGTTAGTGCAACATAAACGATGACGCCAAAGACTGAGCGGACAGACGATAATAGGGATTATGATTTATTCATAAGTGATTTAGAAAAGATTATTGGATAACTCAAGCTTGTGAGTTGAATAAATTCCAATTTATATGTGAGATTATAAAATAACACGTGAAGAATTTCTTCACGGGTTATACTTCTTTATCACTATTCACATTTCGCTGTGGGGATTATTTTATCTCTTACTTATTCGAAAACTTGTAAATAGTTGTGAACTTGTACTGTTCGCCTGCCTTGTATACACAAGAGGGCTTAAACTGAGGCTTGTTGGGTGTATCGGGACAATACTGGCTTTCAAGACAGAAGCCGTGGAATTTTCTCATTTTTACACGATTCTTACCCTTTTCTTTGCCAAGACCACCACCGATATAAAGCTGGATAGCAGGCTTATCTGTATAGGTTGTCATTACTCTGCCTGATGTAGGTTCGTAAGCCTCGGCAGCCTTTCTCATTTCGATAGTCTCTCCTAAAATAAAGTTGTGATCATATCCACCGGGAAGTCTGCCGTTATCCATATCCGTTCTTATTTTCTTTGCAGTCGTGAAATCAAAGGGAGTACCCTTTACATCAGCTTTTTCGCCTGTAGGGATAAGAAGCTTGTCAACAGGAGTATATTTATCAGCATATAATGTAATCTCATGATCAAGCACGCTTCCTGCATTACAACCTGCAAGATTAAAATATGCGTGGTTTGTAAAATTCATTATAGTATCTTTGTCGCTGACTGCACTATAAGCGATTTCAAGAGAATCCTCTGTCAATGTGTAAGTAACATCAAGAACAACCTTGCCCGGATAATTTTCTTCGCCATCTTCACTTGTATATGTGAATGTTACATAAGGATTTTCGTTTTCACCTAAATCCTTAATATCCCAAACCTTCTTATTAAAACCTATTTTACCGCCATGAAGGTGATTTTTCTTGTTATCGTTTTTTTCAAGCTGTATTTCTGCACCGTTTAAAGTAAATTTTGCACCACCGATACGATTGGCATATCTGCCGATAAGCGCACCCTGACAAGACTTGCCCTTTATATAACCTTTAATATTATCATAGCCCAGCACTACATCTGCAACATTGCCGTTTTTATCAGGAACGAGAAGATTCACAAGTGCACCGCCATAGGTTGTAAAGGTTGCTGTCATATTCTTATTTTTTAGTGTTACAAGGTAATAATCAATACCACGATAATTACCCCAAAGAATTTTTTCTGTGCTCATTTTTTTACCTTCCAAGTTAAAATTTTTCAGGCAACGCCTGTATATTTATTTTATCATAAACAGAACTTAAAGTAAATAGTTTTAAGGAAATAATTTCATCTTATGAGCAGTGATTATCGTGAAGCTGTGGGAATTGACGGTTATCCGTTCATCTCCGTTTTCACAATAAAAGTTCTTTCCCTCTTTGTATATCACTGTATCGTCTTCGGTTATTCTCTTTTTGCAGTATTCTACCACATCTTCATTATCGAGTCTGAGATTTCTTTTTATCCTCTCTATGCCATGAGGTGTTGTATGCAGGTCATTTATATGCGATAGTAAAAGCTCTTTATCGGACATTTTTACACTTCCCTTATTATCATTAAAACTACGCTGTTTTTTATTGTAACATCCGACGCCTTAAATGTCAATAATATTGTATACCATAAGAGGTTTACAGCCTACACAACGCCTTTCTGTACTTTTCCTGCCACCGAATAAACCACCCAGAAACCGATAAGCAAAAGAGGTATTGCTATAAGATAACCAAATCCAGTCGGAAGTCCCGGGAAAACTCTTGGTATGCAGGATATTACAAAGCCGCTTATTATCATATAAACAGGCCTTGTAAATCCGGTCATCAGATAATCAAGAAGCCTTGTAAAACTGAGTATTCCTGCTATACAGCCAAAAGCTATAGGAATAATATAAAGTATATCAAAATTTTTCACCGCGTCAATAACACGCTGATATATGCCGAGTATGAGAAGCGTATAGGAAACCGAGATTCCAGGCAGGATAAGTGCAACAGCAATAAATACACCTGCTATGAAAAGAAGTAAAAAATCTGAGAAAGAATTTATATCAGCTGTATTCATAATGTTTTCAGGGATAAGGTTTACTGAAACAGATATCGCAACTCCTATAGCGGTAAATAATATATCTTTAAAGGACAGACGGTCTACTCCCGACTGCTTATAAATAATGGGTACAGTACCGATTACTGCACCCATAAATAAAAAGCTGAGATAAAAGCCCCACAACGAAAGCACGGATGACAGTATATGAGAAAAACAGACAGCACCGATAAGTCCACCAAGAGAAAAGATACTTAAAAACAAAAGATTTCGCTTTATATCTATTCTCTTTGTGATGTCACTTACCGATTTTATAAGCTTATCATAAATGCCAAGTAATATTGCAAGAGTGCCGCCGCTGAGTCCCGGGAGAAGCATTGAGCCTCCTATAACAGCACCCTTTACAAATACCTTTATATTGTGAGATTTTTTCATCAGTTACACCAGCCTGTATTTATAATCTTGTTTTATAATATTCAGGGTGATTGTAAATATTACTTTTTCTTAAAAAACATTTTCTTTATAACTCTGCCAAGCTGAATTATAAGTGTAGGAATAAAGCCAAGTCCTGCACATATACCGAATTGAGCAAGCGTCAGTACCTGCGTACCGAAAAGTATATTAAGTCCTGGGATAAATACTGCACAGACAAGAAGTGTAAGTCCTGCAAAGAAAGCGAGTAAGGACATTTTATTGGATAAAAGTCCAAGCTCTAATATAGACTTGTCGCCTCTGCAGTTAAATCCATGGAACAAACGGGCAAGACAGAGCGTTACGAACGCCATAGCACAGGCTGTAACACCATCACCTGCGGGTAATGTTGAAAGCCCTAAGCAGTACGCAATAATTGTAGAAATCGCAATAAGCACACCACCGACAAGAAGTCCTGTTGTCATCTTCTTTGTAAGGAAGGAGTCCTTTGAATCACGGGGCTTTTCATTAAGCAGGGATTTATCCGACTCTTCCATACTGATTGCAATAGCAGGAAGTGAATCTGTAAGCAGGTTGATAAAAAGAAGCTGTACTGCTGTAAAGGGGGCAGGAAGTCCTGGGATAGCAGTATATAAAACTGTAAAGATACCTGCTAAATTACCCGAAAGCAGGAATTTTATCGCATTCTTGATGTTTGCATATATCGCTCTGCCGTTGGCAACTGATTTTATGATAGTAGCAAAGTTATCATCCATAAGTATCATAGATGCGGCATCCTTTGATACCTGAGTACCTGTGATACCCATAGCAACACCGATATCCGCCTTTTTAAGTGCGGGAGCATCGTTTACGCCATCTCCTGTCATAGCAACTATCTTACCCTTCTTCTGCCAGCGGTCAACTATACGGATCTTATGATTGGGAGATACACGGGCATATACCGATACATTTTCGAGTACCGTATCAAGCTCATCATCTGTCATCTTTTCAAGCTCTGTACCATCGAGACTGGTGTCACCCTCGTGCATAATGCCGATTTCCTTTGCAATAGCACAAGCAGTAACCTTATGATCGCCTGTTATCATAACAGGCTTTATGCCTGCTCTGATACAATCAGCAACCGCCGCCTTGCTTTCAAGTCTGGGCGGGTCTGTCATTGCAGTAAGACCTATAAATATAAAGTTTTCTTCTTCCGAAATATCAAGGGGATCATTATCCTGAAGCTCACGATATGCAAAGCCAAGAACACGCATACCCTTGTTTGAAAATTCATCTGCCGCATTAAGAATGTTCTGAATATCCGCTTCTGTGATATCTCTTACAACATCATTTTCACAGATACCTGTGAGTTTTCTTGCGATATTATCAGTAGCACCCTTTGTAAACATTACCTTGCCACCTTTTATTTTGTGGAAGGTACTCATAAGCTTTCTGTCACTGTCAAATGGAACTTCTGCTATACGGGGATATTCCTTTCTTATCCACTCATAATCAGTACTGCCCATATATTCGGAAAGTGCCGTTTCGGTAGGATCACCCATAACATTGCCGTCTGTATAAACAGCGTCATTGCAAAGTGCCATAGCATTTTTGAGTTTTGTCATATTTCCGCACATCGCTGTGTGAGCGTCAAGGGTTTCGCCATTCTGGTATACCGCACGGACTGTCATCTTGTTCTGAGTTAATGTACCTGTTTTATCACTACAGACAACTGATACACAGCCAAGACCCTCTACCGCCTTTAAATCCTTGATAACGGCATTTTCTTCCGCCATTTTTCTTGTTCCTATAGCAAGGGCAATTGTAACTATTGAGCTTAACGCTTCAGGAATTGCCGCTACCGCAAGAGCTACCGCAAACATCAGCGAATCCATAAGCTCTACGCCACGAACAACATATAAAAGCATTACGATAAGACAAAGTGCAGGAATAATGATTGATAACTGCTTTGAGAATTTATCAAGGCTTACCTGTAAAGGAGTCTTCTTTCTTTGGGCAGTGTTAATAAGACCTGCAATCTTACCAAGCTCTGTTTCCATACCGATATCTGTAACGACAAACATACCTCTGCCGCCTGTGACAAGAGAACCTGTATACACCATATTCACCCTGTCGCCAAGTGCAATATCTTCGCCTGAAAGCTCATCAACCACCTTATCAATGCTGTTGCTTTCGCCTGTAAGAGAACTTTCATTTACCTGTAAAGATGAGGAAGAAATGACACGACCGTCGGCAGGGATTATATCGCCCTGCTCAACCATAACCACATCACCTATTGTAATGCTTGTTGCAGGAAGGGCGTAAACATTGCCGTCACGGATAACCTTTGCAGTCGGTGATGACATAGATTTTAATGCTTCAAGAGATTTCTCTGCCTTAAAATGCTGGATAGTACCAAGTACAGCATTCATAACAATAACGCAGATAATAACTATAGTACTTGCTATTTCTCCTGTAAATACAGATATAAGTGCTGACACGATAAGTATAATTACAAGCAGATCTAAAAACTGCTCAAAGAACACCTGAAATACGCCTTTTCTTTTCCCTTCACTTATTTTGTTTTCGCCGTATTTAGCGATGTTTTCCTCCGCTTTTGCAGAAGAAAGTCCGTTTTCCGCAGTCTGTAATTCAGACAGAACATCGGACACCTTGTTGCTGTAATAGTTCATAAAAAACGCCTCCAATAAAGAATATTTGCCTTTCGGCCTGTTTTATTCTCTTTTACTGTGGGCATAAAAAAACAGACCTCTGCCGCACAACAAAATGCGACAAAAGTCTTGCCATAAGCTTATATAAGCCCGGCGTGATACCGAGCTGTTCAAAGCTGTACTGACGATATCACACGGGAAAGATTTCCCCGGCTACTCCCCTTTATCATAGAGAATATTTAACTATAATATATTGTATCATAAATAAGGATGAAAAGTCAACTATATTTTTGTGTCTTTACTGTATCTTAATTTCTCTTTTAAGTAATTGACGATTTAGGTTGACTTTTTTTATTTATAGGTGTATTATAAAAATATCTTATGAGAAAGGAAAAACAAAATGAAAATAAATAAAAGTATTACAGAACTTATAGGCTCTACTCCCCTTTTAGAGCTTTGCAATATAAAGAAAAAGCTGGGACTAAAGGCAAATATCATAGCCAAGCTCGAATTTATGAACCCTGCAGGCAGTGTAAAGGATCGTGTAGGTAAAGCAATGATTGAGGACGCAGAAGGCAAGGGGATTTTAAAAAAAGGTGCTACAATCATTGAACCCACAAGTGGAAATACAGGTATAGGCCTTGCCTGCTGTGCCGCCGCAAAGGGTTATAAAGTAATTCTTACTATGCCTGAAACTATGAGTGTCGAAAGAAGAATGTTGCTTGCCGCTTACGGTGCTGAGCTTGTTCTTACTGAAGGCAAGCTTGGTATGAGTGGTGCTATAGCAAAGGCGAAGGAATTAAACAAGGAAATCGAAGGCTCTGTTATTATGGGTCAATTTGAAAATCCTGCAAATCCGAAAGCACACTATGATACAACCGCTCCCGAAATATGGAACGACACCGAAGGAAATATTGATATATTCGTTGCTTGTGTAGGTACCGGCGGTACTTTTTCAGGCAATGCAAAATATTTAAAAGAGCAAAAATCAGATTTAAAGGCTGTCGCCGTTGAACCTGATACTTCTGCGGTATTATCCGGTGAGCCTGCGGGAGCACATGGTATTCAGGGCATAGGTGCGGGCTTTATCCCTGATAATATGGATCTTTCCTTATGCGATGAAATAGTAAAGGCAAGCACTGAAAACGCCTATAAGACTGCAAAGCTTTTAGTCAGAGAAGAGGGTGTACTCTGTGGTATATCATCAGGTGCAGCATTATGGGCGGCAATAGAGCTTTCAAAGCGTGAGGAGAACAAAGGAAAAAATATAATAGTTCTTCTTCCTGATACAGGAGAAAGATATCTTTCAGCAGGAGTTTATGACTGATGAGTAAAAAAAAGCAAAAGCTCCTTAAAACAATAATTATTTCTGTTATCAGCACTGTGATATGTTTTTCTGCAATTTCTCTGCTTGTTATAAACCACTACTTTGGTGAAATTTTTTCAAGATCCGAGCTTTCAGAATACTCACGATATATAAGGTATGATGACATAAAGGAAGAAGTTCCGAAGTACGATATAAGCTTTGATTCTCACGGCACAACCATTAGCGGTCACGTATACGGGAATGGCAATAAAGGGCTTGTAGTTGCAGTTCACGGGCTTAACAGCAATGAAGAGGAAACAATGGATATAATCCATTATTTCTGTAAAGAAGGCTGGACAGTAATGTCTTATAACCATTCCGGCTGTTATCTCAGCGAGGGAGAGAGTCAAAGAGGTCTTGCCCAGTCTATGATAGACCTTGACTCTGCACTCACTTTCTGCGAAAATGACGAAAGGCTTAAATCACTTCCAAAGGTACTTGTAGGTCACAGTATGGGCGGATATGCAGTCTGCTCTGTGTTGAATTTTAATCACAATGTAAAAGCAGTTGCAAGCTTTTCGGGATACAATACACCCTACGAGGAGCTTTGCTTCTTCGTGAGGAAATTTGTAGGCGACGCTTTTGCTACACTCCAGTACCCCTATATGTGGCTATACAACGCTTTTCTATTCGGCGATAAAGCAGACATAAGTGCAGTAAATGGTATAAATAAATCAGGCATACCCGTAATGCTGATACACGGAAACGATGATACCACCGTGCCCCACGACAGTGCGGGAATAATCGCTCATAAGGATGAAATAACAAATCTCAATGTAAAATATATCTTAAGGACAGAGGAAGTAGTAAACAGTCATACAAAGGTGTTCTATTCCCTGCCCGCCTCTGAATATTCAAAAGACGCGGACAAGCTTTTAAAGGAGCTTGAAGAAAAATATGGTGATGAAATCCCCGATAACGAGCTTAAAAAGTTTTATGACAGTATAGATAAATTCAGAATGTCTGAGCTTGACTCTGAAATTTTCAGCAGTATAAACGAGATGTTTTTAAAGGCAGTAGCCGAAGGATAAATAAATAATTTATGAGGTGACTTATATGCTTACAACTAAACCCACAGTGGAAATGATTGAAAAGTGGAAAAAGACATTTGAAGAAAATCGGAATAATCTTTTTCCGAACAGAAAAAACGGAAAAGAAGTAGATGAGCATTTTAAAAGCATCTACGATTATGAAGAGCTTGATTCTCCTAAGCATAAGAAAATTATCGAATACAATATAATGCACAGCAATCATAACAAGGCAAAATTATCCGATGGTATGATGCCTGAAATCGCTATCTACAAGATCAGAAATACCGATATCCTTGTAGGAATAGACAGAGTAACAGGATTTTTTCAGGTTGAAAGCAAGGATACAGAAAAAATGGCTGAAGTGTATGATGATCTTTTTGCCTTCAGAGGTCTTGACCTGATGGATATAGATAACTATTTTTTAGTTGCCCAGTACATTGAATGCACAAATAAATAAAACTTCAAAGAATAGCAAATGCCCCGTGAAAAATCACGGGGCAAAACTTATTTATAAATGGTTTTTATACTGTAGCATTCTTGTTTACATATACGGGATAGCTTTCAGTACCTGAAAGTGTGCGGTATTCAGAAACTACTACATTCTTGTCTGTGATTACGTTGCTCATTTCAGCCTTTGCGCCTACAACTGTATCCTGCATCAGTATGCAGTTCTTGATTACGGCACCCTTGCCTATCTTAACTCCTCTGAAGAGTACGCAGTTTTCTACTGTACCTTCAATTACGCAACCGTCAGCGATAAGTGAATTCTTAACCTCTGCACCGATACCGTACTTTGCAGGAGCGTCATCTCTTACCTTTGTGTAGATGGGCGAATCGCTGTTGAATACAGCATCTCTTAAATTCTTATTAACAAGTGCCATATTGCTCTTGATATAAGTAGAAATACCATCTATCTGGAAGAAAGGAGCGTCAAACTTGTAGCCCATTACCTTCATATCGTGGAGCTTGTGCTGAAGAACGTCAACCTCAAAGCTGTAAAGGTTACGGCTTTCTGCATCTGTGATAAGATCGAGCAAGAACTGCTTACCAACAACGAACATATTAAGGCTTACGTTAAATTCGCCGCTCATTTCAGGACGAACTAAAACATCGTAAATTTCGTTGTTCTTGTTTACAGAAAGAACAGTCTTTGTAGCACACTGTTCTGCATTGTAAGTACCCTTACCGTAAACTACTGTGATGTCAGCACCACTGTTCTTGTGGAAATCAACGATAGGACGATAATCAATATTAGCGATTACATCAGCATCGGAAAGAAGAACATATTCACAATTTACGTTCTTTATAAAGGGTTTGATGTGGGCAAGTGCCTCGAGTCTGCCTCTATAAATACCATAGGAATTACCATAGGGAGGTAATAAGTGAAGACCGCCTGTCTTACGGGAAAGATCCCATTCGTCACCTGCACCGATGTGGTCGATAAGCGACTGATAGTTATCCTTTGTAACTACGCCAACTTCATCAATATCAGAATTTACCATATTTGATAAGGGGAAGTCGATAAGTCTGTATCTTGCACCAAAGGGCACACTTGCCATTGCTCTTATTTTTGTTAAATCGGGAACAGTCTGCTCGTGCATATTAGCAAAGATCAGACCAAGTACATTTGACATATTAGCCATATTTCGTTATCCTCCTGCTCACACATTCTCGGAGATCATAGCCTTAGGACCGATCACTGCCTTGTCACTTACTGTAACACCGTGACCGAGAACTGCTACGCCCCAGGTATCTTTATCTTCAATAGCTTCGGGTCTTTCACCGATATGTGCATTTTCGCCGATCACACAGTCTTCACCGATGATAGCGTATTCTACCACAGCACCCTTTTTGATTGTTGTATTGGGCATTATGATACTGTCACGAACAACAGCACCCTCTTCAATAACAACACCTGCGAAAAGTACGGAGAAGTCAACTAAGCCGTCAACTGTACAACCTTCAGAGATCATAGAGTTTTCGATTGTAGCCTTTTCGCTTACATAGTGAGGAGGCATTACAGGGTTACGGGAGAAAATTCTCCAGTTGTGATCGTGTAAATCGAGGGGAACATTAGGATCTAAGAGGTCCATATTTGCTTCCCACAAGCTGTCGATTGTTCCTACGTCCTTCCAGTAGCCTTCGAAGTGGTATGCAACAAGCTTGTTGCCTTCGCCAAGCATTGCAGGGATAATGTTCTTACCAAAGTCCTTGCTTGCACCCTCGTCATTTTCATTTGCAATAAGATGCTTTTTAAGGTTCTGCCAGGAGAAGATATATACACCCATAGATGCAAGGTTTGACTTAGGTTCTGCAGGCTTTTCAGCAAATTCAGTAATAACACCGTTTTCGTCAGCAGTCATAATACCGAAACGTGATGCTTCTTCCCACGGAACTTCAAGAACGGCAATAGTAGCGTCTGCATTATTCTTCTTGTGGAAATCAAGCATTGCATTGTAATCCATCTTGTAGATATGGTCGCCTGATAAAACTGCAATATATTCAGGGTTATATCTGTCAATAAAGCTGATATTCTGATAGATTGCGTTAGCTGTACCTGTATACCAGGACTTGCCTGATGAAGATTCATAAGGAGGGAGTACGTGTACACCGCCGTGTACTCTGTCAAGACCCCAGGGATGACCGTTGCCTATGTACTCGTTGAGAACAAGAGGCTGATACTGTGTAAGTACGCCGACTGTGTCAATACCTGAGTTTACACAGTTTGAAAGGGGGAAGTCAATAATTCTGTACTTTCCACCGAAAGGAACGGCAGGCTTTGCCATATCCTTAGTAAGTGCATAAAGTCTGCTTCCCTGTCCACCCGCAAGAAGCATAGCTACGCATTCTTTTTTTACATGTTTCATAAAATTCGCTTTCCTCCGTGAATTTATTTCTTTATCTTATCGTCTGTTTTTGCGGACGATGATTTCTTTGAGGTTGTTTTCTTTGCCACAGTTTTAGGTGCGGTTTCCTTCTTGACTGTAGTCTTCTTGGGAGCTGCTTCCTTCTTTTCCGCTACCTTCTTTTCAGCTGTAGCCTTAGCTGCAGTTTTCTTTTTTGCAGGCTTTGATGCATCATCGCTCTTCTTTGCAGCCGTTTTCTTTGCCTTAGGCTTGTCGTCTTCAGGACTACGCTTATTTACAGGCTTTAAGAAAATCGCAGACATAGCAGGAATTTTCATTGTGATTGAATAATCAAGACCGTGCATAGGTTCTGTCTTTGCCTTGAATGTACGGTTTGCAAGGCCACTGCCACCGAACTTCTTATCATCTGTGCTGAATACTTCTTTATAATCAGCGTAGTAAGGTACACCGAAACTGTAAATTTCCTGTTCCTGAGGTAAGAAATTGCATACTGCAATAATTTCATCACCCTTGGTGTCTTTTCTCCGGAATACGATGATACTGTTCTTATAGTCATCGTTTGATATCCAGCTGAAACCGCTCCAGTCGTAGTCAATTTCCCACAGAGGTGAATTTTCCTTGTAGAATATATTGAGAGCCTTTACAAATTCGCTGTAACGTTTATGTTCTTCAAACTGAAGGATATCCCAGTCAAGACCTGTCTTATAGTTCCATTCCTTATACTGTGCAAACTCCTGACCCATAAAGGTAAGCTTTTTGCCCGGGTGAGCTGTCATATACGAAAGGAAGGTACGAAGAGAATCAAATCTCTTATCACGAGGACCGCTCATCTTGTCCAGCATTGAGCATTTTCCGTATACAACTTCATCGTGAGAAATAGGAAGGATGAAGTTTTCAGAGAAAGCATAATAGAAGGAGAAGGTCAGCTTGTCGTGATTGTACTGACGATATTCAGGATTCATGGACATATAGGATAACATATCGTTCATCCAGCCCATATTCCACTTGAAGTTGAAACCAAGTCCGCCGATATCGGTAGGCTTTGTTACCATAGGCCATGCAGTTGATTCTTCTGCTATCATAAGCAGGCCCTTGTGTCTTTCAAAGAGAGTAGCATTGAGCTTCTGTAAGAACTCAACTGCTTCAAGATTTTCGTTGCTGCCGTACTTGTTGGGCGTCCATGCACCATCCTGTCTGTCATAGTCAAGATAAAGCATAGAAGCAACAGCATCAACACGAAGACCGTCTATATGATATTCTGTTATCCAGTAGTTAGCATTGGAGATAAGGAAGGACTGTACCTCAGGCTTGCCCCAGTCAAATACTCTTGTACCCCAGTTGTAATGCTCACGCTTTTTAGGGTCTGAGTATTCATAGCAGTACTCACCATCGAATTCGTAAAGTCCCGCAGCATCCTTCGGGAAGTGTGCAGGTACCCAGTCGAGGATTACGCCTACCCCGTGATTATGACAATAATCAATAAACTGCATAAAGTCAGCAGGTGTACCAAATCTTGATGTAGGTGCATAATAACCTATCTGCTGATAGCCCCATGAACCATCAAAAGGGAATTCTGCAACAGGCATCATTTCGATATGGGTATAACCCATTTCCTTTACATAAGGAATAAGCTTTTCTGCAAGCTCCATATAGCTGAACAGTTCATCCTCGTCATTTTTCTTGAACCAGGAATTGAGGTGGCATTCATAGATATTCATAGGAGAACGGTAAACATCCTTTGTCTCCTTTTCCTTCATCCACTTTTCGTCTGTCCAGTTGTAGCAGCTTATATCGTAGATCTTTGATGCAGTATTAGGTCTTGTTTCCATGTGATAACCATAGGGGTCAGCCTTCAGCTTTATCTGGCCGCCTGATGTTCTGATACTGTACTTGTAGTTATCAAACTGCTTAAGTCCAGGAATAAATATTTCCCATATACCACCGTCACTTATCTTGTTCATGTAGTTCATTTCACGATTCCAGTGGTTGAAATCACCTACTACGCAGACATCCACGGCTTTAGGTGCCCATACTCTGAATACGACACCTTCCTTACCGTCTACGGTAGCCATATGTGAACCGAACAGCTTATATGCCTGTGCATTGTTTCCCTGATGGAACAGATACAAAGGCACTTCATATTCTTTTGGAACGTTTATAGCCATTATAATCTCCCCCTAAAAGATATAGTTTGTGAATTTTATAACTTAATAATACCACAAAACCGAATTTTTTTCAATAGTTTTGTGCTAATTTTATCAACTGTGCATTATTTTTTTGTTGCATTTTGTTAAAATTGACCTATTTTATTTCCAATTCCGTATAAATGCAGCAAGCTCGCCCGCCATTTCTTCCTGTTCGGTGATACGGGGATGTCCGGGTGTAGCAGCAGCGTTTCTGATAAACCTGAAGCGTGCTACATTCTTATTATCAAGCTCGTTTACAATTTCATCAAGAGCTTCATCCCAGGTAGCTTCGTGCATAAGTACTGTTGTGATAACAATAAATCTTGTCTTATCGCCGTATTTTCCGATAAGAGAATTCACCATATTCTTGTAGGTGGTTTTCCAGTGTTCTCTGTATTCTTTTTCGTAAATACGCTTAGGATCGGGATGAGCATCATTCTGTCCGAGTGCGATAATTACATAATCGGGTGTATAACGTGAGAAATCCCACTTTGTTATACCCATTTCGGGGACATAGGACATCTGCTCGTAAACAGTTTCCATACCGATATAGGATGAAGGATTGAAATAACCTGCTCCATCAACAAGAGAAATACCGCCCTGTGCGTTACAATGTATTCTTGCATTGAGCTTTCTCGCCAGTGATAAAGAATAGGAGAACCAGCTGTTATCATAGCAGGAATTGTGTTCGGGGTCACAGTGACCATCGTAATACACCGCCTCTACTACTTCGCCCGCTGAAACGCTGTCGCCGTAAACTTCGATATTCATATCGTATTCGTGCTCGTAGGGAATGATATCTGCATCAGCATCTATCATAAGTCCGCCAAAACGAAAATAGTGATGTGAACCTGCAGTACGCTTGAATATTGTTACGGTGTGTTCACCCTCAGGAAGTCCTTCTGCTATGGGTATATAAACAGGAGTTTCTGATCTGTTAAGATCAAACTTGTACTGGATGCCGTCAACCACAGCACCTATCCAGGTCTGTGCATATATAAGCATAGGGCTTATCAGCATACCAACTGACGTGCCTGTGAATTTTGCCGTTACCATACTGCCGGCATAGATAAATAAAGGGTTATCCGCCTGTTCAAAATCTATTCTTCCCATATAGGAAAAGGCTTTGTCAACCGAAGATATAAGTTTTTTGCTTGTCATGATAATAGAGTCCTTTCAAAATAATTACATATATATTTATTGTATCATACGTAAAGATTTTTTTCAATAAAAAAGAGTGTGTTTCTATAAAAAATTTCCTTTCACTTGACATTAAGTAAAAATAGTGATATATTAACTTTGTAGCAAGATAATTTAAGGTAAAACCCGAATTATCAATTTGTCGGTATAGCAACATCCGCATAATTTTATACAAAAAGAAAGGATATTAAGTTTATGAAGAAAAAAATATTTGCACTTTTACTTGCAGTATGTGTAACACTCGGTGTAACTGCTTGTCAGAGTGGCCAGGACACCTCCTCTTCCTCAACTGCTACAAGTTCTGCTGAAACTGAAAGCAAGACAGAGTCCAAGGAAGAAAGCGATGAAGAAGCAACGAAAGCTCCCGAGTCTTCAGAAGCTCCTGAATCCTCTGAAGAAGAAAGCTCAGAGGACGAATCCTCTGAAGCTCCTGTTGACGAAAAATATGTAGCAGGCGGCGAAATAACCCAGGGTATGAAGGATATTTCCGTACTTAACGAAGGTAACAAGGTAAGACTTGCAGAATTCTTAAAGAAAACACAGCTTGGCGAGGATGTTACCGTAGGCTTTATCGGCGGCTCCATCACTCAGGGTTCAAGTGCAGGTAACGAGCTTTGCTATGCAAAACTTACCGCTGACTGGTTACAGTCCATCTGCCCTCAGTCAAAAATCAACTATGTAAACGCAGGTATCGGTGCAACAGGCTCTTATATCGGCGTACACAGAGTGACAAACGATCTTCTTTCAAAGAATCCAAATTTAGTATTTGTTGAATTTTCAGTAAATGATACAACCGAAAACACACAGCGAAATATCGAAGCTTATGACAGCCTTTTAAGAACAATCTGGAACTGGGAAACAAAGCCTGCAATCATCACTATTGCAACCGTTCAGGAAAACGGTACAAGCTTTCAGCAGTACCACTCTGAAATTATAAAGAAGTACGATCTTCCTATGATTTCCTACGGTGACGCAATCCTCTCTGTTATCAATAAGGGTGATATTGCATGGAAGGAAATCTCTGACGATAACATCCACCCCAATGTAGAGGGTCACAACGCTTTATCTCAGATGCTCTGTGCATACATCACAAACGTTGCCGCAAACCTTGACAGCATAACAGGTGAAGAAAGCGACTTTACGGTAAAGGCTTCAACCGCAGGTTTTGAAAACGGCAAGCTTCTCACTCCCGCAAATTCAGAACCTTCAACCAGCGGTTTTGCACTTAAAAACGGCTATTTTGGCGGCTTTGACGGTATGTGGGTTGCTATCGGTTCTGACGCAAAGCCCTATGCAGACGATGTAAATCTCACTTTTGAAGTAGAAGCAAAGAGCATCGGTCTCCTTTACGGAAAACTTACTTCAGATATGGCTACATCAGCAGATATCTACATTGATGGCGAGCTTGTTACTACTATCAACGCCGCATTCCCCGGTGGCTGGGGCAACTATGTTGAGTGTGCACACCTCAAGAGCTTTACTGAAACTGCAAAGCACACAGTAAAAATCGTTCCTAAGACAAAGGACGGCAGTGCTGCCTTCTATGTGAACGCTTTAGCTATTTCTTAACATAAAAATACTTTTAATTGTATTGACTTTTACGGTTTTCAGCTATATAATAAAATCATAAATGATTTCACTTAAGGGAGGCATATAATGAAATTTGAGGAATTATCTGTTCAGTGGAAAAGAATATTCGAGCTTGAATGGCAATCACTGTGCGAAGGCAGTAAGGCTATTGCCGCAGTAATTGCAGACGAAAGCGGCAACATAATATCAGAAGGCAGAAATATGATATCAGAGTGTACTGTACCTAATCCGTCAACCGCCCACGCCGAAACCGAAGCTATCAGAAACCTCGATATTTCAAAATATCCCGACAAAAAGAAATATACCTTATACGCCGGACTTGAGCCTTGCGTTATGTGTATGGGAACACTCGTTATGGGCGGTATCCGCAAGGTTGAAATTGCCGCACGGGATGATTTCGGCGGTGCTATGGCACTTATGGAGCATAGTGATTTCATTAGCAGAAAAAGCATACAGATAATCTGGCTTGACAACGAGCTTGGCGATATGCAAAGAGCCTTCCAGACAATAAGGGAGCTTTTATATAATGATGATGACGAAAAACTCAGGCGAATGCTGACGGATTTTTCAGTTTACAACGAAGCAGGAGTAAAAGCCGCAGAACATCTTATCAATAGCGGAATATTCAAAAATAAAAAGCCTGCTGATTTTACAGCAGAAGAGATATTTGATGCACTTATAAAGAGCATTATCGAGTAACACAAAAAACAGACCCTGAAAAGAAAATTCTTTTCAGGGTTATTCATTTCATATTGTTTGATTTATTTCTGTAAAAGGAAGATTACCTTTTTCATCTGTGCTATAATGGCAGAATAATAAAGCGGAAACATCGCTTCAACACAGCCTAAGAAATAAAGGTTTCTGTTATTGATCTCACCTAATTTCGGTATATAGGTGTAAATATATCTTCTGAACCAGTCAGATGAGAAAGGCGGAACAATGAATTGTCTTTGCTTGACAAGTTTTACATTCTCATCATAAGTCTCATTTATCAATTCGCCAAAATTGTCAGCACCCTCATTGATAGTAGCGTCATAAATCATTTTAAGCTGTTTTTCCTTTAACGACAGCTCTTCAATCTGCTTTTTATAAAAAGGAATTCTTGCCGCAAGATAATAACATATCATGTGCTGTACTCTCTGAAATTCTGCTGAATCAAAGATATCCTTTATCTCCTTTTTATTTATATCTATACCTAAATTTTCAAGCTTTGAAGGGTCGGTAGGATCAAGAAGTGCCACTCTGAACACATCCTTTACGCCGATATTGTAAAAATCCTTTGCCGAAACAGCATAGATATATTTCATTGTTGTAGCCATCGCCTTACCTGTGTTGGTTATAATTCCTGCAAGTATAGGCAATGATTCGCTGGGGAATTCCATTATATATTAGTTCTCCTTGTTTATTCTGATAGTTTCGTGATTTTCCTTTAAAATCTCCTCGAAAGCGTGAGACGCCATCGGTCTTGCATAGTAATAGCCCTGTGCCATATCACAGCCAAGAGTTCTTAAAAGATTAACCTGATCATCGGTTTCAATACCTTCGCAAATCGTCTCCATACCAAGAGAGCGAGCCATTTTAATAACATAGGATATGATATCATTTGCTCTCTTATTGTTTGCGGATTCTGTGAGGAAGGCTCTGTCTATTTTAAGTACATCGGCAGGCAGATCCTTAAGCATATTAAGGGATGAATAGCCTGAACCGAAATCGTCGATAGAAATATGAAAACCAAGCTTTTTAAGCTTATCAAACACCTTTGTAAGCACTTCAAGGCTTTCAAAAGCGGCACTTTCTGTTATTTCTATCTCTATTCTTGACGTGCTGATTGCGTAATCATCGCAGATACTCTTAAGAGTATCGGGGAAAGCGGGATCGGTAAGATGTACTCTTGACATATTTACAGACACAAGAATATCTTTATATCCGAGTGATTCCCACGCCTTTATCTTATTACATACCTGTTCCATAATGTAATAGTCAAGCTTTACAATAAAGCCGTTCTTTTCAAAGAGCGGAATGAATTTTGCAGGTGAAACGATGGTATCATTTTTTATCCATCTTACAAGAGCTTCTGCACCTGTAAGATATGGTGTATCGCCAAGAGATACCTTAGGCTGGAAATATACACAGAATTCGTGGGAATCGAGTGCATTCTGCATTTCATTTTCGATGTGCTTTTCTTCACGTATTTCAATAAGCATTTCTTCATTATAGAAAGCATAAGCACTGCTTTCGCCATATTTTACGGTACGCTTTGCAATATCTGCAAGGTCGCCCATTTTTCTTACTGTAAGCTTATTGTTATCTGTTATTCGGTAAATACCAAAAGAAATAACCGGTGCGAAATTTGTTATATCGTACTCTATAGCGTGAATAATACTCTGAACTCTCCCGATAGTATCTTCATCGCTTTTGTAAACAAGAAGAAGATAGTAGTTATCGGAATTTACTCTTGAAAAAGTTTCGTGGTTATTAAGATTTCTGCTTACTACATCTGCAATACGTTTTAATATTCTGTTGCCCTCTTCGTGACCGAACATATCATTTATAGCCTTGAATTTATCTATATCAAAGCTTAAAAATGCATATTTACGGTATCCGTGGGATAAAAGATATTCTGCGTCCTTCTGAAATTTATTCCATGTTCCATAGCCTGTAAGAGTATCGACATAAGCAAGCTTTGCTATTTCGTCATTTGCTTTTTTCAATGCTCTGACGGAATTGCGGGTAAAAATAACATAAGCCACTATAACAAGAAGCAATACAACTACAAAGAAAAGGAAAAGCACAAGCATCTTGTTTGTATAGCCATGCAGTCTGCCGTAAACAACATCACCCGGGAATACTGCAACGAAATGAAGGTTTGGATCTACACTGAGTGTTGAGTAATAAGCTATGTATTCCTTATCAGTGCTATTTTTTGTCTTAATTATTCCGTGAGCATCCTTTTTATTGAATTCATCCTTCAATACAGTCATTTCGTCCTCACTGAGAGAAGAAACGAATGAGGAAGTGAAGAAATTATCCTGAACGGGAATATAATCTCCGAAAAGCTCTTCACCCGACATCAGTACGTCACCGCTACTGCTCACAATGTAACCCATAGCATTGTTTTCGTGACCGGATACGCTAAGATCAAGTACACCCTTATACTTATCAGGATTGCACATACCCGCAACCACGCCGATAACCTTCTGATAATCGCCATATATAGGAGCTGCTATTACATTTACCATTCTGCCGTCAGGCTCGCTGAAAATAGCCTCTGAGAAAGTAATTTCGCCCTCCATAGCAGCCTTGAAATAATCTCTGTGGCTAACGTTTATATCCTCATTTCTGTAGGATGTTACATCGCCCTGTTCATTAATAATGATAACATTGAGCATCTGGCTGTCTTCAGTAAGGTTCTTAAGCTCAGACATAAGTTCGATACGAATTCTGCTTTTGTATTTACTGCTGCAGGCAGCGTAGTTTGTAACGGTAGAAACATCCGCTTTTATCATTGCATCTATAGCCTTGTGCTGTCCGTGTATCATATCGTGTGCAAGACTCTCGGTGTCATTGTCAAGAGATGAAACTACGCCATTCAGAAAAAGAAATGATACAATTAAAAACACAACAAAGCCTGCCATAATAGCAAGCGTAAGATAAGACTGTCTTTTTACCGATGAAGGCATTAGTTTCACCACCTTTCATAATGTCCCGTAAAAACGGACACAAAAACCCATAGTGTAATAATACCACAAACAGCATCAATTTTTCAATACTTTTTGATAAAATTATTCTATTTGTATGTAAACCGCACAATAGTTTTGTGCAATTTGCATACGAAAACAAAAAAATTTACAAAAAAACTCCGAATCAGCAATGCCAATTCGGAAAAACAAAGAAATATATAATAAGATAAAAAGGGTTAATGTTCCACAAAATGTGAAACAAAGTGAGAAATGAACTGCAAAGAAGATGCTATCTTCATCTGCAAGCTTATTATAACATTGTGAGTGTCCCAAAATAAGTACTCCCGTAAATAAATTTGACAAGTTTATTTTTCTATAGTAAAATAGTAAGAGTTACAGAAAAAGAAAGGAGGTTTCACGGTGAAAAGACTCGGCATAGGAATTATGGCACACGTTGACGCAGGAAAGACCACGCTTACCGAAGCGATGATGTATCTTACAGGTAATATAAGAAAGCTTGGCAGAGTGGATCATAAAGACGCTTTTCTCGACACTCACAGTCTTGAAAAAAGTAGGGGCATAACCATTTTTTCAAAGCAGGCGGTGATGAGTCTTAACGGTGATGAAATTACACTGCTTGATACTCCCGGTCATACCGACTTTTCTTCAGAAGCGGAAAGAGCGTTACAGATAATGGACTATGCCATTCTTATAATAAGCGGTACAGACGGCGTTCAGAATCACACTGAAACTCTGTGGCACTTGCTTAAAAGCTACCGTGTACCTACCTTTATATTTATAAATAAGATGGATATTTCTGAGCTTAGCCGTCAGATACTTATGGCTGAGCTTGTAAGAAGACTTGACGGTGCTTGTGTGGATTTTTCAGATACTGTAAAAAACGGCATAAACGAGGATACCGCTGAGGCTCTTGCCTTGTGTGATGAAGCTATTATGAATGAGCTGCTCGAAAAGGGTGAAATAAGTGAAAATGTTATCTCCGAAAAGATAAAGCATAGAAAAGTATTCCCCTGCTTTTTTGGTTCTGCATTAAAATTAAACGGCGTAGAGGAATTTATAAAGCTGATTTCAAGATACACGATACAGCCGAAATATGACAAGGATTTTTCTGCAACGGTATATAAAATAAGCGAGGACGAACACGGCAACCGTCTTACACATTTAAAGGTCACAGGCGGTACACTAAAGGTAAAGAGCATTATAGAAAAGGGAGAAAACCCCGAAAAAGTAAATACTATACGCATATATTCGGGCAATAAATTCAAAGCTGTTGACGAAGCCGAAGCAGGAACGATATGTGCTGTAACAGGTCTTTCCGATACCTACAGCGGTCAGGGACTCGGTATGTCTGCTGATGCCCCCCTGCCCTTATTAGAGCCTTTATTCAGCTACAGAATAATTTTACCCTCTCACATAGATGTATACAACGGGCTTAATATTTTAAGACGGCTTGAACAGGAAGACCCTACACTCCGCATCGTGTGGAATGAACAGCTTAAGGAAATACACCTTCAGCTTATGGGAGAAATTCAGCTTGAGATACTTAAAAGTATCATACACGACCGATTTGGCTTTGATGTGGAATTTTCCGAGGGTAGTATTTCCTATAAGGAAACTATCGCCGCTCCCGTTTTCGGTATAGGACATTACGAACCGCTCAGGCATTATGCAGAGGTGAGATTGTTACTTGAACCGGGCGAAGAGGGTTCAGGACTGAAATTTGTAAGCGAATGCAGAGAGGATAAGCTTGACAAGAACTGGCAGAGATTAATTCTCACCCATCTTAACGAAAAGAAACATTTGGGCGTACTTACAGGCTCACCCATTACAGATATGAAGATAACCTTAGTTGCAGGCAGAGCACATTTAAAGCACACCGAGGGCGGTGACTTCAGGCAAGCCACCTACAGAGCGGTAAGGCAAGGACTTATGAGTGCCGAAAGCATACTTTTAGAGCCTTACTACAGCTTTACTCTGACCGTTCCTACAGACTGCATAGGCAGAGCTATGACAGATCTGCAGATGAAGGGTGCAGATTTTTCTTCCCCCGAAGCTGAAAACGAAAACGAAATGACGGTAAAAGGTACTGCACCTGCATCAAAGCTCCGTGGTTATCAGTCGGTCATAAACTCATACAGCGGCGGTAAAGGCAGACTTATCTGTATTCCTGACGGATACAGACCCTGTCTTGACAGCGAGCAGGTAATAAATGAAATAGGCTATAATCCCGAAAGTGACCTTGACAATCCTGCCGATTCTGTTTTCTGCTCTCACGGTGCAGGCTTTAATGTAAAGTGGGATCAGGTACCCGATTATGCTCACACTATAGCCGAGGGTACGGATAATAATGAGCAGGTAACCGAAAGCAAGCCGATAAATCAGTATAAGGCAAAGCAGGCTTCTGACAAGGAGCTTATGGAGATTTTCGAGCGTACCTATGGCAAGATTAAGCGTGACGAAAGAAGTGCTATGCGAAGAGTTCCCGAAAAGAAGGATAAGCCGTATAAAGCAAAGGAGCGACCTAAAGGTCCGTTATATCTTCTTGTTGACGGATATAACATTATTTTCGCATGGGATGAGCTTAATAAAATCGCACAGGAAAATCTCGACCTTGCAAGAAGCGAACTTATAAACATACTCTGTAACTATCAGGGATATAACCGTTGTGAGCTTATAGTTGTCTTTGACGCTTATAAGGTCAAGGGTAACAAGGGTGAAGTTGAGCGTCACGGCGGTATTACCGCAGTATATACGAAGGAAGCAGAAACCGCCGATATGTATATTGAAAAGGCTACAAGAATACTTGGTAAAAAGCACAGAGTCAGAGTTGCAACCTCTGACAGACTGGAGCAGCTTATCATCTTCGGTGCAGACGCTGAAAGAGTGTCCGCAAGTGAACTTTATGCAGAAGTAAAATATACCGAAAAACAGATAAAGGCCTTTTTAGACAGTCAAATATAAAACAAAAGCAGTCGATATGTTTCGGCTGCTTTTTCTTGACTATCTATCTATAAAATGGTAAAATATTAAAAAAGCTTCAGAGAGGTAACTTTATGATTTCATTAACTATTTCAATATTTCTGCTTTGCTTTGCCTGTATAGCATATCCAAAAGATCCCGCTCCGGTAAGAAGAAAAGCTATAAAGGTGCTTACAATAATAGATATTCCGCTGACAGCATTGTATCTGTTCACTTTTCTTTCGGTTGCGACTAACGTTTTCAGAAGTTCAGGCAACGGCACAGGATTTGATACAGGCGGCGTAACGCTGATGCTTATTCTTTTACTGCCGATTTCCCTTGCTTTGCCTGCAATACTTTTTGGCATAAAGGCACTGCTTGACAAGTCGCTTATTGCAAAAGGTATGGCAAATGAGGCAAAGGAAAAAGATCTTAACAACACGGCAATAAAATACTGTGTAAAATGCAACACCTCTGTTCCCTACTATGCAAATGAGTGTAAGCACTGCAAGGGTACGGAATTTACAACAGAAGCACCGAATGAAATCAGCATTATACCACAGCAGATAAGGAATAATACGCCGTCGGATGATGAGGTGGAAAAGTGACAGGATGAAAGAAAACGATTTGAAATCCAATAAACAAATAATCCAAGAAGTAGTTTTAGCAAAGTAATCTTAAAAAAATTTATAAATAACGGAATATTTTTATCATAAATCAGTCTTATTATATAACCGATAGGCAAATCAGTAAAAGAAAGAGCAAGGAAATAGGTATTTTGATGAGGTGAGATAATGGCATTTATTTTTGAGAAAATCTCAAGCGAAGATCTTAAATATGTAA
This sequence comes from Ruminiclostridium sp., assembly GCA_045533495.1. Lineage (GTDB taxonomy): Bacteria > Bacillota > Clostridia > Oscillospirales > Ruminococcaceae > Ruminiclostridium_E. Next base: position 300 of record JAZSHW010000100.1, on the reverse strand, counting down.
GGTCTTTAGGTATAAAAGACTGTACCGGTCACGGTTTGCAACATTTTTCGGAAGGGCTTAGTGGATGGAGTATTGATAGGGATCGGCAAGCATTTTTGATAGGTTTAGGCGGAGGCTATAAAGATATGCCTCATTTTTTGGCATTTTTGTATAAAGGTTTAGAGTGCCGTGTTGAAGAAGAACAGGAAATCAAGCAAACCCCTGAAGGAAAAAAATTCAACAGAATTTCAAGGGTTATTATACCGTATGAATTATCTACACAGAAAGATGATATATTGACAATGATTTTAGAAGCTTTTG
>JAZSHW010000009.1:0-10950 GCA_045533495.1 Ruminiclostridium sp. | reverse complement strand
GCTCAAGTTCAAGGATGACTGCACAGGCAAGGACGGCGTTTTCGATCCCGGTGAAAACACTGTAGGTCTTACAATCGACGGTATCGGTAAGGAAAACCTCATGACATCCATCTACTACTTTGAACTTTTAAAGAAGGCAGGCATCAAGACTCATTACGTAAGTGCTGATGTTGACAACGCTACAATGGAAGTATTACCCGGTAAGGTATTCGGTCACGGTCTTGAAGTTATCTGCCGTTTAGTTGCAACAGGCAGCTTCATCCGCAGATACGGCGAATATATTGCAGACGGCACAGTTTTAGAAGGCGGCTACGTAGAATGCACATTCAAGAATGACGAAAAGGGTGATCCCCTCGTTACAAGCGAAGGTCTTGCAGCTCTTGGTGTTATGTCTCCCGAAATGTTTGAAAGCATGAAGGAACAGACTCTCAAGATCACAAAGATCGTTGCTGATGACTTAAAGTCCATCGGTCTTGATTTATGGGATATCAAGTTTGAATTCGGCTACAACAACGACGAAGTTATCCTTATCGACGAAATCGCTTCCGGCAATATGCGTGTATATAAGGATGGCGTTATCGTAAATCCTGTAGAACTCACAAAGCTTATTCTCGAAAGATAACAATTTACAAACAAAAGCCTGAGCAAATGCTTAGGCTTTATTTTTTTCTATAGTAAAATCTTCATATTATAATATAAATAAACAAAAATATCTTAACTTATGTAGTCGAAATGCACAAATTTTTCTGTTTCGAAATGTAAAATAAGTCGATTGAATTATAATTTAATTTAGTTTATAATTATAAACGAAGCGATGTAAACGAATACACGCGTAAATTATGGAGGTACTTAATGAAACTTACAAAGAGAATTTTCTGTGGTCTTCTTACTACAGCTCTTGCAGTGACATCAATTACTGCTTGCGGCAATACTCCTGTATCATCAGGAACAGACAGTAACGATACCACATCAAGTCAGACTACATCTTCTACAGATAACGGTCAGACATCAGAATCAACAGACAGCAAAGACGAAAACAACGGCGGTGGCGTACAGGAAGCTCCTTCCAACGGCACTGTTATGAAGTGGCTCGGCTACTATGACCTTAACACAGATGATAAGGTTATCGTAGACCAGTTTGAAGACGCAGGCTACACAGTAGAATACTTAGCTACACAGTCAGGTGCAGTTTACTTTGAAAAGCTTGCTCAGCTCGTTTCTTCCGACGACTCTCCCGACCTTGTAAGATACGAATGGATGTCATTCCCTCACGGCATATCAAAGAACCTTTATATGCCTCTTGACAACTATATGGATTTCGATTCTCCTACTTGGTCCGGTATGAAGAGCACAATCGACAGCTTTAACTATGCAGGTAAGCACTACTACATTCCTTACCAGATGAATCCGGGTGTTGTTCTTTTATACAATAAGACAGCTCTTGAAAACGAAGGTATATCAACCGATCCCTTTGAGCTTTATCAGAACGGCGAATGGACATGGGATGCATGGAAAGAAATCATGGTTGAATGGTGCAACCTTGGCGATGACTACTATGGTCTTTTACCTACAGGCTTCGTAGGTATGCCCTTTATCGTATCAACAGGTACTCCCCTTATTGACGTTGACGGCGAAAGCAAGCAGATCCTCAACAATATGAAGGAAGCTAACGTTCAGAGATGTCAGGACTTCTTACAGAGCCTCGCTCAGGAAGGTCTTGTACAGCCTGAATATCAGGATCCCTCTACAGTATTTGCAGATGGTAAGATCCTCTTCGCAGAATTCGGTCTTGACTGGGGCTACACATCAGCTCAGAAGAAGATGCGTGATTCCGAAATCTATTTCGTTCCCATCCCCAGAGATCCCAAGGCTGATGCATACTACACAAACTCTGATACATTCGGTTACCTTGTTCCTGCAGGTTCAAAGAATGTAAAGGCATCTCTCAAGTATATGGAACTCTGCCGTCTTGCAGAAATTGATCCCGTAAATCTTGAAACAGCAAAGGACGAAGCTTTAGCAGACGCTATCTTCTATCCCAAATGCCCTGAATGCGGCGTATCCAACCCCGACAAGCTTCTTGAAAAGTGCCCTGAATGTAATGCAGACCGCAGACCTAACAATACACATACTCCTATGCCTGAAGAGCTTTACGATCTCAAGATGGAACTTAAGAACCCTGAAAGTGAAGAGTTCTCATTCCTCTTTGACGACTGCTTCGGCTTCTCAACAGAGCTTACAGATATGCTCCAGGTCGGCGACGCTGAAGGTGCCGGTTGTATCTTAGGCGGTCCTCTCAAGACAGGCGAATCTTATACAACACTCCGTGATTCCTACTTCGGTACTGTTGAAGCACACCTCCAGCCCTACAGAGATCTCCTCGCAGCAATGGAATAATCAATCAGTAAAATACTGAATTCAAAATGCAATAGAGAAACTGCCCACGCTGATGCGTGGGCAGTTTTTATTCACTGAAATAGGATTTATATTCTATTCCGAGCCTACTGTCAGGGAAAAGATGTTTATGCAGCTCTATAAAATAATCATCCGTCATACTTGCAATAAAATCGGTTACTATCTGATTAGGCTCTTCCTTAAGATAATCAAAATCCTCGTAGTATTTAAGACCTTCTCTGATATAATCAATATGATGCTTATAAATTATCGAGTTTTCTCTCTTTGCATTGACATCATCAAGCAAACGATAATAAAGTTCTTCAAACATAGGCTCTATGGTACCATCGTAAACTCCGCTTACCTTTGGGCTGAAATAGATATACTTGTGGTTATCGACCTTAGCTTTTTTTATCTCCTCATATACATCATCGCTGAGCTTTAAATAATCCTTGCCATAGCTGTTGTTCACTATATCCACAACAAGATTATTTATCATCTCTGCATTTGTATTACCAATAGCCTGAAGATTATCGAAAATAAAGCTGTCATCTATCGTCTTTGCAATTACCGCATCCTGTCTGTCCTTACCCACATAGGCAATAATATCGCTTATGCGTACAACACAACCCTCTAAGGTCATAGGGACTAACGTCTTTATAGCATCCCCTCCAAAGCGGTAGCAAGCCTCTACTCTGCTTTCATATTCAGAAAAATCCTCCAAGGCACAGGGGCGGTACTCGTTCATCTCGAATTCTCCGTTATGACATAAAACACCGTCAAGAACCTGCAGACTGACATTCCTCTTATAAAGAATATCCAGCACCCTTGTGCTATGTACGTTATGATTGAAGTATCTGCCCGTTTCCTTTTTTAACAGGTCGCTTAAAAACCTTTCCCCTGCGTGCCCGAAGGGGGTGTGTCCTATATCGTGACCTAAAGCGATAGCTTCGATAAGATCAAGATTAAGCCCAAGCAGCCTGCCGATATTTCTTGCAATTCTGGATACTAACTGAACGTGAAGTCCTCTTCTTGTGATATCGTCATTATGATAAAGGGAAAAGACCTGGGTCTTATCGTTATATCTGTTATAAAGGGGCAAGTGCAGAATCTTATCAATATCACGGGAATAGGACGGGCGTAATATGCCGTTTTTGTCCCTTGACATATTTCGTCTTATCGCATCCCTGTCATCTGCTCTGTAGGGGTTTATTATGTTATTTTCTCTGTCCTTTGCAATCTGCTCTTCTATTTCAGGTAAGAGCTTGTTGTAATTATAGGTTTTTGTAGCCATAATTACTCCTTTCGGGGTGTTTTATTGCTTTCAGTATAGCATAATTTATGGAGATTTGCAACATTCTGACTGTTTTACAAGCACAATTTTACCACTCGGTATCATTTTTCTACCACTCGGTAAAAAGCTATTGAAAGCCCTTTCCTTTTTTGCTATAATCAGAGAAAATAAAGCTCAAAAAGGAGAAACAAAATGAAAAAAGCCCTGCTTATCTTATTATCCCTTATAGTTTTAACAGCCACAGGTTGCAGTAACAGTAAAAGTACAAATATCCCCACTTCTTCTGCCACCGAAAATGTAAGCGTTGCAGACAGGTGGGAATATGAAGTCTACATTGACAACATAGATTACTATATGACAGCTTACTCGACTGCACTGGAGGATGAGTATACGGCGATAGAAAACCAGGATATAGACGCATTTGAAAAAGCATATAAAAAGTGCATTTTAGCTCTTGAAGATTTCTATGATATCCCATGCCCTGACAATTTAAAAGCGGAGCATGATGAATTCATGACTCTGATTGAAAGGGATAAAACGGGATACGAACTGCTTTTAGAGGCTATTTATTATGAAAGAAACTATCAGAATCTTACTGCGTCAGAGCAGGAAGAAATGACAAAGCTGGAAGCGGAAATTGACGAGCATTTTTCATATACAGACGATCCCGACTGCATAAACCTGTGGGACGCAAAAGCAAAGCTTATCGAAACGGCAAGTAAATTCATCTGATAAATTCCCCCTTATTTGATATCGCACAGACGCTCTGTATTGTCCACAATACAGGGCGTTTTGTGTTGCATTTTTTATATGATTATGATACAATAGGAAAAGAGGTTTTAAATATGAAAATCAAAAACGTTCCTACTGAAATATACAACAGAATAAAAAGCGATAACAAGGGTACTGCTTATCTTATGAGAATTATAAGCAGCTGGCTTTTTGTCTGCCTTGCGGCTTATATAAGCAACAGGGATATCTTTGTAAAGGAATTTCCTGCAGGTATTGATATTTTTACATTTGTCGCAGGATTTGTACTGGCCTACTCTTTACTGACGATACTAAGATACATCCCAGGTCTTAAAAACTGCAAGACTGACAGTGTAGCTTTAATTTTAATAACAGCTGTTTCCTGCTGTTATCTGTGCTTTGCATATTTCCTCCAAAACGGAAGAGGAATAAACGGCTTTATCGCCTTTGCACCCTTTCTTGCTCTTTGCGTATGGTACACAATAGGCAGGCAAAAGCTGAAAGCGGGAAAATATATAGCATACACAGCACCTGTTCTTATTTTAAGCGGATGTGCCGTTATGCTGTTATTTACTGCACTTGCTATGACGGCAAGGTATTATACTTTGAGTGCTCCTGCCTTTGACTTTGGTATTTTTACTCAGATGTTTGAAAATATGAAAGACGGTGCAGGCCATGTAACCACAGTGGAAAGAAACTATCTGCTATCACACTTTTCGGTGCATTTCTCCCCTGCCTACTATCTGCTTTTGCCCTTTTATATGCTGTTTCCTCATCCCGTAACCCTGCAGATACTTCAGGGAATAGTGCTGACAAGCGGCGTTATTCCTCTCCTGCTGATATGCAGAAAATATGACTTTACCCCCTTTAAAACAGCACTCATCTGCATTGCATTTACAGTATATCCCGCTTTTATCGGCGGTTGCAGTTATGATATTCACGAAAACTGTATGCTTCTGCCGCTTTTATTATGGCTCTTTTACGCTATAGAAAAGGAAAAACTACCGCTCATAGCAGTATTTTCTGTACTTGTTTTACTTGTAAAAGAGGATGCCGCAGTTTATGTGGCGGTAACGGGACTCTATCTTATATTCTCTGACAGAAATAAAAGGATAAGAAAAACAGGCGTTGCTGTGTTTGTCGGTGCTGTCCTTTACTTTCTGCTTATATGCCTGTACCTTGAAAGCAACGGTCTTGGAATTATGACCTGGCGGTATAAGGACTATATGTTCACTGCCGACGGAGGTCTTATAACAGTTATAATGGCGGTAATATTAAACCCTGCCTTTGTACTGTCAAATCTCTTTACAGGTGAAAAAGCAACATACGTAATTCAGATGCTGGCTCCCGTTGCCTTTATGCCCGTTATAACAAAGCGTTTTCACAGATACATACTGCTGATGCCCTTCGTACTTATTAACCTTATGCCAAATTATCAGTATCAGCACTCGATATACTTCCAGTATTCCTTTGGTACAGGTGCATTTTTATTCTGGCTGTTTATAATGAATCTAAGGGATATAAAATACGAGCAGAGAAAATGCGTTACCGCCTTTTCAGCCGTTGCCTGCATTATGATGACCCTATCCACTATGACGGGTATGCTGACGGGACTTAAATATATGAACGACCCGAAAAATAACGCTGTTATAAGCTATCTTGAAAATATTCCCGTAACAGACGAAAGCATTACGGCTGATACCTTTTTTATACCTGCTCTTTATAAGCAGAAGGAATTATACACTCCTCCTGCCCACACCCCTGCGACAGAGCAGAATACGCCACTTTCAGATATCATACTGCTTGACAAGACATTAAACAATTACGAAGCTAATTATAACTTCTTTATAGACCACGGCTACAAGGAAGTGCCTGTGGACGAAAAGGTGAATTTCAGAATAACGATGCTTATACCAACTACCGATACATAAAACGAAAGGATAAATTTATGAAGACACTGATTAAAAACATCACTGCGATATTACCCGACGGTGACGGCTTTAAAACAGAAAAGTGTGATATCTGTATCACAGATGACACTATCACAAAAATCGGCAAGGCCGAAGATTTTGCCGCTGACAAGATAATAAACGGCGAAAACAGACTTGCCTGCCCAGGTCTTGTGAACGCTCACACCCACAGCTATATGTCGGTATTCCGTAACAGTGCGGATGACCTTATGTTCCACGACTGGCTTTTCGGCAGAATTATGCCGATGGAGGACAAGCTGACTCAGGACGACTTATACTGGGGTACAAAGCTTGCCTGCCTCGAAATGATAAGAACAGGTACTACCGCATTTTTAGATATGAATATCTGTCGTGAAGCTGTTACAAGAGCGGCAAGTGAAAGCGGACTGAAAGCAGTGATTTCAAGAGGTCTTGTAGGCAACGGCAGAAATGACGAGGGCGGTATAAGAAGAATTGAAGATACCCTTTACGATATGGAAAAATACGGCGGTAACAAACGTCTTAAGTTTATGATGGGCCCTCACGCTATCTATACAACTGACAGAGAATATTTAGAGCTTTGTATGGAAAAGGCTGCTGAATACAATATGGGTATCAATATCCATTTATCCGAGTCGGTAAAGGAAGTCGAGGACTGCTACGCACAGCACGGCTGTTCTCCTGTGGAATATCTCGATAATATGGGTATGTTTAAATTCCATACAGTAGCGGCACACTGCGTTCAGTTATCCGATAAGGATATTGAGATACTCTCTGACAGAGGAGTTTATGTTGCTACAAACCCCATAAGCAACGCAAAGCTCGGTAATGGCTTTGCCCGTATCCCAGATATGCTGGAAAAGGGAGTAAGGCTTGCCATAGGTACAGACAGTGCCGCCAGCAACAACACTCTCAATATGTTCAGCGATATGAACTTTATTTCACTTGCACACAAGGGCAATACAAGAACTGCTCAGACGGTGACCGCTCAGCAAACTCTTAAAATGGCTACAGAAACAGGTGCAAAGGCATTAGGCCTTTCCGATACAGGCGTACTCAGAGAGGGTGCAAAGGCAGATATTATGATAATGAATATGCTTAGTCCTTCTATGCAACCTCTTAATAATCCCATAGCGGCAATGTGCTATTCTGCAAGCGGTTATGAGGTGGAAAGCCTTATGGTCGACGGTGAGCTGTTAATGGAAAACTACGAAATAAAAAATCTTGATGCAGAAGAAATATACTTCCACTGCAACGAAACAATGAAAAGAATAGACGGTTAAGAAAGGAATTTTAAAAATGAGTGAAATCAGAAACCCCGAACTCTGGGAAAGCGGCGAAACCAAAATAAGCTGGGTAAAGGCAAATATGCCCTTACTCCGTGGTATTGAAGAGGAATTTTCAAAAACAAAGCCCTTTGACGGCTTGAAGATCGCATTATCGGTACATCTCGAAGCAAAGACTGCATATCTTTGCCGTGTCCTTGCGGCGGGCGGTGCAGAAATGTACATCACAGGCAGTAACCCCCTTTCCACTCAGGATGATGTGGCGGCGGCACTTGTACACGGCGGTCTTAATGTATATGCATGGTATGACGCAACTGCTGAAGATTATCACAGACATACCTGTGCAGTAATTGAGGCAGCCCCAAATATCATCATTGATGATGGCGGCGACCTTGTAAATCTTATTCACAACGAATATCCCCAGCTTATAGATAATGTAATCGGCGGCTGTGAAGAGACTACGACAGGTATCATAAGACTTATCGCAATGGATAAGGCAAAGGAACTTAAATTTCCTATGATGCTGGTAAACGACGCTGACTGCAAGCACTTGTTTGATAATCGTTACGGTACAGGTCAGTCTGTATGGGATGGTATCAACCGTACCACAAACCTCATTGTTGCAGGTAAGAATGTGGTAGTAGCCGGCTACGGCTGGTGCGGTAAGGGTGTTGCCATGAGAGCAAAGGGACTCGGTGCATCTGTTATCGTAACTGAAGTAAATCCCATAAAGGCTATGGAAGCTGTTATGGACGGCTTTAAGGTTATGCCTATGGTTGAGGCGGCAAAGATCGGCGACTTCTTTGTAACAGTTACAGGTTGCTGTGATGTTATCGGAGAAGATTCCTTTATGAATATGAAGGACGGTGCAATTTTATCAAATGCAGGCCATTTCGATGTAGAAGTAAATGTGGCAAGACTTGCTGAAATTGCAGTTGAAAACGGCGTTGCAAGAAATAACATCACCTACTACAAGCTGTCAAATGGCAAGAAGATAAATGTCATTGCACAGGGCAGACTTGTAAACCTTGCGGCAGGCGACGGCCACCCTGCTGAAATTATGGATATGAGCTTTGCCATTCAGGCACTTTCAGCAAAGTATCTTACAGAAAACCACAAGGCGATAAAGAGCGGTGACAGAATGACTGTTAATGTTCCTGCTGAAGTTGATAAGGAAGTAGCAAGAAGAATTTTAGGCTACTGGAACGTGCAGATAGATACTCTCACAGAAAAACAGGAAAAGTATCTTGGCAGCTGGGAAGCGGACTGAAATTTGCTTTGCAAATTTCAGAGTGATATCAAAGCCTTTGGCTTTGATGATATCGAAACCTTCGGTCAATGGATGGATTTAAAGAGTTGTCAAATTGAAATTTGACGGTGGGTTGCACCATCAAAAATTGTGATGATTTATGCGGGGCGTCGAGGACGTCGCCCCCTACAATTTTCCTCATAATATTGCGGGTTGCGTGTAGGGGTCGGCCTCCCGGACGACCCGTCGCCGAAGGCGGAATATGGATTGAACGCCACGCGTTCAATCAACAATTTATCTGTTAGATGTTAAAATAACCCGTGAAGAAATTCTTCACGGGTTATACTTCTTTTTAACTATTCACATACGGGTGGTGCTTTGCTTTATTCCTTGCATTTCACAACCGATTCTGTGACATCATTCATCACAAGCTCGTCCTTCTGATTATAAATATCAATGGACAGGGTGACAATGCCGTTATACTGATTTCTTTTCTGCATATCGGAAACTGTCAGGATGCCTTTCAGGGTATCCCCTGCATATACAGGCTTAAACCACTCTATTTTAGTAGACTTACCTGCAACAAGCCCGTCAGCGATAAAGTCGTTTTCTATATACTTTGCCCACACCGACATAAAGGACATAACCCCGGGAGCGATAAGTCCGCCAAAGCGGGTAGTTTTGGCATATTCCTCATCCGTATGAATCGGGATGGGGTCGTATAATTTAGCAAATTCTAAAATTCTTTCCTTTTCAATGGTTACAGGGGGGATTTCTACCCTTGTACCAAGCTTTATATCTTCAAAATACATGAAAATGCCTTCTTTTGTTTTTTAGTATTATCTCTTTTTCTTATCTTTTTTATTCGTGCTTACACATTTACAGAGGTAATTATCTCTCTTATCTTTTTAAGCTCATCCTCTGTAAAATCGGGAGCATATACAGCACCAACGTTATCTACTATCTGCTGGGGTCTGCTTGCACCCACTAAAACAGTTGTTACCGCAGGATTTGATAAAAGCCAGCTGAGTGCCATCTGTGCAAGGCTCTGATCTCTGCCCTTTGCGATATCATTAAGCTCGTTAAGTTTTACTACAAGCTCATCGTTAAGTTTATTGCCTATCCAGGTTCTGCCCTTGCCTATTCTCGAATCCTCAGGCACGCCCTTTAAATATCTGTCAGTTAAAAGTCCCTGATACAAGGGAGAGAACACTGCAAGTCCAAAGCCCTTTTCTACTGCAAATTTATCGAGTCCGTCATCCTCTACCCATCTGTTGAGCATAGAGTAAGAGGGCTGATTTAATATAAAGGGAGTTTTAAGCTCCTTAAAGATAGACATAATCTCTTCTGTCTGAGCCTTGTTATAGTTGGAGATACCCACATAAAGAGCCTTACCCTGTCTTACTGCGTTGTCAAGAGCGAGAGCAGTTTCTTCAAGAGGTGTGTTAGGGTCAAAAACGTGATGATAGAATATATCCACGTACTGAAGTCCCATTCTTTTAAGGCTTTGGTCAAGGGATGCTGTGAGGTACTTTCTTGAACCGTTTCTGTCGCCGTAAGGACCATCCCACATCTCATAGCCTGCCTTTGTGGATATGCAAAGCTCGTCACGGTACGCCATCATACCTCTTTTAAGTATAAGGCCAAAATTTTCTTCTGCAGACCCATTGTAGGGATTGCCATAGTTATTTGCCAGATCAAAATGTGTTATGCCTAAATCAAAGGCAGTATGACACATATTTTCCATATTGTCAAAGCTGTCACGATAACCAAAATTCTGCCAGAGTCCTAAAGAAACAGCTGAAAGCTTAAGTCCGCTTTTACCGCATTTTCTGTAAGGCATTTTTTCATATCTTTTTTCGTCTGCAATGTACATAGTGAAATTTCCTTTCTGAGATGTTAATATTATATGTTATGGGAACTTGTTCCCATAAAGCAACCGACAGGTTGCGGGTGCGAAGCACAAACATATATAACAAGGTTCACTCAGCCGTCGAAATCTATGATTTCGGCAACGGCGTGTGGTTC
>JAZSHW010000050.1:0-4342 GCA_045533495.1 Ruminiclostridium sp. | reverse complement strand
AAACCACCAGCAGTTATTCAAGAGAAGATATCGCACAGTATATGGGGGACAGCGTATGTCCCGACTGTCACGGTCAGCGATTGAAAAAAGAATCACTTTCCGTTACAGTAGCGGATAAGAATATAAACGAATTCTGTAATATGAGCGTATCTGACGCCTTAGAGTTTGTAAACTCTATCAGGTTGTCAGAACGTGACACGATGATTGCAAAGCAGATATTAAAAGAGATAAGAGAAAGATTAGGCTTTTTACAAAGCGTAGGTCTTGAATACCTTACACTTTCTCGTAGTGCAGGTACCTTATCAGGCGGAGAAAGTCAGAGAATACGACTTGCAACCCAGATAGGCAGTTATCTTATGGGTGTGCTTTATATCCTTGACGAGCCGAGTATAGGACTTCATCAGCGTGATAATGATAAGCTCATTGCAACTCTCCGTCATCTGCGTGATTTAGGAAACACCCTTATCGTAGTAGAGCATGATGAAGATACTATGAGAGCTGCAGACTATGTAGTCGACATTGGGCCGGGTGCAGGTGTACACGGCGGTGAGATAATCTGTGCAGGCTCTTTGCAGGATATTATGGCGTGTGAACGCTCCATTACAGGTCAGTATCTGAGCGGCAAGCTTAAAATAGAGATTCCGCAGAAAAGAAGAGAGCTTACGGGTAAGTGGCTTACTGTAAAGGGTGCAAGGGAAAATAACCTTAAGGACATCACAGTTAAAATACCCCTCGGAATATTCACCTGCATTACAGGTGTGTCAGGCAGTGGCAAAAGCTCACTGATAAATGAAATCGTCTATAAGCACCTGGTCGGAAAGCTTAACCGTGCAAGAATAAGAGCAGGGGATTTTGACAGTATCGGTGGTGTAAGCCATCTTGATAAGGTGATAGCCATCGATCAGTCTCCGATAGGCAGAACTCCCCGTTCTAACCCTGCGACATATACAGGTGTATTCGCTGATATCAGAGAACTTTTTGCACAGACCAATGATGCAAAGATGCGTGGTTATACTCAGGGACGTTTCTCCTTCAACATAAAGGGCGGCAGATGCGAAGCCTGCGAGGGTGACGGTATCAAGAAGATTGAAATGCACTTCTTACCCGATATATTTGTTCCTTGCGAAGTATGCAAGGGTCATCGCTACAACAGAGAAACTCTCGAGGTAAAGTACAGAGGAAAGAATATATATGATGTACTCGAAATGACAGTAGAAGAGGGACTGAACTTCTTTGAAAATCACGAAAAGATACGCCGTAAATTGCAGACTCTTTACGATGTGGGTCTCGGTTATGTCAAGATAGGTCAGCCTGCCACCACTTTATCAGGCGGTGAGGCACAGAGAGTAAAGCTTGCCACAGAGCTTTCAAAAAGGGCTACAGGAAAGACAGTTTATATTCTTGACGAGCCTACAACGGGTCTTCACACAGCGGATGTGCATAAACTTATCGACGTACTTCAGAAGCTGACAGACGGTGGAAATACCGTACTTGTAATAGAGCATAACCTTGACGTTATAAAGACGGCCGACTATATCATAGATATGGGTCCCGAAGGCGGTGACAAGGGCGGTATGGTTATTGCGAGCGGTACGCCTGAGGAGGTTGCCGTTACCGATATTTCCTATACAGGAAAATATTTAGCTCCGCTTCTTGGCATAAAGAGGGACGAGCAGATTACTCTTTCGTAAGAGCGGGTATTATTTTTAAAAAGCTGAAAAAAACTCTTGTAACTTAAAGCAAAATATGGTATACTTATTTTTGTATAAAAATCGAACAAGAGAAATAAGTCTGAGACTTTACAGGATGTGTAAGGCAAAGGGACTTAAAGGAAAGGAATGGTCACAGATATGGCTAAAATAGCAGTTCTGGGCTACGGCGTTGTCGGATCGGGAACGGTCGAAGTTATCTACAAAAATCAGCAAGGGCTGGAAAAGAAGGCGGGTCAGGGTATTGAAGTAAAATATATCCTCGATTTAAGAGATTTCCCCGACAGTCCTTATGCGGATAAATTCACAAAGGATTTTAATGTAATAGTAAACGACCCTGAAATAGATGTGGTTGTAGAAGTCCTCGGTGGTGTTAAGTTTGCATATCCTTATGTAAAAGCATCACTCGAAGCAGGAAAGAGCGTTGTTACATCAAATAAGGAGCTTGTTGCTACCTATGGTGCTGAGCTTCTTGCAATAGCAAAGGAAAAGAATATAAACTTCTTCTTCGAAGCGAGTGTAGGCGGTGGTATTCCTATCATCAGACCTTTACACCAGTGCCTTTCTGCAAACCGCATTGAAGAAATTGCAGGTATCTTGAACGGTACAACAAACTTCATCCTTACAAAGATGATAAGAGATAATATGGGCTTTGACGAAGCTCTTAAGATTGCACAGGAGCTTGGTTATGCAGAGCGTGATCCTTCCGCTGACGTTGACGGTATCGACGCTTGCAGAAAGATCTGTATTTTAGCATCCCTCTCCTTCGGAAAACACGTATACCCCGATAACATTCATACAGAGGGTATCACAAAGATCACTCCTGAGGATGTTGCCTATTGTGAAAACTTCGGTGGCTCTATAAAGCTTATCGGTTGGGCGGCAAAGCAGGAAAACGATAAGGTAGCAATTATGGTATGTCCCGCTTTTATTCACGAGGACAGCCAGCTTGCAGGCGTAAATGACGTATTCAACGCTATACTTGTAAGAGGCGACTCCACAGGCGATGTGGTGTTCTACGGCAAGGGTGCAGGTAAGCTCCCTACAGCAAGTGCAGTGGTTGCCGATGTTGTTGATGTAGTCAAGGCTACAGGTACTTCAAAGTCACTCGGATGGGAAGACAGCGAGCAGGACTTCATTGAAGACACAAACAACATTGTATGCGAAAATTATATAAGAGTAAGCGGTACAGATAAATCCCTTGTTGAATATCTCTTCGGTGAGGTCACATATCTTTCAAGAAAGGGTGCACCTGCTGACGAGCTTGCGTTCACAACCTCAGCTATAAGCGAAAAGGAATGTGAAGAAAAGCTTTCTGAACTTCAGAAGAAGGCGACTGTACTCGGCAGAATAAGAATTCTTAACTATTAATTGCGTATACAAATCATACTTGCGAAAGGAAATACCCGAAATGGAAAAACAGCCTAAATATAAAAGAATACTTTTAAAACTCAGTGGTGAAGCGCTGGCAGGTGAAAAGAAGATGGGACTTGATATCCCAACAATTACTGAAATCTGCAGGAGTATAAAGAAATGTGCTGACGCAGGCACACAGATAGGTATCGTAGTAGGCGGCGGTAACTACTGGAGAGGCCGTTCAAGTGACACAATGGACAGAGTAAGAGCAGACCACATCGGTATGCTTGCAACTGCTATGAACGCTCTTGCAGTAGCTGATGTTCTCGAAGGACTCGGTTGCGAGGTAAGAGTACAGACCGCTATTGATATGAAGCAGATAGCTGAACCCTATATCAGACAGAAGACATTAAGACACTTTGAAAAGGGAAGAATAGTAATATTCGGTTGCGGAACAGGCAGCCCCTTTTTCTCAACAGACAGTGCGGCAGCATTAAGAGCGGCTGAAATAAATGCTGATATACTTTTAAAGGCTACTATGGTAGATGGTATTTATGATAAAGACCCTCACAAGTATGCAGACGCTGTAAAGTATGAGACACTTTCCCACCACGAAATACTTGTTCACAGCTTAAAGGTTATGGACAGTGCGGCGGCGGCAATGTGCAGTGAAAACAAGACACCTATTCTTGTATTCGATTTAAGCAGACCTGATAACATTTTTGACGCTGTAATGGGCGAAAAGGTCGGAACAGTAGTAAGCTAAGAGCATAAGCGATAAATATATCGCATAAATAAACGGTCATAACTGAAAGGAATTAAAATTATGAAGGCTACAATCAACACAGCAAAAGAAAAAATGGAAAAGTGCGTTGCAGCTTTAGAAAATGAATTTGCAACCATCCGTGCAGGAAGAGCAAACCCTGCTGTTCTTGACAAGATTACAGTAGATTATTACGGCGTACCCACACAGATCAACGCTATGGCGGCTGTATCTGTTGCAGAAGCAAGAATTCTTGTTATCACTCCCTGGGATGCGACTACATTAAAGTCTATCGAAAAGGCAATTCTTGCAAGTGATATCGGTATAACACCCACAAACGATGGCAAAGCTATCCGTATAGTATTCCCCCAGCTTACAGAAGAAAGAAGAAAAGAACTCTGCAAGCAGATAAAGAAGATGGGCGAAGACAGCAAGGTAGCTATAAGAAACGTTCGTCGTGACGCTATGGATAAGCTCAAGGCAATGAAGAAGAACTCTGAAATCACAGAAGATG
>JAZSHW010000105.1:0-11022 GCA_045533495.1 Ruminiclostridium sp. | reverse complement strand
TCTACACAGAAAGATGATATATTGACAATGATTTTAGAAGCTTTTGACGCAGAAAAAAAATACGCCGAAATATCGCTTGGAAGAAAAGTAGACATTGATACTGTTGTTGACGAAAAAACTATTATAAAGTTTATATAAAGTAGAAAGGGAATTTTATGGACGTACTACAATATTTGACTGAATATGTAAATGAATGGCGAAGCTCAAATAATATTACATATTCCGGGAAATTGGAAACATCTGATTATATTAAATTTGCTCAGGATTTACAAAATGAAATATGGAATCATAAATCTTTTTCTGCATTTCTGCTCCACAATTAAAATACAGAATGAAAGTTACGTAATCCGGCATAATAGAACTTGTTATTGGAATATTTATATTTATGATTGATGTTATATATCGGGAGAAATCCTCACAAATTCAGTTACCGTGTTTTGCACTGGTTTTATAAGCCGGGATATATTCATAGAGATTGAACAAAGTTATATCAAAAAAGACAGCTCCTATAATCAGTGCTGTCTTTTATTTCATTCCATATTAAACCTTGCTCTTACCCTTGCAAGCTGTTCTTTTTTTATCTTGGTGTTCTTAATTACCTTCTGACGTGAGAACTCTTCTCTTTCCTTTTCTTCAAGAGAGTTTGTGATAAAGCTGAGCTGTGCCTCATACTTAGGGATAATGATGTTTTTAAGAGCGTTGGCACGCTTCTGAGTTTTCTTTATCGCAACTGCCAGTCTGTAGATACTGTTTTCTATTTCTGCAAGGGCTACCGTCATATACTTAGTTTCATTAAAGCAGATAACTGCATGGTCAAGGTAAGAATTTGTCATCGCCACATCATACTGCGGCACAAGCTTCTTTTCAGGGAGTGTAACTGTAGGAAGCTCCACACCCATTACACTGCGGAAGGATAATTTAAGTTCCTCTTCTTCAGGTACAAACTGCGTAATAGTTCCGACAGAGCCTAAAGTAAGATTTGCTCTTTGCAGTGCAAGATAAGCCTTTTCGTAGGTCTGCTCGATATTATCTCTTACAAGCTTTGACTTGTCGATAAGTGTGACCATTTCACGGATAAGCACATTACGTTTTCTGTCCATAAGCTCATAGCCCTGCTTTGCTTGCTGTAAGGAACGCTTTGTCTTTATAAGATTACCTTTGGTCGGAAAAACCTGTTCAGCCACACTATCACCTGCCTTTTTTATACACTAAAATACTTATACGAATTTTTCCGCCTTTGCAGGATCGTAATGCTCTGCAATAAGCTGTTCGTTTACTCTGTCAAGCTCACTTACAGGAAGTAATGATAAAAGCTCCCACGCAAGATCAAGAGTTTCATCCATAGTTCTGTTTTCATCAAAGCCCTGATTTAAGAAATACTTTTCAAACATCTGTCCGAATTTCATTATTGCCTTATCAGAAGCGGAAAGCTCATCCTCGCCGATTACAGAGGCCAACGCTCTTGCGTCCTGCACTCTTGCATAGCAAGCGAAAAGCTGATTTGTAACATCGGCGTGATCGGCTCTTGTGTATTCTTCACCTATACCGTCCTTCATAAGACGGGACAAGGAAAGAAGAACTGAAAGACCCGGATAAATTCCCGTCTGATCAAGATTTCTGTCAAATACTATCTGACCCTCTGTTATATATGCAGTAAGGTCGGGGATAGGATGTGTAATATCATCGTTGGGCATTGTGAGTATCGGTATCTGTGTTACAGAGCCTGAGCTACCCTCTACTACACCCGCTCTTTCATACATAGAAGCAAGGTCTGAATAAAGATAACCGGGATATCCCTTTCTGCCGGGGATTTCACCTTTTGAAGAAGAAAATTCACGAAGAGCTTCACAGTAGGATGTCATATCCGTCATAATAACAAGGATATGCATATTCTTTTCATAAGCTAAATATTCAGCAACAGTAAGGGCGCATCTTGGTGTCAGTATACGCTCTATGATAGGGTCATTTGAAAGGTTGAGGAACATACATACACGCTGGATTGTACCTGTTTCCTCAAAGCTGCGGCGGAAATATTCCGCAACGTCATTCTGTACACCCATAGCGGCAAAAACCACCGCAAAGTCCTTACCTTCAGAATCTGCAATCTTTGCCTGTCTTACAATCTGTACCGCAAGCTTATTATGAGAAAGACCCGAGCCTGAGAAAATGGGTAACTTCTGACCTCTTATCAGAGTCATAAGCGAATCTATAGAGGATATACCTGTATGGATATAGTTTCTCGGATAGGAACGGGCAACTGGATTTAACGCTCTGCCGTTTATATCTCCGTACTTTTCGGCAAAAACATCTCCCAGTCCATCAATGGGCTTACCTGCACCGCTGAAGGTTCTGCCGAGCATTTCTGTTGACAGCGGTATTTCAAGAGGCTTTCCTGTAAAAGCTATCTTTGTATTACTGAGCGAAATTCCGTTAGTTCCTTCAAAAACCTGAAGTACAACCTTGTCGCCCTGCATCTCAACTACTCTGCCAAGACGCTTTGAGCCATCAGAAAGGGTTATCTCTCCAATCTCATCATAGGCAACTCCCTTTACACCCTGAAGGCATACAAGTGGCCCGTTTATTTCGCTTAAACCTGCATATTGTATCATATCTTTTTTCCTTTTTGTAAATAAACTGCTTTATGCAAAGCATTGATTTATCTGAGAAAAATATTCATCAAACTTTGAAAGCTCATTATTGGGAATATCATACTTCATCTTGATAAGCTTATCAAAAAGTCCGTAGCTCATTATTTCTGATACGGGTTTACCCTTTGACACCGCTTCAAGTGATTTATGATATAACATAAGAATCGCCTTCATCATCAGCTTCTGCTTTTCGAGAGGAACGAAAGTATCATCCTTATGAAAAGCGTTCTGCTGTAAAAAGCCTACTCGGATAACTCTTGCTATTTCAATTACAAGCTTTTGGTCATCAGGCAGAACATCCGCACCGATAAGCTTTACAATTTCCATAAGGTTATTCTCTTCTATGAGAAGTGAAGATATCTCCTGTCTGTACTTGCAGAAATCTTCTCCTACATTCTTTTTGTAGTAATCTGCTAAATCATCACTGTATTCCGAATAGCTCTGTGTCCAGTTGATTGCAGGATAATGTCTTGCATAAGCAAGGCTCTTATCAAGTGCTAAGAAGCAACGGACAAATCGCTTTGTATTCTGTGTTACAGGCTCTGAAAAATCTGAACCCTGAGGAGATACCGCACCGATTATAGTAACACTTCCCTCGTTTTTGTTCATAGTTTCTACGTAGCCCGCACGTTCGTAGAATTCTGAAAGCCGTGACGGCAGATATGCAGGAAATCCCTCTTCCGCAGGCATTTCTTCGAGTCTGCCCGATATCTCACGAAGAGCTTCTGCCCAGCGTGACGTGGAGTCTGCCATAATTGCAATATGGTAGCCCATATCACGATAATATTCAGCAAGTGTGATACCTGTATAGATAGAAGCTTCTCTTGCCGCAACAGGCATATTGGATGTATTGGCAATAAGTACCGTTCTGTCGGTAAGGGGTCTGCCACTCTTAGGGTCGATAAGCTCTGAAAATTCCTCAAGCACCTGAGTCATTTCGTTACCACGCTCACCGCAACCGATATAAACGATTATATCAGCGTCACACCACTTTGCAATCTGATGCTGTGTCATAGTCTTGCCTGTACCGAATCCACCCGGTACTGCCGCTGTACCACCCTTTGCAAGAGGTGCAATAGTATCAATAACTCTCTGACCTGTAATAAGCGGCTTCGATATAGGCATTCTTCTGCTTATAGGTCTTGGTGTTCTTATAGGCCATTTCTGTACTAATGTAAGCTCAGCTTCAGTATCTTCGTCTATCCTGATTTTACAAACAACATCATTAACCTTGTACTTTCCGTTTTCGGCAACATAAGTTACTGTGCCGCTTAACGCAGGAGGAACCATACATCTGTGAGTTATAATTTCAGTTTCGGGACATTCTGCGTATATTGTTCCGCCTGATACTGTATCGCCTGCCTTTACAGTAAGAGTTACATCAAATTCCCTTTCTTCATCAAGAGCAGGAATAGCACTACCCTCTGTAACATAAGCACCGCTGATATCTGTCATAGCCTTAAGCGGACGCTGTATTCCGTCATAGATATTCGATATGATTCCCGGACCTAAGGTTGCACACATAGGTGTTCCTGTTGACTCTACAGGGTCACCCGGCATAAGTCCTGCTGTTCCTTCGTATACCTGAATAGTGGTAATTTCCGATGTCACACCGATTACTTCACCAATAAGCTTTTTATCGCCTACAAGAACCATTTCTCGCATCGAAAAATCCTTGGTATCCTTCACCTTAACAACGGGACCGTTTATAGCATAAATTTTATTCAAGGCTTTACCTCCGTTTAAAGTGAAAGCTCACTGTGATTTGCAAAGTTTTTACGCTCTGCATCAAGAGCAGAATCAAATGTAAGATCAATATAGATATTTTCCTTTGGATAATATACCGATATACCACCAAGCAGAATAGTCTTATCCACTGCAGTAGCGGCAATATAACCGCTTACAGCTTTCTTGACCTTTGCATCATCCTTGGCACTGTGATTGATCACACAGCCCTCATACAAGGGTATTTGTGCATTTGCTTTTCCGATAAGTGCTTTAAGCGTTTCTGTATATTTTTCAGAATCGGTATATTCTCCTATACGCACGCTTACCTTTGTGAAAAGCTCGTTTACCTTCTGATTACGATAAGAAAGCACTTGCTTTCTTGCCTCAAAGTCCCTGTGAGACAACTCCTTGGCATAGATTATGCTTGTATCGTGCTTATCCTGAAGAATGTCTTCTTCTTCGTCATGTCTGTATTTTTCCTGTGCCTTTTTTATTATCTCTTCAGATTCTCTTTTTGCATTTTCTATAACCTCAGATGCTATCTGCTTTGCATCTTCGACTATAATAACTCCAAGTCTCTGGGCACGCTTCTGTTCTTCGAGCATATTATTCTTCCTCTCTTATGGCGGTATAATCCGCCATATAAGGTAATATTAAGATTTAAAGCTTTAATCCGATAGCCTCGCTTACATACTGGTCTATCGACTGACTGATTCCTGAAGATCCGTGTCTGTCAGGTATTTCAACAATAAGCGGTCTTGTGCTGTTCAGCTTCAATTCGTACACATCGTCTCTGCACATAGTTATAAGCTTTTCAGTCATAAGTACAACACCTATATTGCTATCAGCCTTTGCCATTTCCAATGACTTTTTCACCTGCTCAGGAGTATGAGCTACAACGCCCTCGATCCCTGCAAGTCGCATACCCATACGGGTATCGTTGTTATCACTGATAAGAAAAAATTTCATAACAAAACCTTTCTCTGCTTTTTAAGAGAAGAGGATAAGAATAGAGATAAGCAGACCGTAGATAGCAACACCTTCGCCAAGTGCAACGAAGATAAGAGACTTTGTAAAGTTCTTGTCATCTTCGGATGTAGCACCAATAGCAGCGGGAGCGGCACAGCCTACCGCAATACCTGTACCGATTGTTGCAAGACCTGTTGATATAGCCGCACTGAGATATTTAAGGCCATCACCTATACCGAGTGCTGTCTGTACAGCCTGAGCACCTTCCTCTGCCGCAAAAGCGAACACAGGAACAAATATGCTCATAAGTATCATAACACCGATAAAGCTGCCGGCATTAAGAAGAATAGCCTTCTTCGCCTTTACGGGCTTTCCGTCGTGTCTTCTCTTAATCATAAGAATAAGGGGTATCATAATAAGTGCAAGTGCAAATAAGGGTAATAAAAATAAAATTGCTTTATCCATTTCAAATTCCTCCGTATATTAAACATTAACCTGAAGCGGTGTAAATTCTTTACCATCGCTGACATAAAAACGACCGAACAGTTCGTAAAATTCAAGTCTTAATACCTGAATACCTACAATAAAACCTTCCATACCGATAACAAACAGATTACCAAGTATCTGAACAATTATTGAACCTGCAGTAAGCTCGCTTCCTGCAAGTACGTTTACAACAAGCATCATACCTGCGTGGCTTAATATAAATCCGCCTACACGAAGGAATGACATTGTGTTTGTAAGATAAGAAAGGCAGGTTTCGAAAAGCTCAATAAAGCCTTCGACTATCAAATTGCCAACAGATTTCTTTTCCTTGATGCCTGTTGCTTTATCCTGCTTTGAAGTGGCCCTGGCACGCTTTGGATTAGAAAGCTCCGAGGGCATCTTAAGTCTTTCAAAAGAAAGACCCGAGAAAATCTCATCAACCTTCGCCTTTGAGTTTTTAGGTGTAAAATACACACCATATATCATTCCGTCCTTTTCGGACACAGGTACAAAGGCATAATCATTGCTCTTATGGTATTCAAGCTTCATCTGTGCTTCTGCAGGCATTCTGCCGTAGACTGCACGGACGTTTTTCATACTCTGAATATATTCAAGCTGTTTTCTGAGCTTCTTTGCGTCCGCCTCATCAAGTCTGTCAGACGCCCTGAGAGCGGTGTTGGCAAGAGCAACCTTCTTTATATGAAGCACGTTTCCTCTTACTGAGCTTGCTACAATGTGTGCAAGAGGCTCTTTAAAAAACATTATACCAAGTGGCAGAAGTATCAGAAATGCGATATAAAGCGGTGTGAACATCGGTATACCGAGTGCTAACTGTAAAGCCGCCGCCACAAGCACGGATACATAGAATATCATACCTGTTATTCCGTTTGCACCGAAGAACGCAGATTCATAATCCTGACGCTTTATCGAAAGTGTAATATTGAGAACCATAGAAATAACTATTAACAGAACGCCTATAACTAAAGCGGCAATAAGCAGATAGGTTGATGCCTGGAATATGTTATGCGGTTGTCCCATTAACGTACTGAACGGTTCCATATGGAAAAACGGCGTTATCAGCTCTTCATTTCCGAATACCGAACCATAAAGTGTTCCGAATATTGCTGAGCTTATTCCTATTCTCATCATAATAGGAGCAAGCTTTACCTTTTTCCATCTGTCAAGGATGAAACCAAGCAGAGAAATCACAATGCCCTGACCTAAATCTCCGAACATTATACCGTACAAAAGCATAAAGGTAATTGCTACGTAGGGTGTAGGATCTATTCCGTTATAAGCAGGCAGACCATACATTTTTACAAACATTTCAAAGGGCCTGAAAAGCCAGTTGTTTTTTAACTTTGTAGGCGGTTTCATTCTTTCGTCAATGAAATACGGCTTGTCCTCTACTTCAACATCGGGTACCGTTGATAAGTTTTCCTTAAAAAATTTCAGTTTCTTTGTAGGAATAAATCCTGCCATATGGAATCTGTTGTTAATAACTGTCACCTGATCACGCATTTCATAACTGCTGTCAAGAAATCTCAGTTTACTTCTCGCCTTTAAGAAATAATCATATTCCCTTTCCTTTACCTGACGGAGAGCCTTTAATACTTCTTCCCGCTGTCCCTTAAGCTGAGCTATCTGATGCGTAAGGTCAGCAAGTGCTGTTTCACCGTCACCTGTTACGTAATCAGGTATTCTGATTCGTTCAAAGTAAAGCCCGTTGAAAATATCGTCAGCCTCTGACTTTGTATGAATAGGTGCAAAATATACGCCCCATACATACCCATCATTTTCATCAAGAGGAACAAACACAAAATCCTTATCTGAATAGAATTCCAGCTTTGTATAACTGTCTGAAGGCATTCTGCCGAATCTGACCTTTACGTGCTTGCAATTGATGATGTCCTTGAAATCAGTATCAAGGTTGGACAAATTCTGAATATGTCTGAGTGCCTGCTGATACTGGTCAATTGAATCATCAAGAAGCCCCTTGACGCTTATAAGATCTCCGATTTCATCCTCTATCTTTCTGAAATACTCGTCAAATTCGTGCTTTGTTTCCATCGTTACGCCATCATAAGCTACCGATTTATCCTCTATATCAAGTCCTACGGCAATGTCCTCCGCTCTTTTGATAAGATGTCTGTATATGTCCTTATCCTTGAGCGTTCTGAACTGAGCAGAACCATAGGTAAGAGTATAATAATTCGGTTCAAGATGAAAGCACTTTGTTTCGCAACATCTGACAAGTGCTTTGTTAACTTGTTTTAACGGTCCGCTGACAGAAACCAGTGACATTTTTTCGACTGCCAAAGTACCATTCCTTTCTTTATGCTATATAATAAGCATTTTTTCTATTTCCGACAAGGGTATAGAATATCTTATACCTTCTATTATCGTCGTTAAATTATTAAGTTCAATAGTCATAAGCTCCACCAGAGAAAATAACGCTACGCTGTCATACTGGGACAACATAAGTCTTTCTCTGAAGAAATTAAGATTTGAATAGCTTACCACCGATTCAAAGTCCATATCATCTCTGCCTCTGCAGGATTTAAAATACGGATGCTTTCTGATAAGAGCATCTACAG
Organism: Ruminiclostridium sp.; assembly: GCA_045533495.1. GTDB lineage: Bacteria > Bacillota > Clostridia > Oscillospirales > Ruminococcaceae > Ruminiclostridium_E. Next base: position 2,594 of record JAZSHW010000105.1, on the reverse strand, counting down.
GCTCTGTATCGGACCTTTCAAGCAACTTCTCCATATCTTTTTTTGAAAATCTGTAATGATAAGGCAGATGATTCTTCATTACTTCCTCATTGGACATTTTGAAGAGTCCTTTTAAACGATAGCACAACTTCATATTATAAACATCTGCACTATGAAGTACGCACTTTTCTACTTCTTCCCGTTCTTTTCCCTTGAATTCTTTTTTTATAGTTGTAGTCAGCCATTCGTGGAAATGTCCGCCCATAATCGTTTCTACCTTTCTGATTTCAGGGAATAAAGCTCCGTCTGAAAGCAGTGGGGTCAGCACTTTATAATAAGGCGTACCTTTAAGAGCAGTAAGCACCTCTTTAAAGGTTTCAGCTTTTAAAAGCTCCATAAAATTTACTTGGCTATGCTTTTCAAGAAACATAGGAAAATACAGAATAAAGTTTTCATGCTCTCCTGCACTTATATACATTATAGCCTTGATTATCTGTGCTATTTCTTCCCTTTTTATAAGATAGCGGAAAAATCCGTTCTTTTTCTGAAATTTAAATCTGCAAAGCTCAATATAATTGCCAAACAGCCATTTATACAGCAACTGCTCTGCAAAATTTCTTCGCACTGAGTTCTCCGTTACATCAGAAAAATATTTTTTATATCCCGGTAGAGTTTTAAGCGTTGCCGTCACGTAGGAAATATCGCTTTTACCTGCAAGTAATCTGTAATCGGATAATGTCAGCAATTGTCCGTACTTGCATCTGGCTTTGGCAACGACCGCAGATGAACCTGCCGACATACCCTTCACCTCTCAATTCTGTTTATCTGTCACCGATTACCGCAAGGAAAATATCCTCACTAAGCTTTTCTTCGTTTTCTTTAAAGAACGCATCAATCTGTCTTATTCTTTCATCTCGTTCGTCATTTGTATGATGAATATGCTGTGTACCTGTTACCTTAAGATCATCGTGATAATGCTTTACCATATCATCTCGCTCGGCAAGATATTTAAGACGGATTTCTTCCTTTGTCTTGCCCGCTTCTTCGAGTATTCTTTCACGCTCTTTTTCTGCGTTCTGTATTATCTCCTCTGCCTGCTTTTCATAAGAAATGATTTCACCTATAATATCAACCATTTATAGCACACCCTCTTTCATTCGCAGTTAAAGTAATTATACTCCTTTTTTATTTTTTATGCAAGAGAATTTTCACCAAAAACTGCACATTGGTCGCTTAAATTTTAGTAAATTTTTATTTTAAAAAACAAACACAGCAAAATTAATTAAGCCGTACAGACTTTTTTCGGAATGTACGGCTCGTTTTTTAGTTTTTAAGACTCTGTAAAGGAGCAGGAATTCTGCCGCCTCTTGAAATGAATTTTGATGAAGAGAAACTGCTGAGCTTCATAACAGGGCCTGTTCCGAACAGACCGCCGAACTCTATAGTGTCGCCTTCCTTCATACCAATTGCGGGAACTACTCTTACTGCGGTTGTCTTGGAATTTACCATACCTATCGCCGCTTCGTCAGCAATGATAGCTGAAATAGTATCAGCAGGCGTATCACCCGCGATAGCTATCATATCAAGACCAACAGAGCAAACTGCTGTCATAGCTTCAAGCTTTTCGATAGAAAGTGCACCACAGTTTACTGCGTCTATCATACCTGCGTCCTCAGATACGGGAATAAACGCACCTGAAAGTCCGCCTACATGAGATGACGCCATAACGCCGCCCTTCTTTACCGCATCGTTAAGCATCGCAAGTGCCGCTGTTGTACCGTGTGCACCACAGCTTTCAAGACCGATTTCTTCAAGGATGTGAGCCACACTATCACCTACTGCAGGTGTGGGAGCTAATGAAAGATCAACGATACCAAAAGGAACACCAAGCATTTTACTTGCCTGTGTACCAACAAGCTGCCCCATTCTTGTAATCTTGAAAGCTGTCTTCTTGATTGCTTCTGCAACCTCGCTTATATCGGCATCAGGCATTTTAGCAAGAGTTGAACGTACAACACCGGGACCGCTGACGCCGACATTAAGAACACAATCAGCTTCACCTACACCATGAAATGCTCCTGCCATAAAAGGATTATCCTCAACAGCGTTACAGAATACTACTATTTTGGCTGCACCAAAGCAGAAATTATCCTTTGTTGCTTCTGCCGCTTCCTTTATAATTCTACCCATAAGTGCAACGGCATCCATATTTATACCGGCTCTTGTAGAACCGATATTTACAGAGGAGCATACATTTGAGGTTTCTGCAAGTGCTCTTGGTATTGATTCGATAAGCTCTCTGTCGCCTGCCGCAAAACCCTTCTGTACAAGTGCGGAATAACCGCCTATGTAGTTTACGCCTGTGCCGTCAGCTACTCTCTGGAGTGTTCTGGCAAATTTTACAGGATCGCCCTTTGCCGCTGCCGCAAGCATTGCAATTGGTGTTACTGATAATCTCTTGTTGATTATCGGAATACCATAACGCTTTTCGATTATTTCGCCTGTTTCAACATGATGCTCTGCAACTCTCATCATCTTTTCATAGATCTTGTCGCAGGACCTGTCTATATCACTATCAATACAGTCCAGAAGACTTATACCCATAGTAATGGTTC
>JAZSHW010000008.1:0-31439 GCA_045533495.1 Ruminiclostridium sp. | reverse complement strand
GCATTTTTGCGGTGCGTGAGTTTGTCTTCAGTCTGACCCCTCCTGCTACGCAGGAGGGGTTTATTCATCAGCTGTTGTATAATTCTTTTACCAGCTCATCCATCGTGGAAAGCTTTTCGCTATCAGCAACACAGTCGTTGTATCTTATTTTTGTATAGCTATCCGTGATATCCTCAATATCTGCACTTCCGTGATAGGTGGTTCTGCTGATTGATTTCTGTTGCTCAACGGTGAGCTTTTCAGTCATACCTTTATTTCTTTTGGCAAGCCACATCATATAAAGGCGATATCCAAGGCGGTACTTTTCTGTACTGTCCTTTTCTTTTTTGTAGCGTTTAAGGCAGTCGGCATCGGTTTCATACTTTATGACCTGTGACTGCTGAGTTATTGGCTCGTAATAATCAATATAATTTTCTTCAGCAAAGCTCTCTGTTTCCTTTGCAGAAAATTTATTGTAAATCTTCAAAGCAATGCTTTTAAAGAAAGCAAGAATTCTTTTTCTGAAGATAATCGCAAGCACTAAAGCTATGATAAAGACAACATAAATTGTAAAATCTGCTCCGCCCTCCTGTATGCCTATAAGGGGAGAATCAGGGATAGTTCCATCCGGAGTTATCGGTGCAGAGGTCTCCATTTTAATAACTTGGAGTATAGAGTCTATCAGTCGCAGTGTGTTCTGAATAAGCCACCATAAAATATCGGCGATAATTTTTCTGAACAGCATCAAAAAAAGTATTACAGCACCAACAATTATTATCAGCTTTGCATTGTAGGCTTTAAGTCCCTTGGGGACTATCAGATTTGTGTTTTTACGCTGGTTTATCTGAGTTTCTATATTTGACTGGTTTATAAGAAGTGCCACTATAAGTGCCATAATGATAACAAGATACGCCATTGCTGACTGAGCGTTTGTCATTAGCGGATGATCTTCCTTAAGGAAGAAGGCAAAGATGTAGCACAAGAAAGTCTCTACCATAAAGATACATAGCCATAGCGGAGTGTATATATCGCTGAAGGATTTTCTCGTAAGCTTTATACCAAGTAAAAACCACAGACTGATAGCGGGGAGTAGTGCAAAGATTACGTAAGTCCCGTTAAAGCTGTACTCTGTCGATTCGTTGATAGCGTTTACCGTAATGCTGGTTATAACGAACATCACAACAAGAGTTATTATCATTGTAAGGCTCATCATAAAGATTTTTTTGGTTTTAGTCTGCGTTGCTCTGACTTTTTGCAGCAGATATCCTGCCGCAACAGAGGGTATAGCAGTAAGGAAGTAGAAAAGATATCTTAGTATATTCTGTTCTTTGAATGCTGCACTGTCAAACATAAGCATCACAGGTAATGGTATTATCAGCATTGAAAGAGCTGCACATACTCTGAGGAAGCGATTTTTCATATTTCATCCCCCTCTAAATTCCATTTATAAGAGAATTTCGTAATTGGTATAAACTGATAATTTACACTTTCTTCAGGAAATTCTCCTGTGGTTAAGAATACTGTATTTATACCGTGTATGCGGAGTTTATCTGCATACTGTAGCATAAAATCATCAATGTAGTGAGTGATTATAAATATATCGGTAAAAGTCTGAGAGTTTATATTGTCACAGAATTCCTTGAAGTCGTAACTGCATGTGTTTTCAAGCTGAGCTAAGATTCTTAACGTCCTTTCAAAATGTTCAGGTGTAATGACAAGATCTGATGCTATGCCGATACTTGAACCTCCGTTTGTGGCAAAGGCACAGTTACAACCATCTCTTACACAGTCCTCCATAATTCGTGTTGACATTTTTATAAACGCCTCGGTGTCTCGGATGTTTGCACAGGTGACAGGCTTATAGTAGTTTCTTTGCATATTCATAAGAACAAGTGTTGTACGGGATGTGGTGTATTCGTTATTGCATACAATAAGTCTGTTTTGTGACGCTGTATAGTTCCAGTTGATTTTGTTCAGCGGTTCTCTGCCGGTGTACTCCTTTGAGCCTGATACTATGAAAGGGTCTTCGTTTATAAAGCGTCTGACGCTTATTTCACCCATAGGTTCTACAAAGGAAAGTATAGCGTCCTTTCCGTCAGAGCCTGTGGGTAATACTGTGATCTGTATTTTTACAGGAATATTTATTGATGTCTTAACAAGACCTAAAATATCCGTAGCGGTGATAATTGTGTCTTCAAAAGAAAATACTCCTCTTTTTATACATCTGATGCGTCTTACTCTTTTACATCTGTTTTTGGGTTTTAAAGAGAAAACCCCAGGTATAAAAGTTGATTCACTTCCGCTTGTCTGTGCAATGGAATCCTTTTTTGAAAAGTTAAGCCATCGTGAAGCGGAAAGCTCGGTTTTTATCCAGGGCAACGAAACAAGACGGCGGTTTTCTATAACCTCCGTCAGCTCGATAATATCTCCTTCGTAAACCTCGTTCTTGTTTACAAAGGCGGTGTAGCTTATTCCTTTAAAGGCGTATCTGGTATATAGCAGAATTTCCAGTAAGGAAATAGCGATAAGAATAACACAGATTGCTAAAAGTTCCATAAATCAAAGTGTTTCTGTAGGTACGGGGACATCCGCTACAAGCTTGTTTATAATTTCGGCTTTGGTATTAATACCATCTCTCATAACAGCACTTCTGCTGATTATTCTGTGAGCACATACATAGGGTGCAACGATTTTTACATCATCGGGGGTAACAAATTCTCTGCCTCTTAAAGCGGCTCTTGCCTGAGACATACGCTTTAACGCTATAAGACCACGTGTACTTACGCCAAGCTTTATGTTGGAATCTGTTCTTGTAGCAATACCGATATCGGCAATATAGCCTCTGACCGCCTCATTGACTTTTATTTCATCTACTGCCTTTGACATTGCAAGAAGCTCTGCTGTATCAGTTACCGCGGTAAGATTTTCGAGGGGGTGAACCGCTTTTGCGTCATCCAGGATTTCCATTTCAGCTTCCTTATCAGAATAACCGAGGGACAGCTTTATAAGAAAACGGTCAAGCTGTGCTTCGGGCAGGGGATACGTGCCTGCGGTTTCTACAGGGTTTTCTGTTGCAAGCACAAGGAAAGGAGAGGGCATAGAGAATAATTTGCCGTCTATAGTTGCTTGCTTTTCTTCCATACACTGAAGTAAGGCAGACTGTGTTCTCGGAGTTGCACGGTTTATTTCATCGGCAAGAAGAATATTTGAGAATATAGGACCTTCTCTGAATATGAATTCCTGCTCCTTCATATTGAAGAAGTGGATACCTGTGATATCAGAGGGTAGCAGGTCGGGTGTAAACTGGATACGGCTGAATTTTGCGTCAATGCTTTTTGCAATTGCTTTTGCGAGTACAGTCTTACCGGTACCGGGTACATCTTCAAGTAAAACATGCCCTCCGGTAAGCATAGCCATAATGACAAGGTCAATTTTATCATCCTTGCCTTTGATTACTTTAGATACATTTTCACGAAGCTTTACAGCATATTCCTGAATGGTCATCGTTTTCTCCTCACAGTAGTTTAGTTTTTGTAGTATTTATCGTAGTTTACAAGTTCATCGAGTAAAGCGGGGAGCTTCTCTTCGATTTCTTCATCGGGGAACTGGCAGGTGCCGACGGCTCTGTGACCGCCACCGCCATATTTAAGCATAAGTGAACCTACATCCACATTGCTTGTACGGTTAAGAATAGAATAACCTACAGCTACAGAACAGCCTTTGCCGCCCTTACCTTTAACGATCCAGGCAGAAATGTTCTGTGCGGGATAAAGACTGTATATTAAAAATCTGTTGCCTGTATAGATAGTTTCCGCATTACGAAGGTCGGTGATTATTACATCGCCCTTGATAGCAGTGTTTTCTGTTACCATCTTCTTGAACTGCTCTGTCTGCTGATTATAAAGCTCAATTCTTTCTTTTATATCAGGCATATCCAGAATTTCTTCAGTAGTCATTGTAGCACAGCATACGAGTAATTTTTCCATAAGCTGATAATTGCTTATAGTAAAGTTTCTGAAACGTCCAAGACCTGTTCTGGGGTCCATAAGAAAACCGATAAGTATCCAGCCTTCAGGATGGAGTATTTCCTCAGCTGTAAGATTACCGCTGTCTACCTTATCGACTGCAAGCATAAGATCGTCAAAATTCGGAAACTTTTCCTTGCCGCCGTAATAATCATAAATAATTCTTGCAGCACTGGGAGCAATTCTGCTTTCTCCCTTGTACTGTCCTTTTATCTTAAGTCTTTCTTCTTCACTGGAATGATGATCGAACCAAAGGCCACAACCCGGAGCAAAAGGAACATTTGCAAGAACGTCATTTTCTGTAACAGGAACAAGTCCATCCTGGATATCTTTGGGATGTGCAAAGGTCCAACTATCTACTATGCCTGCTTCAAGAAGTAATGCACCACAAGCAAGTCCATCAAAATCTGATCGAGTTATAAGTCTCATAATTGTATCATTCCCTTCTGTTTGTTGCAGATTTGTGAAGAAATTCCTGCTTATGTTTCATTATAGCAGATTTTTATTTTATAATCAAGTAAATTTCTGCTGATTTATATAAAAAATCTGGTATAATGTAGCAAAAATATAACGCAGGTTAAACTCCTGCGTTATAGTAAATTATAATATGATTTTCAGATAAAGCTTTTTGAACCTTCCTGCAGAATTCATTACAAGGTTGTAAAGCATTTTCGTGTATATATAAACACATTTTCTTTCGTCCTCGTTTATTCCGTTTGCGGAGAATTCAGCCTTTTCTATTATTTTCATTATTTCCTGAAGATTATTTCTCTTATCGGAAATATTCATAAGTCCGTCAACTCTCACAGCAAACTCTGTAGGCAGTTCGCTGAGGTGAGGAGCGATATCTGTAGTTGCAAATAGCTTCATGATAAACTGATGCATTTCCTTTGCCGCTTTAGTGCAGTCATCAGTTTTAAAGCGTTTCCATCTGCTTTCAATTTTATTCTTTATAGATACAATGAAACCATATATTGCTGCCGCAATCGCAATAACAGAAAGTGATACCAGTATAATAGTCAGGAATAGCCTGTTGTCTGTGTTTCCTGGCTTTTGTGCAGAACCGTTTCCGCTGGTATCTGAATTATCACCTGCAGATGACTGGGGAGGTGTTGTTGTCTGAGGCGGAGTTGTTGTTCCGGAGCTTGCAGGCGGTGTAGTTGTAGGCTGCGGAGAGGTTGTGGTAGGCGGAGTCATAACAGATTGCGGTGGACCGTCTCCGGTGGGAGCAGATCCATCACTCTGACCTGTGGGGTCAAAAGCCATCCAGCCGCATTGCGGGATGTACACCTCAACCCACGCGTGAAGATCTTTTTCCGTTATTGTTTTTTCGTAAAATCCGATTTCTTTGTTGAGCGTAAGCTCACCTGTTGAGAATCCCGATACGTATCTTGCAGGGATACCGTGTTCTCTCAGTGCCAGTACCATCGCCGATGCGTATAAAGCACAGTGACCTTCCTTAGTTTCAAAAAGGAATTTTCCTAAAACTGTATGTTCGTTATCCGATGAGTTATTTGCGGTAAGTGAATATTTGTAATTGTGTTTTAAATATTCGCATAAAGCAAAGGCATAAAGGTAATCAGAATCAATAAAGGAGGGGGAAATATCATAACTATCATTAAACTCTTTTAACAGCTTTCTCATATTTTCTTTTTCGCTGTCAGGAACAGAGGTGTAGTTATCCTTGATATATCTGTCGTATTCCTGCTTGTCTGTGTAATAAGCAGCGGCCTGCTCGTTTGTAAAGCCTATACTGTAAAGAGGGATAAGAGAGTCTGTGTCGCTGTAGGTTTGACTTGTTATTGAGGCAAACCACACAGAGTAGTATGGAGAAATAACATCTGTTTCAAAGTTCTTCATCCAGTTTTTCTTATCAGAAATTCTGACAACGCTATCTGCATATACAGAGAAGCTTCCGTTGCTTACGTATGATGTGTTACCGGGGATGTATGGCTTAAAAACGACGTCTGTATTTTGAATGTATTCAATGTCGAGATGACTGTAATTAGATATTTCGTAAACAATATCATATATTGAGAAGTATTCCTTTGCAGTATTGTAATAATTTTCTAAGTATCTTGATGCAAAATTACCGTCGGTAGCTGAAAAGGTTACAAAGTCGCCTATATCATTCATTCCTACATTTGAAGAAATGATATTGGCTATATAAACCTGGAATAAAAGATCGGGGTTGAATTGCTCGCTTATATTATAGCCGTCAAAGGACATACCGCCGTTTTTTTCTTTTTTCATAACGCTGATCCAGCTGTTTCCGGTAAAGTCAACACCCACATCACCGATAAGATAAAAAGGGTTAGGACTGTCGGAGATTATTTTAAGTACGGGATTTTCCGATGTAGAAGGCGGTGCTTTAAGTTCAATATCATTACTCATAAAGAAATTGTCAGAGGAGAAATAATTATTGAAAGGTGAATTTTGTTCTCCTGAGAACAAAGAACCGAAAAAGCTTCCCATATCTGTAAAGAAGTCGGTAACACTTCTTACAGTATCCTCAACATCAAAGGATGACATCCCGGGAAACCAGCTTTGCGTCATAAAGAAAGTGCTTAAAGCAATAAGTCCTGCAAGTATACCGCAAAGACAGTTTTTTCCGTGCTTCGAAAGCTCTGCCATTGCAGTTTCTATTGCAGATTTTGTCTGCTTTGCTTTTTTTATTCTCTTCGCTCTTTTGTTTTTTTCAAGAAGTCTTTGTTTTTCTACAAGATTTGCTGATGATATAGCATAAAGTCCGAAGAATGCGGGGATGATAAAGAACAGGTAAGGGGTATAATCCGCTTTTTCTGCAATGAAAGCAGGTATGTAGAGTATCAGCCACATAACAACTATGGCGATACTTCTGAATTTTTTGTAGGTAAACAATACAGATAAAAGACAAATTATGCCTGATATCAGCATCATTGAAATATTCATACCTGACAGATAGTCCTGAGTCTTTGTAAGAAAGGCGAAGGAATCCTGGGGTACAAGCTGCATAGTTGCAAGTAATCTGCTGTCGATGGCTATCAGTATATGATCCTTGAAAAGCAGTACAGCCTCGTTTATTGCCTCGTGTAAAAAGTAATAGCATATCAGACAGAAGATGAGTATACCGGGTATCAGGTATCTTTTTTTCACTATTACAAATACAGGGAAGAAAGCCGTAACATAAAGCAGCACCTGCTGTATCAGAGTTGACAGCTCGTATGGTATGTTGTAAAAGGTCGTAAAGCACATTATAGTACCTGCACTTATCATATAAGTAAATAACAATTTTACGATAAGCGCAAGAATGAGATTTGAGTTTTTCTTGTTCTGAGTTCCTATAAGTACGATCGGCCGTTTTACTTCATTTTTTATCTTTGCTTTTGATTTCAAAATGTATCTCCGTAAATCAGCGTTTTTTGTTTATTTCTATTGCGTAGTTAAGAGAAGCTATAATGTTATTTCTGTCTATTCTCCACAACTCTGTAGATGAAGCAGTAGCTACAGCCTCAGCGAGTTTTTTCTGTTCATCTGAAAAATCATCAGAATCTATAAGCAATATTCTGAGCTTTTTATTTTTAAAAAGATCTATACTGTTTAGGTTGGTTACGAAATCCTTTCTGAGCTGAGAAGTGATAAAATATACAACTCCTGCATCTGAGGGAATGTCGCTGTGACTTTTGGCAATAACTTCAGGAAGAAGAGTTTCCTTTTGTCTTGGCAGAACACTCATAGTGTTGTAGAATAAAGAAAAGTCCTCGTTGTTTTTGACAAGTCTTTGTTCACACTGCCCACTGAGAGGTGAGTACCATAGATTGATACAGTTCTGCCTTTCGTTTATCAGCATCATATTGAGTGCGATTATAGTTTCAATGATGCAGTCGGAGTTTTCGGCATTCTCTTCGTCAAAAGGAGAATATTCGTTAAGGTCTGCAATCGTTATTGAAGTACCGCCGATACTCCTTTCAAACTGCTTTACCATCAGCTTGTCCTGTTTTGCGGACATCTTCCAGTGAATATGCTTTACAGAATCGCCGGGAACGTATTCTCTGATATTTGTAAAACTGTTCTTGTCAAAAGAGAAACTGTTTGTGGATTCTGTTTCGTTATCACTTGTAGAAATATCACGGATAGGATTAATTATATGTTTTCTCGGAAGAATTACAATCTTTTCAAACTTTTCAAATTTCTTTGTGAATCTGAACAGCTTTAAAAAATCATATATTTCTATTTTTTCTATACCGCAGTCGTACACGCCTCTCAGCCTTATCGGAGTGTTGAAATTTATGTTTACTGTAGAGAAGGGCGGTATTGTCATAAGTATATTCTGATATTCAAACAGTCCCTTGCTTTTTAAGGGGAAATGACCGATTATACCGGCAGGTGCAATCGGGAGTATTGACCTGTTTGTGAGCTTTATCGTTACTGTGAAGTTTTCGTGCTTTTCTGCGTAAAGAACTCGATATTCCATTTTAGCCTTTAATAGCCTTGATGTTATAAAGGTAAGTAAAACCGATATCAGGGGCAGGATGACCGCAAATAAAAACAGTACAGAGGTTATCTTGCTTTTATAAGCGAAAAGCATTACTCCGCAAACGATAAGGAATATCAGATACAATATTCTTTGTTTGCTCATAAAATGAAAATTCCTTTATTCTGCTTTTCCTGAAAAGGGAGGTTTTATTGCCTTCATTATCTCTGAAATAACGTTTTCGACGGTTATATGCTTTACTCTTGCTTCCTGAGTGAGATGTATTCTGTGGGGAAGTACATATATTGCCATCTGAGCAATATCTTCCGGTGTTATGTAATCTCTTCCGTCCATAAAGGCACAGCTTTGTGCCGCTCTCATAAGTGCAAGTGATGCTCTTGGGCTTGCTCCGAGTGAGATAAAGGGATGGTTTCTTGTGGCAGAAACGATCTCTACAATATATTTGTAAACAGCGGGATCAATATGTATTTCCTTTACAGCCTCTACGCAGGTAGCGATATCATCGGCACTGCATATAGGTGTGACGCTGTCAAGAGGGTCCGATGTTTTTCTGCTGTACAGAATCATCATTTCATCCTTAAGCTCAGGATAACCTATTGTAAGCTTAAGTAAAAATCTGTCAAGCTGGGCTTCGGGCAGAGGAAATGTACCTACATAGCCGAATTCGTTTTCTGTGGCAATTACCATAAAGGGTGTGGGCAGATTATGTGTCACACCATCGACTGTAACCTTCTTTTCTTCCATAGCTTCAAGTAAAGCAGACTGGGTTTTAGGTGAGGTTCTGTTTATTTCGTCAGCGATGAATACATTAGTCATAATAAGACCCTGGCGGTATTCAAACTTTTCACTCGCCTTGTTGTACATTGTAAAGCCTGTAATATCTGAAGACATAACATCAGGAGTGAACTGAACACGCTTACAGGAAAGAGAAGTAGCCTTGGATAAAGCCATTGCGAGCGTTGTCTTACCTGTGCCCGGAACGTCCTCTATAAGAACGTGACCTCCTGAAATAAGTGCTGTTATAAGCATTTTAACAGCCGTTTCCTTACCGACAATAACCTTTTGAATCTGATTTGAAAGCTCGTTCATAAGCTGCGATAATTCTTTTAAATTGTTAAGTGTACTCATAATAAATCCTTTGTTGTAGTTTTTGATATCTGTATTTATAATATTATATCAGATAAATGTAATTAAATCAACCTTTTTTGCAATTTGTAACCAATTTGTAATAATTTGTTACTGATGCTCTTGTGGATTTTTGTGACATGAATTGTGTATCTATTGCATCATTTCATATTTTGTGATAAGATAATAAAAAAAACGAAAAAGGTGATTTTATGCTGAAAAATATTTTATCTCCTTCATCCTGTGCAAAGTGCAGAGTGTGTTGTGTTTTTGATAAGGATGATATATGGGAGATCCCTCTTGTATCAGATGAGCTTTTAGCTTATATAAAAGAGAATATAAAGCCCGATATAAAAAGTGAGAAGCAGGGAAGCGAAAACAGACTTATAATGACTTTTAATGACGGTGAAGAACTGACGTACTGTCCCATGCTTACCGAAACAGGTTGTGTTCTTAAGGATAAAAAGCCCTTCGATTGCAGAGTATGGCCCTTCAGAGTAAACCGTATTTCAGATACTCTTTGCGGTATTACTGTATCTCCTGTCTGTGAAAGCGTCTTTTCCTTGCCACTTGATAAGCTCAGTAATTTTCTTTTTGATAAAAGTAATGGGACAAGCCTTTCAGAGACGATGTTTTCCTATGCAAAGGAGCATCCTGATAACATAAAACCTTATATTGAGGGTTATCCGATTCTCGCCGTTTTAGAAATGTAAACAGTACTCCATATATATAAGACTGTTATTTTTAAAAAATGTTTCGTAAAAATAAAAAATATTAAAAAAAGTCTCAATCGGCAGAAGAGTCGATTGAGACTTTGTGATTTTAAAAATAAAAAACGCCGTGAATATTTCCACGACGAATTAAATGGAGCGGATTACGAGGCTCGAACTCGCTACCTCCACCTTGGCAAGGTGGCGCTCTACCAGATGAGCTAAATCCGCATTTTATTTGGTGCCTCCGGTCGGAATCGAACCAACGACACGAGGATTTTCAGTCCTCTGCTCTACCGACTGAGCTACAGAGGCAGAAAATCTGGCGACCTGGATGGGACTCGAACCCACGACCTCCGCCGTGACAGGGCGGCGTTCTAACCAACTGAACTACCAGGCCATAATGGTGGAAACTATAGGGCTCGAACCTATGACCCTCTGCTTGTAAGGCAGATGCTCTCCCAGCTGAGCTAAGCTTCCACATTGTGTCGTTTGGGATTTTCTTGTCCCGCCTGACAGTTATATATTATACACGAACAAAAAAGGTTTGTCAACACTTTTTTTATAAATTTTATAGTTTTATGCAATAACACTAAATTGTGCTATGTTATAACTTCTTTCGGTGTTAAAATTCAACAATAAAACGGCTGAATAAAATTGAAACCTCAGTCCAAAATATAAAAAGGATGATTATATTTCATCCGAAAAATTTTCAGAATTTTAATTCGGGAAAGGAAAAAATATGGATAGAATTGCCCTGTTTATTCTTCTGATCGGCGGCGTAAACTGGGGTCTTGTAGGACTTTTCCAGTTTGACCTTGTCGCTTGGGCCTTCGGTGGCAGTGCAAGTGTTATAAGCAGAATAATCTATATTCTTGTAGCACTTTCTGCTGTATGGTGTATTTCTCTGTTCTTTAAACGCAACGAGCTTTTAGAAACAGATAAGGACACACATCATGTAAATAACTAACTATCGGCCTTTACCGTCTGCCGTGTCGTAGCTTATATACGATGCGGCAGATTTGCTTTTTGAAAAATTCTCTGCATATTCTGTCCATCACCCTCATATATTGGGATAAGCAAAACAACCTGAGAAAAAACAGGAAAACGCTAAAAGGAGGACTATATGGATTTTTCTATAACAAGACAGCCTGTATCTATAAGCGAAGTTGTTTACGACGGGCAGGCGGAGCAGGGGGTAGAGTTTGATTATATTCTGCCTGATTATTATCCTGATATTTTCAGCATTGTAAAATGTACTCTTAAGCCGAAGATATCATCCTATAATGTATCGGGTGATAAATTGATATGCGACGGGGTCGTATGTATTTCGGTACTGTATCTTTCGGAAAACAGCAGTAATCTTAATTGTGTAGAACACAGATATACTTATTCAAAGACTGTTGATTTGCCTAAGATTTGTGAGGATGCAGTTGTCAGCATTGTGCCAAAGACTGATTATTGTACCTGCCGTGCAGTATCTGGCAGAAGAATAGATGTGAGAGGTGCAGTAAGCTTTAAAATAAAGGTCGTTTCAGGAAAAGCAACAGAAATAATTACTGATGCGGCAGGATGCGGTGTACAGCTGAAAAAGACTCCTGTTCTTTATTGCGGCAATAAGGTTTCTGTTCAGAAGCAGTATGTGGCAAGGGAAGAAATCGAAGCAGATGAAATCAAGGGCAATGTCAGGAACATTATCAGCATTGATGCGGTATGTGTTGTAAATGAGTGCAAGGTGGTTTCTGATAAGGTAGTACTTAAGGGTGAAGCGAGATTAAAGGCTGTATATACTTACGAGGAAGGAGAAGCTACTGATTTTGGTATTGTTGAAGCTGATATTCCTTTAAGTCAGATAATTGATGCTGACGGTATCAGCGAAAGACATATCTGCTATGCTCAGTTCAAGGCTTTATCTTGCGACCTTACCATAAAACAGAACGATGATAATAACGGAACGGTATTCGGCTGTGAGCTGACTGTGGAATCGTCGGTAAATGCAAGTGCAGAGGAAACTATCTACCCAGTAACAGATATGTATTCTGTAGATTACGAGAGCAATTTCACTTCTATGCAACTTAAAACTGAAACCAATCCCCGCTATATATCTCAGCAACTGTCACTGAGAGAAAGCATCTCCTGTTCAGATACACCGCCTGAAAGTGTAGTTGATTGCAGTTGTGAGCTTAGTAATATCGTGTGTAAAGGGAAATCAGCCGATGAACTGCTTATCTGCGGTCAGGCGTCTTATATCTGTATCGTGAAAAAGGAAAACGGAATTCCTGCTTTTATAGAAAAAACAAGTCCCTTTGAACTGATTGTGCCGGTAAGCTCGCTTAATGAGGACAGCAGTATTGAACCCTATCTTCAGGTGGTAGCGGTAAGCTATAGTATGGATAGCGATGGCAGGATAGATGTCAGAGCAACTGTATCAGTTCAGGGTTGCCTTTATCAGAATGTTACGGTAGATATCATAAAGGATATGGCAATTGACGAATCTATGGTAAAAGAAAAGCAGAATGATTATCTGCTGAAGCTTTACTTTGCCGAAAAAGGTGAGCCTGTCTGGGATATTGCAAAGCGTTACAATACATCAGCGTCAGCAATTCTTCTTGAAAACGAAATGGAAGAGGGCGATAAGGCGGATGGTATGCTGCTTATCCCCATTGTTTAATTAAAGCAATAAGGAGATGGATAGAATATATGTCAAATTCAATTTATAAGGATATCTCCGAGCGTACCGGAGGAAATATCTATATCGGTGTTGTCGGTCCTGTAAGATCAGGAAAATCAACCCTTATCAGCAAGCTTATGAGTGTGCTTGTTATCCCATCTATAAAGGATGAGAATATAAAAGAGCGTGCTACAGATGAGCTTCCTCAGTCGGCGGCAGGTAAAACAATAATGACCACTGAGCCGAAATTCGTTCCTGAAAATGCGGTGAATATTACATTCCGTGATAACATTTCAATGAATGTAAGACTTATCGACTGCGTAGGCTACATAGTTCCCAGTGCAAAGGGCTATATTGAAAATGAAGCACCCCGTATGGTTATGACGCCCTGGTTTGAAGAAGAAGTACCGTTCAATATGGCGGCAGAAGTAGGAACTCATAAGGTTATCACCGAACATAGCACTATCGGCATCGTTGTGACTACTGACGGAAGTATTACAGACATTCCAAGAGATGAATATGAAAGTGCAGAAGAAAGAGTTATCGAAGAGCTTCGCAGTATCAATAAACCCTTTGCTGTAGTGCTTAACTGTAAAGATCCTGACAGCGAACAGGCAAAAGCAATGGCTTTACAATTATCAGAAAAGTACGGCAGAAAGGTTGTGCCGATTAACTGCCTTGATATAGCTGAAGAGGATATTATCGAAATTCTGAAGTCTGTACTTATGCAGTTCCCGGTAAGAGAGATAAATATCCGCATTCCTAAATGGCTCAGTGCTCTTGAAGGTAATCATTGGCTGAAAAAAGAAATTTTTGACCATATCAGGCAGTCAGCTGCAGATATAAAGTCGATGGATGATGTGATGAAATTTTCAGCATCTGTCAGTGAGTGTGAAAACATCTCCTGTTGCACTACCGACAAGGTAGAGCTTGGCTCAGGTGCGGGATACATTACGGTCAATGTAGCGAGCGGACTTTTCTATCAGATACTTGGAGAAACAACCGGCCTTCAGCTTAAGGATGAAGGTGATCTGATGCCTTGCATGATCGAGCTTGCAGCTATCAAGCGTAAGTATGAAAAGGTTCAGGCGGCACTTGATGAGGTGCAGGCGACAGGTTATGGTATCGTAATGCCGGGGCTTGAAGAGCTTACCCTTGAGGAACCGGAAATTGTAAAGCAGGGCGGAAAATATGGTATAAGGCTTAAAGCTTCCGCTCCGTCGGTTCACATGATGCTTGCAAATATCAATACAGAGGTAAGCCCTATCGTTGGTAGCGAAAAGCAATCCGAGGAACTTGTTAAATATCTGCTGGGAGAATTTCAGGAAAATCCCACAAAGATATGGCAGAGCAACATTTTTGGCAAATCCCTGCACGAGCTTGTGAATGAAGGGCTTCACAACAAGCTTTCAAGAATGCCTGCGGATGCAAGAGGAAAGCTGCAGGAGGCTATTCAGCGTATTATAAATGACGGTTGTAACGGTCTTATCTGTTTGATTTTATAAAATAAAAAGAGCTTAACAAGAGAATTGTTAAGCTCTTTCCTTTTATGTATATCTTTTTTTGAACTGTTCAGGATATTCTCTGTACAGTCTTTCAGCCATATTATCACAAATCTTTATAAGTGTTCTTTCGTATGTGCATTGCATGGGTGATATTCTGTTAAGCTCACCTGTTTCCATAATATTTGCACAGCTGCAGGAGTTTGTACATCTGTCCTTTAAATCACATTCCTTACATTCGTCAGGTGTGGTATCTATAAGTGACAGAGCGTATTGCTTTTTGGTGTCAACGCCGTTTACAACATCTCCAAGACAGAAGGCATCCTTTCCTATAAACTGTGTGCAGGGATATAGCTTACCGTCTGTTGTGACAGTCATCTGTCTTATACCAAGCTGGCAATGATCTTTAGGAGAAGTACCTCTTATGCAGGAATTTATTTTACTATCGAAGGGGGCAAAAAACAGTCTTGTATCCTTTTCAAATACATTGCTGTAAAATTCCGCTATCCTTTCCAGTTCATCCTCAAGCATCGAAACATCCTTATCTGTCCAGTTGACGTTTCTGCCATAAGCAGGCGTAGCGGAAATTTTCCGGAATCCGATATCATACAGATGCTTTACCGAATTATACAGCTCCTTGCAGGCATCGGGAGCAAGAGTAAGCATTGCGTAAGAATCAGGCATATATGACAGCAAAAGCTTTGCTTTTTCTTCGATAACAGTATTGCTGTTACTGCCGTCTGCAAATTTTCTGCATATATCCTGAGCAATGCCGTCATAGGAGATTGCAATTTCAAGACCCGACATCTTTGCATAAGCTAAAAATTCCTTGTCAAGCAGACTTCCGTTGGTGGTCATCTTGCACCTGAATTTTTTGCCCGTCTGCTTTTCTTTTTCCTTGCAGTATTCTATTGCTTTTATTATAAGCGTTTTTCTGAGCATAGGCTCACCGCCAAAGAAGCTGAGTCCTGCCGATTTACCCTTTGAAAAGGCAAGTTCGCAAGCGTTTATAAGCGTATCATCGGACATATCGTAGGACGCTTTATCACGGGTGCAGTAACTGCAATTCATATTACAGTTATCGGTTAAATGTAGTGTAAGATTCATAATTTATTCGCTGCCATTATCGGGAGGACATACTACATCTCCGTCAAGCTCTAATATTTCTGTTTCTTCGGGTATAGAAGAATCGTCAAATTCAACTTCGCCCACAAGTTCAAGTCCGCCATCGTATTCAATGGGAGCTGATGTTGCGTCTGTGATTATTATCATATCACCGGATAAAGATGAATGCTCGTATGAGTTGTTCTGTCCTGAGTTGCTACTGCTACCCGATGAGTTGTCTGTGCAACCTGTAAGAGTGCCTGCAGTTGCGATAAGGGACGCAAGACCTACAGCATAAACAGGCTTTTTATAATTCTTCTGAGGCTTTATTTCCATAACATAGCTCCTCCTTTGGTATTTTCTTGCAATCAGTATAACATATACGCACATATTTGTCAAATTTTCGTTTTATAAAAGGGTTTTTCTTGACTTTTCTATATTGTCACTATATAATTTAAGTATAGAAAATTTACTTTAAAATACAGCTTTATGAGGTGTGTTATGAAAAAACGACTTATTGCATTAATACTTGCGGCATCATTTTTGCTGTGTTCTTGTAGCGGAGATGTGCAGAATTCCGATGTGTTATCAGACACAAGCTCGGAGGTTACGCAGTCATCATCCATAGAAACAACGGATGAATCAAAGCCTGAAAGCACTACTGCTACAACAACTGCTTCAGAAAGTAAAACAGAAACACCTGTACCTGAAACAAGCGTTACAGTTACAGATAAGCCTGAGGAAACTCCTGCTCCTGAAACTACCACAACGGTAGCAGAAACTCCGAAACCTGAAACAACCACAACAAGTACAACTACCGGAAAACCTGCTACAACTACTACAACCGCAACTCAGAAGCCAAAGCCGGTAACTACAACTGCAACTACAACAAAAAAGCCTCAGACAACTCCGCCTGCAACGACTACAAAAGAACCGATGGAAATTCCTGAGGGTGCAGAAATGTCTGATCTTACTCCTGAACAGAGATATTATGTCTTTGATCTCGACAGAAAGCAACAACAGACATATTATGAAGAAATCAGCAATATAAAGCTGCCTATCATAAATATAACTACTGAAAAAGGTGCTGATGATAAGCGTAAGCATATATTATCAAGAGAAGAATACGTAAATTGCCTTATAGATGTGTTTAATTGCGATGAGGAATTTATACTTGATGCAGAATACGCAGGCGTAAAGGTGAGAGGCAATTCTACTGCTAATTACGGTGATGAAGAGGCTATACTCAAAAATCCCGATGTTCCGTACAGAATAAAATTTGACAAGAAAACAAATATGATGGGACTCAATGACGGTGCTGAGTGTAAAAGCTGGGTGCTTTTAAAGTCTCAATGGAATATTGTGCCTGACTATACCGCCTTTAAGCTTGCTGAAAAAATTATGAAGGATGAGTATTACAGTTCGGACTGTACATTTGCTTATCTTTATATAAATAATAAGTTTATAGGCCTTTATCTTCTTTGTGAACAGAATCAGATAAATAAAAACAGAGTTAATCTCCCTGAACATGAAGAAGGTTATACAGGTACTGATATAGGATATTTTCTTGAGCTTGATAATTATGCTTATGAAAACCCTTACTGGTTTAGAATGGATTACAGCGGAGAAACCCTCACTGACCTTGAAGGTACAACAAGACAGCTTGTACCTGCCGAATACACGATAAAAAACGAAATCTATTCGAAGAAGCAAGTGGACTTTATTTCAAAATATATGTCGAATGTATATAAGATAATGATACAGGCGATAAAATATGATAAGTATTACACCTTTGATAAAAATTACGATCTTATTGATGCAAGCAATATTTATGATAACGCTTATGATACCATAAATGCAGTTGTTGATATAAAATCGGTTGTTAATATGTACATACTTTACGAAATATGCCACGATTACGACTGCGGAGAGGGTAGTTTTTATATGGCAATCGACTTCAGCGGTCAGAGTAACTTTAAAAAGCTTACTTTCACTGCTCCCTGGGACTTCAACTGGGCGTACGGAGATGAAGCTTCTGGCAGATATTACGCCGGTGCATTCAATGATATGAAATTTGTAAATCAGTACGGCGACAGAACTAATCCCTGGTTTGTTCTGCTTATGGGTACAGATTGGTTTACTGACCTTGTAAAAGAAAAGTGGAATGAGCTTTATGCAGCAGGCGATTTTACAGAAGTGTTACAGCAGGGCGTTGCTCTTATAAATGAGTATTCTGAAGAATTTACTATAGAGCACGTAATCTATTCGGATAATGGTATCAAACTTCTTAAATGGGTAAATGAACGTATCAAGTGGCTTAACGGACAGTGGTCTGAATGAATTGACATATAATATTCCGACTCCGCAGTTGTTGCTGCGGGGTCGGATTTGTTTTGTATTGATAAGTCGGACAAATATCTGTTTATAAAGATACAAATCGAATTTTGTGTGGCGTTATGGCTATGTAAATGGTGAAAAGACCGATGCCGATTATCATAGTGCTATATGATAACTGTAAAGAGAAAGTGAACACTGTTTGATGTAAAAATTGATCAAAACACTTGAAATTATTATTAAAAGGTAGTATAATTAAAATACAATTAAACAGACGGGAGCTTGTATACAGGCTGAGAGGGAGGTGTGACCTCCGACCGATAACCTGATTTGGATAATGCCAACGTAGGAATGCCTGTAATACAGTTTTTTCAGAAGTTGTCAATCCGACAACTTCTTTTTTTATTTTAAGGAGGAATTATAGTGTACAAAACACAGATGGAAGCGGCAAGAAAAGGAATTATCACTAAGGAGATGAAGACGGTCGCAAAAAAGGAATTTCGATCAGAAGAGGAAATCAGGGAGCTTGTAGCAAAAGGACAAGTGGTTATATGTGCCAACAGGCTACATAAGTGTATAGAACCCGAAGGTGTCGGTTCTATGCTACGCACTAAAATTAACGTTAATTTAGGTGTTTCAAGAGATTGCAAGGACTATGATACAGAGATGAAAAAGGTTATGACTGCGGTAAATATGGGGGCAGAAGCAATTATGGATCTTTCATCTCACGGCAATACACAGCCTTTCAGACAAAAGCTTGTAAATGAATGTCCCGCTATGATAGGTACTGTTCCTGTTTATGACAGCGTTATTCATTATAAGCGTGACCTTGCAACCCTTACCGCAAAGGATTTTATTGACGTTGTGAGATTACACGCTGAAGACGGCGTGGATTTCGTGACCCTTCATTGCGGAATTACGAGGAAGACGATAGAACAGATAAAAAAACATAAGCGTAAGATGAATATAGTGTCCCGTGGTGGTTCGCTTGTATTCGCATGGATGAGTATGACGGGTAATGAAAATCCTTTTTATGAGTATTTTGATGAGATACTCGATATATGTCGTCAGTATGATGTGACTATTTCTCTTGGTGATGCTTGCCGCCCGGGTTGTCTTGCCGATGCGAGCGATGTGTGTCAGATAGAGGAGCTTGTAAGACTCGGAGAGCTTACAAAGAGAGCCTGGGAAAAGGATGTACAGGTGATGATAGAGGGGCCCGGGCATACGCCGCTTGATCAGATAGAGGCTAATATGAAGCTTCAGCAAACTATTTGTATGGGTGCTCCTTTTTATGTGCTTGGTCCTCTTGTTACAGATATAGCACCTGGTTATGATCATATAACTTCCGCCATAGGGGGAGCGGTAGCGGCAATGTCAGGGGCGGCATTTCTTTGTTATGTTACGCCTGCAGAACATCTCGCACTCCCGAATGTTGATGATGTAAAGCAGGGAATTATTGCATCGAAAATTGCCGCTCACGCTGCTGATATTGCAAAGCATATCCCTCACGCAAGGGATGTTGATGACGCTATGGCAGATGCACGCAGAAATTTCGACTGGGATAAGCAATGGCGGTGTTCACTTGACCCCGAAACAGCCAGGAAAATTCGTGACGACAGAAAGCCTGAAATTGAAGACAGCTGTTCGATGTGCGGAAAATTCTGTGCAGTAAGAAGTATGAACAAAGCCCTTAACGGAGAGTATATTGATATACTATGAACAAGAAACGCCTTGCAGTATGCAGGGCGTTTTTTTCTTAATAAATTCTTAATGATTTTACATATTGCTATTTAATAATTAAGGTTATATAATTAAATACAGAAAAGAAAAAGGGGAAGGGCTATGTATAACATACTTATATGTGATGATGATAAGGATATCGTAAATGCACTTAAAATATATCTTAACGATTCCTCTTATGAGCTTTTTGAAGCGTATGACGGAGCAATGGCACTTGATGTTATAAAAAATAATGATATCCATTTAGCACTTATGGATATAATGATGCCGAATATGGACGGTATTTCAGCAATGATAAAGATAAGAGAATTTACAAATCTTCCTGTTATACTACTTACTGCTAAAAGTGAAGACAGCGATAAGATACTGGGTCTAAATATAGGTGCTGACGATTATATAACAAAGCCCTTTAGCCCTGCCGAGGTTGTAGCAAGAGTCAGATCTCAGCTAAGACGCTATATGGAGCTTGGCTCAGGCAGTATCAGAAAGGGTGTTATCCGTGTCGGTACAGTAGAGCTTGACGATGACAAGAAGATAGTAACGGTTGATGGTAAGGAGGTCAATCTCACTCCTACCGAATATGATATATTGAAGCTGCTTATGGAAAACGAGGGTAAAGTTCTGTCACCAAAGGAAATATACAGAAGTATATGGCGTGGTAATCCTATTGCTACCGACAACACGGTTGCAGTACATATAAGACATATAAGAGAGAAGATAGAGATAAACCCCGCCGAGCCACGATATCTTAAGGCAGTATGGGGACACGGATATGTAATGGAGGATAAAAAATGAAAAAAGTAATATATTCCTTACCGTTCAAGGTCGTAACGTTTGTTCTGTGTGTTATTTCGCTTATGATTACAATATTATCAGCACTATCTTTAGTTACATATTGTACACGATTTAACGAAAATCAGAGCTTTCTTGAACAATATAAAACAAATAATTATAATTATTTCATAAACGATGCAGCTAATCTTGTGCATAACATAGTTGCAGATTCTATGATGGATTACAGTTCATCAAGTACAAATATTCGTTATGTAGTTCTGAATCATAAAAGCGAAATTGTATTTAACTCCACAGGAAAAGATACTTTTGATAAAGATGAAATGTGGTATAAGGCTTATTATCAGGTGTGGCCAAGTGAAATAAAATACCATTATAGCGGTTATCAGGTTGTGCAAATCAATGAATATGAGGATGAATCGAATGTGTATACCGTTTACGGCTATATAGATACAACTTTCCCAATTTACAGCAGACTTTCTTATAATTATTATATTTTAAAATTTGAGTATAGCGTTCTTAGTAATATATCTTTAGTTGGCGTTATTTTTATAGTTTCTGCAATACTTCTGATTTCTACCTTTGTTTTCCTTATGGTAGCATCAGGAAAAAGAAGAAACAGTACAGAAATAGCGCAGGGAATAACACGAAAACTTCCCTTTGATCTGATAATAGCGTTATCCGTTGCTTTAGTTGTATTAATGGTTGCTTTTCTTGTAGATGGAACAGGAGATGATTTTCTTAGGCTTGTTTTGAAAGCGTTGACTATGATCACAGGATGTTCTTTATTTATCGGATGCTGTATGATATTGTCTGCAAGACTTAAAACAGGCACTTTTTTAAAGAATAACATCACCTGCTTTGCAATTAATTTTATAATAAAATTAATAAAAAAAGTGTTTAAGCTTGCACTTTGTACTCCGTTTATACTTCGGTCATTGTTTGTTGTAGCAGCGATGATTGCTGTTGATCTGTTTATTCTGGTTCTTGCTACATCACCCTCTCATAACGATTCCGCTTTTTCAGTTTCTTTATGGTCTATCAGAACAATAATTTATGTGCTGGGAGCGGTATATATTTCTATAATGCTCTACAAACTGAAAAAAGCAGGAGAAGCTTTAGCAAACGGTGACCTTCAGCATAAAACCGATACGACCCTTCTTGTTTTCGATTTTAAAAAACACGGTGAAAATCTCAACAGCCTGTCAAACGGATTATCAGAGGCGGTAGAAAACCGTATTCGTAGTGAAAGACTTAAAACTGATCTTATCACAAATGTTTCTCACGATTTAAAAACTCCTCTTACATCCATTATAAATTACTCAGAGCTTATTGCAAATGAAGAATGTGATAGTGAGCAACATAAGGAATATTCTGATGTGCTTTTAAGAAAATCAAAGCACCTCAAACGGCTCCTTGATGACCTTTTAGAGGTTTCAAAAGCAACAAGCGGCAATATGGAAGTAAATCTCTCAAGGCTTGATGCGGGCATACTGTTAAATCAGCTATCGGGAGAGTATGAGGAAAAACTCAGTCAGAATGAACTTAAGCTTGTAACTGCAGAACCTGAGCAGACTGTGTATATTATGGCTGATGAACGAAGAATTTGGCGTGTTTTTGAAAATCTTATGAACAACGCCTGCAAATACTCTCTTAAAGGTTCAAGAGTATATGTCAATCTCTGCGAAAAGGACGATGACGTTATATTTTCCTTTAAAAACACATCCGCATTACAGCTGAATATAGACTCTGCAGAGCTTATGGAACGCTTTGTCAGGGGTGACGATTCTCGAACTACAGAGGGAAGCGGTCTCGGACTTTCGATTGTTTCGTCCTTTACAGAAATACAAGGCGGCAAAACAGAGATAACAATAGACGGCGATCTTTTCAAAGTTGACGTTATATTTAAAAAGGCGTAGGTAAAAAGATACGAGCGGTTATTGCTTTGCTAAAGCACACAAATTCCGTCTGATAAAATTGCCCAGCTTGTCTGCACGACAAACTGGGCTTGCTTTTATGCTTTTTTATATCTGTTGTATTGTGCGTGCATCATCAGATAGCTTGCCATCGACTCTGCAGAAGTACCACAACTAAGAAAATGCGGGCATCCGCAGACCTCGTGGATAATTCCGTATTCATCGATAAAATCGTCCATTGTGTCTATAACTCTCTGTGCAAAGGGAGCGTAGTTTTCGTCAAGCCAGCCTTCTGCTATTCCTCTGAAAATTGCACTTGCGACCATCATTGCACCTGTGCCGTCAACAAAGCTTGACTTGTCATCTACAATGTCGTGAAATCTGCCATCCTGAAGCTGAAATTTCAACATACCGTCAAGTATTGAGATAAACTCTTTGTGAAGATGCGTAACGATATCCGTTCTGTTCTGTGCCAGTGCGTGATCAATAACTCTTGCTATTCCCATAAGAGCCCATCCGTTTCCTGTTGCCCACAGTTTTTTACGAACGAATTTATTTGTGCCGGCGTCATAAATGTGGAAAAGTAGGTTTGTTTTATCGTCTTTGAGATAATTTATATATCCCTTTATCTGAACAAGTGCTTCGTCGGATTTATTCATTACAGCTAAAAAGGGAGGGGCCATATACACTGCGTCAACCCATATCTGATAAGGGGAAAAACCCTCGTGAAAACTGACTTCATTATGGCAAATAATGTTTTTATCTGTTCTCGGTGCTTTTTCCATAAGGTATTTTAGCTGTTTGTCGGCAGCGTCCTTATATTTCTGTTCTTTGGTGACAAGATATGCCTGTAATACAACCTCGCCGTTTGATGCAGGGTCGGTAACTGCGATGTTATTAGTTATGACTGCAAGTCTGCCGTCTTCTGTCTGTCTTAAAACAGCATCGTGAGCCATAGCTATAGCAGTACTTATATCGCCTGATTCAAGACATGCCTGAGCACATACCCCTTGTTCCCACGGATAGCGCTGAACAGCGAGCATTGCTTTTTTTACAAGCTCTGTTTTATTTTTATGCATCGTTTACCTCTGTCAGTTTTCCAGTTTTTCTACAGCTTCCTTTAAAAGCTCGATTATTGGCAGATGCTGAGGACATACTGCCTCACACTGACCGCATTCTATACACTCTGAGGCCTTTCCTGAATATCCTGTAAGACTTCCGTAGAAGAAATTCGGTCTGTTATCACTGGGGAATTTTCTCTTTGTGTTTACAGCTCCGAAAATGTCGGGGATTCTGATATTCTGTGGACAACCGTCTGTGCAATATCTGCAGGAGGTGCAGCCGATAAGAGGAGTAGCAAGCATTTTTTCGAGAACCTTATCAATAGCTTCTTTTTCGGTGTCGTTTAAAGGCTCAAAGCTTGTGAAGGTTTTAAGATTATCCTCAACCTGTTCTTCGTTTGACATACCGCTTAAAATTGTGCCTACACCATCAAGGCTTCCGCAAAAACGCATAGCCCAGGATGCGGAGGATTTATCGGGATGGATTTCCTTGAATATGCTTTCAAGGTCAGGTGACAGATTTGCAAGAGTACCACCCTTTACAGGCTCCATAATTATCATCGGAATTTTTCTCTCGCTCAGTATTTCGTAAAGTCTGCCTGACTGTACCACCTGATTATCCCAGTCAGCGTAATTCAGCTGTATCTGTACAAATTCTACTTCGGGGTGTTCGTTAAGTACCTTTTCTAAAAGCTCAGGTGTACCGTGGAAAGAGAAGCCGAAATGACGGATTTTACCTTCTTCCTTTTTCTTCATACACCAGGAGAAGCAATCGAGGTTTTTATAAACATCATAGTTATTTCCATCTTCAAGACTGTGCAAAAGATAATAATCTATATATGAAAGACCTGTTCTTTCGAGCTGTTCGTTGAATACTCTTTCACAGTCATCGAGGTTTTTTACGGCCCACGCAGGAAGTTTTGTGGCAACGGTAAATGCTTCTCTTGGATAGCGTTTTACAAGTGCCTCTTTTACTGCTTTTTCCGAGTTACCGCCATGATACACATAAGCGGTATCAAAATAATTGAAACCGGCTTTCATATACCTGTCTATCATATCTGACACACGAGGGATGTCGATTTCTCCGTCCTTTTCAGGCAGTCGCATAAGACCGAAGCCTAACTTCGGCATTTTTGTTACATCAATACTCATTTTAATTCCTCCTTGTTTTATGTGTTTTATCCATTTAAATTCCAACCGTTATCGCCGTGGTATATCATAAGCTTTGTCATACCACCGTCTATACAGAGGTTTTCGCCTGTGATAAATCCGGCCTTATCAGAACATAAAAACATAACTGCATTAGCGATGTCTGAGGGGTTGCCGACTCTTCCGACAGGCTGTTGATAAGCGTCAGCACCTTCGTATTTTTTATAGCTTGTGTCTATCCATCCCGGCGAAATGGAATTTACTCTTACTTTTCCCGAAAAGCTTACGGCAAGAGAGTGGGTGAGTGCCGAGATACCGCCTTTTGCCGCTGTATAGCTTTCAGTCTGAGGCTGACTCATTCTGTCCCGAGATGAAGATATATTTATAATACAAGCATCCTTAGTGAAATAAGGAGCGAAAAGTTTTGAAAGATAAAACGGGGCAGTAACTCCAACTCTTATAGCGTATTCGAAATCCTCGTAACTACATTCATCTATGCCTTTCATTATCGGTAAAGCGTTGTTAATAAGAAAATCTATTTTTCCGTATTTCTTTATTACTTCATCTGCGAAAAGCTCAAGTGTTGTCTTATCGGCAATGTCGCCGACATAATGCTTGCCTTCTGCCTTATCTATAATGCATACTTCGGCTCCGTTTTCTTTAAAGCTTTCTGCTATGCATTTTCCTATACCATTTGCACCGCCGGTTATTACGGCAATTTTCCCTTTAAACATAACTTGCTCCGTATGATTGCTTGATTTTTATTCTATTCTAACATAAAAATATAATACTGTCCAGCTTAAAACTGCCATTTTAAGTAAGAAAAAATTTGTCCTGAAAGTACATTGAAACAAGTTGCTTTATATGCTATACTTTAGTTATAAAAAACGGAGGTGGTTTGTATGAACGGAGATTCAAATGCAATAACAAGAGATTACTTTGATAGCTTGTTACTCGAAAGCAGGTATATAGATTCTGATTTGCCTGATACAACATTTGAGCTTTTCGGAGAAAAGTTTGATACACCTATAATGACGGCGGCATTGTCACATCTTCATAATATCTGTGATAATGCAATGGTTGAAATTGCTAAGGGAGCAAGGGATGCAAATGCTGTTCATTGGGTAGGTATGGGTGAAAAAGAAGAATTCCCTGAAATATTCGGTGCAGGTGCAAAGACTATCAGAATAATAAAACCCCACGCGGATAATAAGGATGTGTTATGGAGAATAGAACAAGCCGTTTCTCTTGGTGCGTTGGCGGTAGGTGTAGATATAGACCATGCTTATGCCTGGAACGGAGGCTACGATAACGTGCTTGGTCTTCCGATGCGTCCGAAAAGTTTTGAAGAAATAAAGATGTTTGTAAAAAAAGCGGGCGTTCCGTTTGTCATAAAGGGCGTTCTTAGTGTAAGCGATGCACTTAAGTGTATTGAAGCAGGGGTCAGCGGTATCGTTGTTTCACATCATCACGGCATAATGAATTACGCTGTACCGCCACTGCAGATACTTCCTGATATTGTAAAAGCGGTTGACGGTAGAATGAAAATATTCGTTGATTGTGGAGTAGAAAGCGGGATGGATACATATAAAGCTTTAGCACTTGGAGCTGATGCGGTATGTGTTGGCAGAGCTGTAATGAAACCCCTCGAAGAAGGTTCTGAGGGCGTAAGAAAAAAGCTTTGTGAAATGACGACAGAGCTTGCAACTGTTATGGCAAGAACAGGAGTGAAAAAGCTTTCGGAAATGGATCCGTCTGTAATATGGCACAGAACGATGTGATAAAAGGAGTATAGTATGAGAATAGGTTTAGCATCCCCTTTAAAACACGATAATCCTCAGCACTGGGCAAAGCAGTTCAGAGAGCTTGGTTGTGGTTCGGTGGTTTTCCCGCTTAACTGCAACAGTGATAAAGGACTTGTAAAAGAATATGTAGACGCAGCAAGAGAAAATGATCTTGTGATAGCAGAAGTCGGTATCTGGAATAATATGCTTGATTCGGATGCTGATAAACGCAAAGAGGCGATAGATTATAACATAAGACAGCTCATATTTGCGGATGAGATCGGAGCTGTGTGTGCGGTAAACATCGCAGGAACACCTCACGGACCGAGATGGGACGGTGGCTACAGAGAAAATTTTTCTCCTGAAACCTTTGATATGACAGTTGAAACCATAAAATACATTTTAAAGCAGGCAAATCCGAAAAACACTTTTTTTAGTATTGAATCTATGCCCTGGATGATTCCATCATCACCTGAGGAATATCTCGAACTTATAGAAAGAGTTGATCATCCGAATTTTGTAGCGCATCTTGACATTGTCAATATGATAACTTCACCGAAAAAATATTTTTTCAACGATGAATTTCTGAAAAAATGCTTTTCACTTTTAAAAGGAAGAATATGCAGCTGTCACGTCAAGGATATAAAGTTGCTTGATGACTTTACTTTCCAGTTGAAAGAATGTGCGGTAGGAGAAGGAATGCTTGATCTTGAGCTTTTTGCAAAGCTTGCGGACGACGAAAGCCCTGATATGCCGATGATAATAGAGCATCTTAACACCGACGAAGAATATCTTGACAGTTTTGCATATTTTAAAAACAGACTTAAATTATCATGAAATAAAGCCCTGCTGAATATCAGCAGGGCTATGTTTGTAATCAGGGTTATTACGTTACCTGAGTCATAACATCATCAAGACCTGTATCAGATGATGCTTTGAACAGTATAGCGTCATTTTCTCTTAAATTGAGCTTTAAGTATTCTGTAAGTGCTTCCTTGGTCTCGAAGATGATAACACTCTTTTTCTTAAGGTCAGCAGTATCGGCAATATGTGCGGCGGTCTTGCCTAAACATACCGCAATATCAACAGAACATTTGTTGATAAGAGCACCGACCTTTTTGAACATATTTGTTTCAAATTCTTCGCCTGCACCAATATCGGAGAATACCGCTATTCTTCTTGCGGTTTCAGGAATAAAAGCAGAGCAAAGTTCCTTAAGTGCTGCACCAACACTTTCGCTGGCGTCACTTTCGAAATCGGAAATGACATATATGCCTCTTTCGTTTCTTACCTTGTTAAGACCGTCTGTCTTACGGTATTTTTCGATGGATGTAATTATCTGCTTTGCGGGGATACCCATAATTTCTCCCAACGCAAAGGTTGCAAGAGCCTGATAAACGCTGTGCTTGTCATCGGAGTAAAGCTCAATGGGATATCTTTCTCTTCCGTTTACTATGTCAAATGTTATCTTGTTTTCTGTAATGTTGATTTCGTCTGCAAAGTAGTCTGCAAGTCGATTGTCGACACCAATAGTTATTATATCCTGAGGAATGGTGAACACGCTTGCGAGGTTCTTGTCATCTATATTCATGATGATAGCACCAGCTTCGCTCATTCCTTCGCAAACCTTAAGCTTTTCTTCAGTAAGTTCAGCCTTTGTAAGATCTCTTGGATTCTTTGAAACGATAGCACTTGGTAAGATCGCTACGTCAAAGTTTGCTGTTCTTGCCGCTTTTTCTACATTTCCTTCAACCATACAGGACACGCCAAGAACTGTGGCGTCGGTCTTCTTTGTGGATGAAAGGATAGCCTTGAGTATAGAGTCGTAATTGTTGTCAACTGCTACTGATTTTGTCAGCTTCATTCTTTCGCCTATAAGCTGGCATATCATACCCATAGGGTTTATCTTGTCGGGACAGTCGAGGATACCGATACTCCAGGAGCCAAGCTTAGCCTTGATAAGAGATGCGACTCTTTCTTTCGCTGACTGAAGATTTGATACAACTATGCAAGGAATATTCGGTAAAGTTTGCTCGCTGATAATTACGTTTGCACCTGACGCTATGGCTTTTTTTGCACTGTCTGCATTTTCAGCAAAATACGCACAACCTGGGGTAATCTTTTGCTTTCCGAATGCAAAAGTTGTTACCGGTACTTCTCCTACATTTCTCTGTAATGTATTGACTGCATCGCAGATTTCTGTTATTGAGAATATGGAGTCCTTGTCGATTTCTTCCTGCTGTTCCTGCTTCTTTCCGCTGAGAGATTCGAAGTTGTCGTATGTAAAATCGAAAAGCGTTACAGCGTCGTGGAACACATATTTCATCTGCTTTGTGTTTTCTGCACCAAGGATGATTGCAAGTACTTCTTCGCCGTATTTTCCTTTAGGGGGCAGAGCAGAGCAGGCGAGGCAAGCCTTTGATCTTACAGTATATCCGCTTTTGATACCGATTGCAGTTTCATATCTGTATCTTCTGTTCTGACTGTTTATGAGAAGGTTTGTACTCTGCAACAGTCTTTCAGGACTTTTATTAGTAGGGGGAATAGTGTATTTATCTGTAGCAGAAATTTTTCTGAATATACGATTTGTCATACAGTAACGACATACTATAGCCATATCGTATGCACTGGAAATCTGTTCAGTGGTAAAGCAACCGTTATCATCAGTGAGCTTTGTATCAACTGCACCGATAGAAATTGCTTTTTCCTGCATCAGACGAGAGAACTTATCTTTGTCACCGCTTATGAATTCTGCAAGAGCGAACATAGAATCGTTAGCGGATACAAGCATCATAGAATATATTAAATCAAGAACGGAAATGTTTTCTCCTGCCTGCAGATTGATTGAAGCCGAACCTTTCCATTTTGCAATTTCGTTAATTGTGTTCTGAGAAATGGTAACGACGTCGGAAGGATTGCACTTTTCTAAGGCAATAATAGTTGCAAGGATTTTAGTAGCAAAAGCAGGATACATTTTGAGCTTTGCATTTTTTTCAAGAAGTATTTTGCCTTCGTGCTGTGTAACAACAATTGCTGCCTGGGCATTGATTTCCGGCATATCGGTCTTTTGTACGGCGTTTACTTCGGACATATTTTCCACCCTTTCTTTTGTTTTAAACTGTAATATAAAAATGAAAATCAAATCGGGGATATTATTTTTCAGTATAATTATAACACTTATTTTCTTATATTTCAATCTATAAATCAAAATTTTTTTGCTAAAATTTTACGAATGTAGCTATTTTATGCTAAAATTTATCGTTTTTATGCTAAAAACACATTGACAACTTTTTCTATTTGTAGTATAATAAAATTACCTTGAAATACTGTCTGCATAAGGAATAGACGGTGATTTCCAACTTTTGTAAATTGAACATTTATATGGAAGAGGAATCCATATTTAACATTAAGATCAGGAGGTAAAACGATGTTAGAAAATAACGTTTCTAATTACACCGAAAAGTCACAGCTTACGGCAAAGCTTAAAGTTCTCAGAAAAATCGTAGCTTTCGTCTTCGCTCTCAACATGTTGTTTGCTCGTCTTTTTGGCGGGGTTGGTACACTTCAGCAGAACTATACATATGATTATGCTGATAACCACACCGCATCGCAAACCTATGTTACTCAGGATGTCTATCAGACAGATTTACCTGCAGTATTGTCAGAGTCTGAATTTGAGACTACTGAGCAAGAAAGCTTAGAGGAGTATTACGACCAGCTTATTGGTAATGTATACAACGATGTATTTGGATATGCAGCAGGCTTCTCACTGTTCACAGAGGGTAATGCTACTATAACAGGTGCTGACTGTGGTGGTAGAATTGCTGTCGGTGGAGATTTCAATGTAACATGCTGGTATGATGTTAACAAGGATAATCCTAACAGAAATAATTCAGATGCAGCAGCATCTATTATTGTAGGAGGCACAGCTTCCGTATATACCAATGACGGTTATATTTGGGCAAACAAGTTTGCTGATCCTAAGTGGGGAGAGTATAAGAACAAGCGTCATGTAGAAGGCGGAGTAAACAGCGAATATTCAAAGCTTAGCTTTGCCGATACTTTTGAACTGCTCAGAGCATCTTCTGATCATCTTGCAGCTTTGGAGTCTAATGGCGTATATGGCACATGTAGTGACGGTGTTCTTCTTACAGGATATGATGAGAAGCTTAATGTATTCACCTTTACAACTGAGCAATGGGCAGAACTCAAAGGTGGAAAAGCAGGAGCGCTTTCAATAAATGTACCAGAATCATCTACCATTCTTATTAATATAGTAGGTGGCGATGTTAATACAAGACTTGACGTCAGCTTTAATGGTATTATTTATAATGGCAAACAGTTGGATACTAACACCGCATTCGGTAAGATGCTTATCAATATTACAGATGCGGGTAATGTAACACTGAACGGTCATAACGCAACAATCCTTGCACCCAACTCACATGTAGAAGGTACTGGTTGGCATCAGGAAGGTCAGTTAATATGTAAGTCTTATTATGGTAACACCGAATTTGGTAGTGGCCTTTTTGACGAGCCAGAAGCTGACGATGATTTCGACTTCGGCGACACTGATACAGACACAGATACAGACACTGATACAGATACAGACACTGATACTGACACAGATACAGATACAGACACAGATACAGATACAGATACAGACACAGATACAGATACAGATACAGATACAGATACAGACACTGACTCTGACACTGACACAGACACTGATTCTGATACAGACACTGACACAGATACAGACACTGACTCTGATACAGATACAGACTCTGATACAGATACAGACTCTGATACAGATACTGATACAGATACAGATACTGACTCTGACACAGACACTGATTCTGACACAGACACTGATACAGATACAGATACAGATTCTGACACAGACACAGACACTGACACAGATACAGATACAGACTCTGACACAGATACAGATACTGATACTGATACAGACACTGACACTGACTCTGATACAGACACAGATTCTGACTCTGACACAGACACAGATACTGATACTGACTTAGATACTGATACAGATTCTGATACAGATAC
>JAZSHW010000109.1:0-9294 GCA_045533495.1 Ruminiclostridium sp. | reverse complement strand
CGAAAAGCTTCCCCTTTGTATCTGAAAAATTTAAAATTACTTGTTGTTTCTTTCTTCGTCAAGAAGAGCCTTAACCTTGATAGGCAGACCGAAGAGGTTGATAAAGCCCTTGGAATCTGTCTGGTCATAAACATCATCTTCGCCGAAGGAAGCGAAATCCTCGCTATAAAGAGTATAGGGAGATGTAACACCTGCGTTGATGATATTACCCTTGTAAAGCTTTAACTTAACATCACCTGTTACAGTTTCCTGTGTCTTGTCAACGAAAGCATCCATAGCTTCTCTTAATGGTGTATACCACTGTCCGTTATATACAAGATCAGCATACTTTAACGCAAGACCGTACTTGTAATGCTGTGTTTCCTTATCAAGACAGATTGTTTCTAAAACTTCGTGAGCGTGGTAAAGGATTGTACCACCGGGAGTTTCATAAACGCCACGGGATTTCATACCTACAAGTCTGTTTTCCACTACATCAAAAAGGCCGATACCGTTTTCGCCGCCAATCTTGTTAAGTGTCTTGATGAGCTTAACGCCGTCCATTTCTTCACCATTTAAAGCGGTGGGGATACCCTTTTCAAAGTGAAGAGTGATATATGTAGCCTTATCGGGTGCCATTTCAGGAGAAACACCGAGTTCAAGGAAGCCTTCCTTATTGTATAAGGGCTCGTTTGCAGGATCTTCAAGATCAAGACCTTCATGTGATAAGTGCCAGAGGTTCATATCCTTTGAATAGTTTGTCTCACGTGTAATCTTGATAGGAACATTATGAGCTTCCGCATATTCGATTTCCTGCTCTCTTGACTTGATATCCCATATTCTCCAAGGAGCAATGATTTCAAGATTAGGAGCTAATGCCTTGATTGTAAGTTCAAAACGAACCTGGTCGTTACCCTTACCTGTACAACCATGGCAGATAGCGTCGGCACCTTCAGCCTTTGCAATTTCTACAAGTCTCTTTGCAATAGGAGGACGTGCGAAAGATGTACCAAGGAGGTATCCTTCATACTTTGCACCAGCCTTTAATGTGGGGAAAATGAAGTCGTTTACGAATTCATCCTGAATATCTTCAATATAAAGCTTTGTAGCACCTGTCTTCTTAGCTCTTTCCTCAAGACCCTCGATTTCAGCATCCTGACCTACATTACCTGCTACACAGATAACCTCGCATCCGGGATAGTTTTCGTGTAACCAGGGGATGATTATTGATGTATCAAGACCGCCTGAGTACGCAAGAATGATTTTTTTAATTTCTTTTGCCATTTTCTTTACCGTTCCTTTCTATTCAGGACAGACTATGCTGTCGTTAATGTGAATTTATCAACACTGTATATTATACACCATTTTACTGTTTTGTCAAGGAATTTTATACAATTTTCCGTATAATATACAGTATAATCTGCATATTATATGAATTAATCGAATTTTCACGAATTTTTTTAATTGACAAAGTTAAAAAGCGGATATATAATTATAGTAATTGAAAAAATAATTATCGGAGGAATTATGGAAATTCAGGAAAAACTGGAAATTCTGATTAAAAGAAACAACTACAAAAAATCAGATTTCGCCTCAGCAATCGGCATTACATATCGTGCACTCGCAAACTACATAAACGGAAGTCGTTTTCCACGACAGAAAATACTCAGTGATATGGCGATCCTTCTTGACGTAGACGAAACAGTACTAATCGACAACAACATATCCCTTTCCCTGTCCCCCGAAGAAAAGCTTTATTTTAACGGCACTTCAGATAGAGAAATACTTGACAATGCGGACGAGGTACTTCTTTCAGTTGAAAAACTGCTGTCAGAAAAAAATTTCACAAATGAAGATAAAACAGCCTTTTTCAATTGTATTGCCGAAAAGTATTTTGCAGAAAAAGCAAAAAATTCTGATGCACCTATTGACAACAAGCTTTTATCATGTTATAATACAAACAATTGAACAATCATTCAAATGTTGTGAGGTTATTCAAACGCTATGAACAACAAAACAGAAATATGTAAAGTAAACGTTATTCACGACGAGACTGTAAACGCTGTAAAAGAAAAAATGCTGGAAGATAAGCAGTTCGAAAAGCTTTCGATGTTTTTCAAGGCTATAAGTGATGAAACAAGAATAAAAATACTATATTCCCTGTCCAAATCCCGTATGTGCGTATGCGATCTCGCTTCCCTGCTTGGTATGACAGTTTCGGCAATATCACACCAGCTAAGAATTCTCAAACAAGCAGAACTTGTAAAAAGCGAAAAAAACGGAAAAATCGTTTTTTATTCGCTTAGTGACGAACATGTCAATACAGTATTCAATAATGCTCTTGATCATATTATGGAATAATCAAATTTAAGCTATCGAAAGATATGCTTAAATTTTTACAATTACATTTGAACAATTGCTCAAACATTTGTTTTATACGGAGGTTATTATGGATATAACATTCTATCTTAAAGGGTTGGACTGTGCAAATTGTGCTGCAA
Organism: Ruminiclostridium sp.; assembly: GCA_045533495.1. GTDB lineage: Bacteria > Bacillota > Clostridia > Oscillospirales > Ruminococcaceae > Ruminiclostridium_E. Next base: position 6,814 of record JAZSHW010000109.1, on the reverse strand, counting down.
AAATCGAAAATGCCGTTAAAGACTGTGATTTCACAAAGAAAGCCACACTTAATTTTGTTGCTCAGAAACTGACTGTTACAACAAATTCAGAAGATATCGACGTCATTCAGGACAAAGTCAGAAAAATAGTTGCTCACTATGAACCCGAGGTAATAGTTGAATTATCAGATGAAGATAAGAAAACCGAAAAAAACAGCTTAAAACCACAACTTGTAAAAATCATCATCTCTGCTTTTTTCTTCATAATCGGACTTATATCAGATATCACTACCGAACAAACCGATTTAGCAAATGTGATCACCGTTATTCTTTACGGGATTTCTTATATCTCTGTAGCCACACCTGTAATTATTGCCACTATCAAAGCATTTATATCTAAAAATCTGTTTAACGAAAACACTCTGATGTTTATTGCAAGTGTTGGTGCAATAGCTATAGGGGAGTTACACGAAGCTATTGCAGTTATGCTTTTTTATTCCGTAGGCGAGCTTTTCCAGAGTATTGCATTAGGTAAATCAAGAAGAGACATCGCATCGTTAATTGGTACTAAGCCCGAAACGGCAGATATGCTGATTGATGGAGAATATAAGACTGTTTCTCCCTATGATGTACCCGCAGGATCTGAAATAAGAGTAAAGGTTGGCGAAAAGATACCTCTTGACGGAATAGTTATAAGCGGTGTTACTCAGATAAACAATTCTGCAATTACAGGAGAAAGCATCGCTGTTGACATATCAGAAAACGATGAAGTAAAAGCAGGCGGTATAAATCTTACCGGTGTTGTAACAATAAGAACAACTTCTGTCTTTACTGATAGCACCGTTTATAAAATGCTCAAACTTGTAGAAGAAGCAACGGAAAAGAAAACTAAAACAGAAAATTTCATATCTGTTTTTGCTAAATATTATACCCCCGTCGTCATTCTGTTAGCATTACTTATTTCCGTTGTTCCTCCGTTATTCACAGGAATGGACTTTTCGCCATGGATACAGAGAGGACTTATATTCCTTGTAGTTTCTTGCCCTTGTGCACTTGTAATTTCCGTACCTATGGGATATTTTGCCGGTATAGGAAAAGCTTCCTCCGAGGGTATTCTTATTAAAGGCAGCAATTATCTTGAGGCTATCTCAAAAGCAAAAATGGTCGTACTTGATAAAACAGGTACAATAACTAACGGCGAGTTTGAAATTTCATCTATCAAACCAAAAGGTATTTCTGAAGAAGAACTTCTTTATTATGCTGCTTACTGCGAATACAATTCAACACACCCGATAGCATTATCTGTAAAGAAAAGATACTCAGGAGAAATACGGATTGAAACAATAGAAAGCCACACAGAGATTGCCGGTAAAGGTATCAAAGCTGTTATAAACGGCAAAGAATATCTTTGCGGTAACGAAAAGTTTTTAAAAGAAAATGGAATTGCTACCGAAAAATCAAGGGGTACTTCCCTCCATATCGCAGAAAACGGTAATTACTTAGGATATATAGAAATTGCCGACATTCCAAAAGAAACATCGGCAAAGGCTATTGAATTTCTTAATAGCAAAGATATACAAACTGTTATGCTTACAGGTGATAATGAAGCATCAGCAAAACATACGGCTGAGCTTACCGGCATCACAGAATATCATCACAGTCTTTTACCTGAAGATAAAAGTCGTATCCTTACAGACAAAAAATCTCTTTTGAAAAAGGATGAAAAAATAATTTTCATCGGTGATGGTATAAACGATGCACCTGTACTTGCATCTGCTGACATAGGAATTGCAATGGGCAGAAACGGAACAGACGTTGCAATCGAAACCGCTGACGTTGTACTTATGAAAGATGATCTTGCACAGTTCGAAACCGCATACAACATAAGTCGCAAAACACGCAGAACAATCCTTCAGAACATTATCATTGCAATATCCATCAAGGTAATTATTCAGATTTTAAGTGTTCTTGGTTTTGCAAATATGTGGATTGCAGTATTTGCAGATGTCGGCGTGTCTATACTTGCCATTCTTAATTCGCTGAGAATACTTAAGGAATAATATAGACTCCACCGGGACAGCATTTGATTGTACCATTTATCTCAAGGTCTGCAAGACTTTCGCTGAGTGCACCAAAATCCTCATCAAGAACCGTCATAAGGCGGTCAATCGTTACCGACTCTTCTTTTTTAATAACTGACAGAACATTGATTGTAAGCTCAGTCATTTCACTTGTATCTATATCGGAGATTGCAGGAATTGCACCGGCAGTCTCCTTTTTCTTTTCATTAGCAGTCTTTGAAGTTTTATTCTTTTTCTTCAAATAACGCTGAGGAGTGCCGTCATGATAGTCAAGCTTAGGTGTTTCCTCACCTCTTGCTTTATAGATAAAACGCTTTTCAGGAGGAACAACCTTCTTTTCTCTTCTGTGACGTGGTTTCTCGTCATCTTCTGATTTATCCAGCTTTATTTCTTTTTCGGAAGGTATTTCTCTGATTTTCTCTTCAGGAATTATAGTATTCTTATCAACTATTTCTTTAATTACATCCTTCTCTGTGGATGGCGTTTCTTCTGTTGAGTCATAAAACCCGTCATTCCCAAGGGATTCATCAATAATATCATAAGCCTCATCTTCCCTTACAGCAGATATAACAGAAAAAGAAGAAAGTCTGTTTTTATCAAGATGAGTATCATCAAGCAAATCTTTATAGGTTTCATAGTATTCATTTATAACATCATAGAAATCATAAACAGGATTTGCTCCATCACGTAAAAATTCCACTATCTTCGTGTATTTTTCATCAAGAGTATCGGGAGGCAATGTCAAAAACAAATCTCTGTCCTGTTCAAACGCTCTATTAGCAGTATGTATAGTACCACTTCCGTTATAACCACCAACAATGACCGTACCGTAAGTAAGCCCTGATATGATTCTGTTTCTGAATTTGAAGTAACCTCCACAGCATCCCGTATCAGGCAAAAGCTCGGAGATAACCGCACCGCCGACTTTTTTAATCTGAGCTCTCATTCCAAAGCTGTGAGCAGGATATTCTATCGTATGACCACAAGCTAACACGGCAACTGTAGGCAGATTTCTCTTTATGCATTCACCGTGAGCTATGCTGTCAATCCCGTTTGCAAAACCGCTTACGAGAACAGTTTTACATCCTGCAAGTCCACTGCATATATTAACAGCAAGACGAATCCCATAAGTGTCAGGTCTTCTTGGACCGACAACCGATAGTGAGAAACTTTTATCAAGACAGGACAGATCGCCTTCTACAAAAAGAACCGTAGGAGGATTATAAATATTTTTAAGTCTTACAGGATAAGCCTTATCATCAATGGTGATAATAGAAATCTTGTTGTTTTTACAAAAAGCTATGATGCGATCTGAAGTTTCAAGACTTGCTCTTTTAGCGTTTATGACTCTGTTTGACGGAATAAGCGTCATATCACCCGCGCTTACCCTTTCATAAACAGCCTTTGCTGAACCATAAGCTCTTATGATTTCATGAATCTTCGGATTGCCGCCGCCGAAAATCTGAAGTAAATAAATATAATACCTCATATTATCCTCCTTGAATGACAAAATGCCACAGAAAATCTGTGGCATAAGTCGTTAATCTTATTGATTGTTATCCTGTTTACGAATCTTACCACGCATGATTTTACCACTAACTGTTTTAGGGAGTTCATCAACAAATTCTACGATTCTGGGATACTTATAGGGAGCTGTATTTTTCTTTACATATTCCTGAAGTTCTTTTTTAAGTTCTTCAGAGGCTGTATAGCCCTTTGCAAGCACGATTGTCGCCTTTACAACCTGACCTCTTACGGGATGTGGTGCTCCTGTTACGGCACATTCTAAAACAGAAGGATGTGCAATAAGAACACTTTCAATTTCAAACGGACCTATACGATAGCCACTTGCTTTAATAACATCGTCATTTCTGCCAACATACCAGTAGTAGCCGTCTTCATCTTTCCATGCAGTGTCGCCTGTATGATATACACCATCATGCCATGCATCGCTTGTAATCTCTTCGTCCTTATAATAGCCAAGGAAAAGACCGTCCTTGCCTATTTCAGCTCTTATTACAATTTCGCCGACTTCACCGACAGGAACAGAATTGTCCTCATCGTCAACAAGATCTACATTGTATAACGGAGAAGGCTTACCCATAGAACCTGGCTTTGGTTCCATTCCTTTAAGGTTAGCGAGTATAGGAGTAGATTCAGTCTGTCCAAAAGCCTCCATAAGCTTAAGTCCTGTATACTGAAGCCACTTGTTATACACCTCAGGATTTAACGCCTCACCTGCTATGCAGGAATATTTAAGATGTGTAAGATCGAAGTTTTCAAGACCCTCCTTTATAAAAAATCTGTACATTGTAGGAGGTGCACAGAAGGAAGTAACCTTAAACTGTTCAATTATTCTAAGTACATCGAGAGGTACAAATTTATCAAAATCATAAACGAAGATGCAAGAACCGATTGACATCTGACCATACATCTTGCCCCAGGCAGCCTTAGCCCAACCCGTATCAGAAATAGTAAGATGAATACCGTCAGGATCAACATTCTGCCAATGTGCAGCTGTCTGAATATGAGCCAGTGCATATCTGTGGTTATGTACTACCATCTTAGGATATCCTGTTGTACCGGATGTAAAATAAAGAAGCATAAGATCCTTTGAATCGGTGGGTACACGTTCCATAGTTTCGGGCATCTTCTTTATTTCATCGTCAAAGGAAATCCATCCTTCCTTTTGTCCATTGGCAATGAACTTTGTCAAGGTGATGCCATTTTCCTTTTCCGCTTCCTCTACATAACCCTCAATATCCATGTGGTCGCCCGTACAGATAACCGCCTTTACATCTGCTCTTTCAAAGCGATATGTAAAATCGTGAGTTGTAAGAAGGTGTGTTGCAGGAATACCTATAGCACCAAGCTTTATAAGTGCTATCATAGATATCCAGAACTGATAGTTTCTCTTAAGCACCAGCATAACGCTGTCACCCTTTTTTATTCCATAAGATGCGAAAAGGTTAGCAGCCTGATTTGAAAGTTTAGAAAGCTCACCATAAGAAAATCTATGTACATTTTCCTGAAGATCTACATGTATAAGTGCTCTTCTGTCAGGCTCGAGCTCTCCGTATTTATCAATAATATCATATCCAAAATTAAAATTATCAGGGCAATTGATACTGAATTTATTCAGTATCCCATTTTCGTCAAAGCCCTCTTCAACAAATTTTTTATAGTAATTTTTTACTTGTTCCATCTTAATTCTTTGTCCTTCCTAATATATTATCTGTCTAATTTATATCAGTATAGCCAAGAATTTACAATCCGAACCGTTTGTAGCAATCATTCCATGAGGATTCTTACTATCGTAATATATACAATCACCCTCATTAAGTATCTCTATGTGCTTACCTATCTGAATCTTGAGAGAACCTGAAAGGATAAAGTCCATTTCCTGTCCATCGTGCGAAGAAAGATATATAGGCTTATCCTGTTCTTCCTTTTCATAGGGAGCTGTTACAAGAAGCGGTTCGATGTGCTTATTCTTGAAAAGATATGCTAAATGCTGATATGCAAATCTTCTTCTTCTTTCAATTGGCAATCCTTTGTCCTTGCGGACGACAGAATAAGTCTTCAGCTTTGGGGTGACACCTGTAAGAAGCTCTATAAGTTCAATTCCGAGTGCCTCAGCCGCTTCGTTAAGAAAAGAAAGAGAAAAATCCTTTTCTCCGTTTTCCAAAGAAATATATTCTTCAACAGATACACTTGTATCTGCTGCCATCTGCTCTACGGTAATGTCAAGACATTCTCTTGTTGCTTTCAGTCTGTCTGATACATCTTTGATATTATAATCCATAGTAACCTCCGTTTTTATTAAACTGCGTTAAAGTACATTATACCAAATCTTCGAAAAAAAATCAATAGTTTTCTTAAACTGTTATGTAAGCTGAAATATCATCAAAAATTACATCACCTATTCCATTCACGTCTTTTATTTCGTTGATAGATACAAAATCACCGTTATTTTCTCTGTGTTCAACAATTTTGTGTGCTAACGATTCCGTTATAGACGGCACAGTCATAAGTTCTTTTACAGTTGCCGTGTTTATATTGACTTTAGACGCTATACTACTTTCCTGCTCTTCTTCGAACCTTGTCCTTTCACCTTCTACATAAAGCTTGTTCTTAATAAGATTATACGTGTCCGTATCTATTGCGGGAACATCAAGAAGCTGTCTTATAGTCGTAAATCCGCCTATTTTCTCTCTGTAATCAATAATATTACGTGCAAGCTTTCTTCCTATATTTTCTACCTTTGCTAATTCTTCAAAGGTGACAGAATTTAGTTCAAGAGCTTCTGGCTCTTTAACTAAATTTTCGGTGGCCGGTGCGGAGGTATACGGAATAGCATTATCCGCTTTGATTTTTTCTTCCATCGCACGAGTAGCGAAAAGAAAGATAACAAATAATGCGAGTGCTGTGCAGATAACCACAATCACATATTTTTTACTTTCAACCATCCGCTCACCACCTGAATCATTACTTACTGAATTGTTTACAATACAGATTTACAGCACAACCATCACATTTCGGAGATCGTGCTGTACATACAAGTCTGCCGTGCCATACAAGTCTGTGACAAAAACCAAGGCTCTCATCTTTTGGAAGTATAAGCGACAACTGTTTTTCTACACTCCCGGCATCCTTCGTTCCATCTGTAAGACCGAGTCTTCCGCTGAGCCTTATAACATGGGTATCACATACAATTGCAGGCTTCCCGTATAAATCACCCACAATAAGATTGG
>JAZSHW010000111.1:0-21087 GCA_045533495.1 Ruminiclostridium sp. | reverse complement strand
ATTATACTATAACCTTTTCGGATTATCAACAATAATGTCTGTTTTTTTGTAATATATTACAAAAAACTTGTTTCAGAATTGAGTTTTGTGATAAATTGATATAATTTTTATAAAAAATAGCACAAAATCGCTTTAGCGTATTGAAACATTATTAATAATGTGTTAGAATACAATACGAGGATTTTACTGAAAATCCCTTTTAAAGAACGGATTTCCCGTATTAAATTTATGCGAAAGGAAATATGCAAAATGGAAAATAACAACCAGAACGCAAACTGGCAGGAAGCAATCAACGAAATGTCACAGACTGCTTCCGAACAGGTTAACGAGACAGTAGAAAATGTTCAGCAGGCGGCACAGCCTGTTCAGCCTGAACAGCCCGTACAGCCCCACGCAGAAGCAAATGGCTGGTTCACCGCTCCTGACAATCAGAATGTATATGATGCAGGCGACTTCGCAGTATTACCTGCACAGAAAAAGTCAAACAAGACACTTATCATTGTTCTTGTTATCGTAGCAGTTGCTATTCTTATCGGTGGCGGTATATTCCTGCTTCTTACTATGAATAAGTCTTCAGGCTATGAATCGCTTGAAAGAAATTATTTCTCAGCTCTTACAGAACAGCTTGATACAGTCACAACACAGACAAAAATCGGCACAGATATGAAGTTTACACTGACCCCGGGTTCTTCTATGACAGGTGGTATGGAAGTTGCTCCCACAGTACTTAAGGGTAAGGTCTACAGTGATGCAGAGAAACTTACAGGCTATACAGAGTTTGTATATGCGGCAGGTGATGAGGATATCGCAAGCTTAAAGGGTTGGGTAGACAATCAGATAGTTTATATTCAGTTCCCTGAGTTATCTGATGTTATAATAAAGCTTGACTATAACGAATTACAGTCTATGATGAACGATCTTCAGTCAGGTGCAGGTAGCTTAGATGCTTTTGCACCTATGATGGACAGCAGCTTTGGCTCAACAGATCCTCTTGCAGGCTATCAGGATATGTTAAACAGCATTGACGAAAAGACAGCTGAAAAGGTTCTTAACATTTTAGTAGATGCTTATTTTGAAGCAGCTAAGGGTTGTACAAAGACATCTTCAGGCACATTACAGTGTGGCGAAGTTTCTATGAACTGCGATATCAACACAATCACATTTACAACAAAGGATGCTATGAATTTTATTCTTGCTATCTTAAACAAGGTTGAAGCTGATGCAGATGTTATGGAACTTCTTACCGGTCTTGGTCTTGATAAGGCTACTTTTTCAAGTGCAAAGGCGTATGTTGAAGAAGCTGCAAAGCAAATACCCGAAGAATCAGCTAAGCAGGTTCTTTTCACAATGACAGTTTACTCAAAGGGTAAGGACATCGTAGGCAGAGTTATCAACATTGCTGATTCTGCAGAAATCAGACTGATCACAGCAAATGACGGCTCTAAGTTTGCTACAGAGTTCGTTATGAGTGCTGAAGGCGAAGATGCTGTGAAGCTTACAATTAACGGTACAGTAGCTGGTGATAAGTACGATGGTACAGCTACATTAGTTGCAAGTGATGAAGCAGTTATGAATGCTGATTTCTCACTTACAATAAATGAATATGTAAACGGTACAGTCAACATTACAGGTGTTGCTACAGAAGAATCTTCTTTCTCAAAAATTGCAATAACGATCGAGGACAGCAAGGAGTCAGGAAAATTAAGCGTTGACTTTATCTCCGGCGATGCATCAATGATGAAGATTGATTTCGAGGGTAAAACAATCGACTATGTTGAAGTTGCAGCCCCCACAGGTACTATGGCTGACGCAACAAATCCTGAAGATCCTAACTACACAAAGTTCAATACAGATGTTACAAATAATATCACAAATATTATGAACAAGCTTTCATCTCTTGAAACACCTGATTTAATTGGTGCTCTTATCGGTTCTTTTGCAGTCGGTATGGGCGGAATGGATGCCGCTTAATTACAAGTGATATAACGGTTTATAATTTTAAATAACAAACGCCATCCTCGGCTAATCCGAAGATGGCGTTATTTTTGTGCAACGAAAAGTACGGCAGATGCAAATCGCATCTGCCGTTAATCTTTTCTATTGCATTAAAGCCAAAGCGGGTTGAAGCGTTACGCTTCTTCCCAGTTATGCCATACGTTCTGAACGTCGTCGTTATCCTCTAACATATCAAGGAGAAGTCCCATCTTCTTGATGTGGTCCTCATCTGTAAGAACAGTATATGTAGAAGGAACCTGTTCAGCTTCAGCAGAAACTACCTTGTAGCCCATATCTGTAAGAGCCTTTGCTACATCTCCTACTGCCTTGGGATCTGTTGTAATTTCTACACAGCCATCTTCAAAGCTGAAGTCATCGCCGCCTGCTTCTAAGATATCCTCCATAGCCTTATCTTCGTCAATGCTGCCGTCCTCGTTGTCAAGTACGATAATGCCCTGAAGAGAGAACATAAAGGATACACAACCACTTGTACCCATATTACCACCGAACTTGTCAAAGTAGTGACGGATTTCGCCTGCGGTTCTGTTTCTGTTATCTGTGAGGCAGTCAACGATAACTGCTACACCGTTAGGGCCGTAGCCTTCGTATACGCAGTTTTCGTAGTCGTTCTTTTCGCCTTCGCCTGCAGCCTTCTTGATAAGTCTGTCAATGTTGTCGTTGGGGATGTTGTTTGACTTTGCCTTCTGGATAAGTGCTGAAAGCTTTGAGTTATTGTCGGGGTCGGGGCCGCCTTCCTTTATAGCAACGATGATTTCACGGCTTATTTTTGTGAATATCTTCGCTCTTGCACCGTCCTTTTCACCCTTTTTTCTCTTAATGGTACTCCATTTTGAATGTCCTGACATGATTATTTCTCCTTTTAATTATTGCTTGTTTAAATCTATAAATCCATTACCAAGCACCTCTTTGGCACTTGCTATAATCATAAATGATGAGCTGTCGATTTCCTTTACAAAGCGTCTGAACTTTGCATATTCGTTCTTTCTTACTGCACAGCATATAACCTTTGTAGCCTTACCGCTGAAACCGCCCTCAGCGTCAAGAAAGGTAACACCTCTGCCGTTTTCAATGAATTTCTTTGCTATCTCCTCATGCTTTTCGGAGAATACCAGCAGCATTTTTCCTTCCATACCGCCATAAATAATAACGTCCATAACTCTTGACGAAATGAATATTGCAATGATGGCGTAAAGTCCTGCTTCAATTTCTCTGAACACAAGCATTGATGCGCCTATTACAATGCAGTCGGTAATAAAGGTTATCACCCCAAGGCTTGCCGATTGTAATTTCTTGTTTATCAGCTTGTTTACTATATCCGAGCCGCCTGAGGTAGCTTCTCTTGAATAGGTAAGTCCAAGTCCTGTACCCATAAGCAGACCGCCGAATACTGCGGCAAGAATTCTGTCGCCCTCATAGTGGGGAAGATTTGCAAATATAAGGTCAACTGCTAAGGTTACAGTAACAACGGATATCAGCGTTTTACCGATAAGCTTCTTTCCGAGGAATATAAATCCTAAAATCAGCAGGGGGATGTTAAGGCATAAATAGAAAATACCTTCGTTCAGTCCCGTAAGATAGGATAAAGCAACCGAAATACCCGAAACACCGCCGGGTGCAATGTTATTCGGTGATACAAAGCTTTCAAGTCCGCAGGCAAATATCACACCTGCAACTATTATTATAAGAAAATCAGCTATAGTCCGCATTACTTTAAATTTCATAAAAAAGCTCCTTTTAATTTATGTAGCTGTTTTATTCCTGCGGAATATTCATTACTGCTTCAAATAACTCATTCATTCTGTCATTTTCGCCGATAAGATAAAGATATCCGAATAAAGCTTCAAAGCCTGTTGCTCTGCGGTAATCCTTAGGATTACTGGAGCGGGGGACGTTGTTGCCCGTAGCATTTCTGCCACGCTTGAAAATTTCAAGCTCCTCTTCAGAAAGCATCGGCTCGATTACATCAAACGCCTTTGACTGAAAGCCTGCATTGACCTTTTCAACTGCTTTTTTATGAAGAGCGTTGACAGGGAGCGTACCGCCCTTTACGATTGTTTCCCTTACCAGTACTTCATATACGCTGTCGCCGAAAAAGGCGAGGGTCAGACCGCCGAGAGCTCTTGCCTGTGCTTTTGTAAGTTTTTTGTTATCCGTCATCTTACATACCTGAATTCAAAGTCATAGATAGAAACTATATCGTCTTCTTCAACACCCATTTCTTCTAACTTGTCGATAATTCCGCTGAAACGCAGAACTCTCTGGAAGTACTGAAGACTTTCATAGTCCTCCATATTAACCATCTGTAATATGGGAACAATAAAGGGAGCGTCTACTATAAATATATCATCTTCCTTAGTGATTGTAAAGGTCTTTTTGCGAAGCTCCTGTTCATCAAGCTCTTCTCTTGTAAGAGGCTGAGCCTCAAATCGTATAGGAGGAGGCAATTTATCAAGCTCACCTGCGATATATTCAACTACCTCATTTGTACCCTTTGTAGTAGCCGCACTGCAGGAGAAGCAGGGAAGACCAAGCTCTTCAATGTAAGCTTTGAAATCTTCTATCTGTTCTTCAGTAGCTAAATCGGTTTTATTCATAACCACTATCTGAGGACGCTCGGCAATCTCTTCTGAGAAGTTCTTAAGCTCGTAGTTTATCTTTTCAAAATCGTCCTTAGGATCTCTTCCTTCAATGCCTGATACATCCACAACATGAACGATAAGACGGCATCTTTCTACGTGGCGTAAGAAGGAATGGCCAAGTCCCACACCTTCGCTTGCTCCTTCAATAAGACCGGGAATATCCGCCATTACAAAGGACTTTTCGCCAACAGATACCACACCTAAAACGGGAGTGATAGTGGTAAAGTGGTAGTTTGCAATCTTAGGCTTTGCGGCACTTACTACGCTTATGAATGTGGATTTACCAACATTCGGGAAGCCCACAAGTCCCACATCTGCAAGCAGTTTTAGTTCCAGTGTTACATCAAATTCTTCACCGGGATAGCCTGGCTTTGCAAATCGGGGGATTTGTCTTGTAGCTGTGGCAAAGTTCATATTGCCCTTGCCGCCTTTACCGCCCTTTGCAACTACAACAGGCTCGTCATCTGAAATATCAGCTAAGATTCTGCCTGTATTTGAGTCTTTTATAAGTGTTCCTCTTGGTACACGGATTATAGTAGGCTCTGCACTTTTACCTGTACATCTGCCTGCTCTTCCGTTTTCACCGCTGGGAGCAATGTATTTTTTCTTGTAACGAAAATCTATAAGGGTGGAGAGGTGGTCGTCGGCAACGAATACGATATCCGAACCTTTACCGCCATCGCCGCCATCAGGGCCTCCTGCGTTGACATACTTTTCTCTGTGAAAAGAAACAGCACCGTTGCCACCGTTACCGGCTTTGATATAAATTTTAACGATATCTACAAACATCTAATATCATCCTTTCTTTTAAACAGCAGTGCTTAAAATTCATTAACTTATTGTATGCGGAAATTATCCCGTCATACAACAAAAAAGGCGAGTATATACCCGCCTTGATTTCGTATAGATTAGTCAGCGTATACGCTAACCTGCTTGCGGTCCTTACCACGACGCTCGAACTTAACCTTACCGCTTGTTAAAGCAAATAATGTATCATCAGAGCCACGGCCAACGTTGTTACCGGGGTGGATGTGTGTGCCTCTCTGGCGAACGAGGATGTTGCCTGCTAAAACGTACTGACCATCGGCACGCTTAACACCAAGTCTCTTGGACTCACTGTCACGACCGTTCTTTGTTGAACCCATACCTTTTTTATGAGCAAAGTGCTGTAAGCTGATTTTAATCATAGTAATTTTCCTTTCTGATCGTAATGATCACTGTACTGTGCGGACCATTATATGTCCATAATCTTCTTCAAGAAGTGTAAGATGTGCACGAAATGAATCTAACATAATGCAGGCGTCCTTATTAAAAGGCTCTTTAAGCTCTAAATATGCATATCCGATATTCTCGTGATTGATATCTACATCTGCCTGTGCATTTATGAAATCTGTTATCGTGTTTACCGTAAGCATTATCGCACTTGAAACGCCTGCACAGATTATATCCTGTCCGTTATCAGCGTAACCCGCGTGACCTTTTATAGTAAAACCGATTATGTCATTTCCGCACTTTTTGAAATCTGCTTTGATCATAAAGACTTAAGCGTTGATAGCTTCAATCTTTACCTTGCTGTAGGGCTGTCTGTGACCCATTGTTCTCTTAACGCTCTTCTTGGGCTTGTATGTGAAGACTGTAATCTTCTTAGCCTTGCCGTTTTTTAAGAGTGTAGCCTTGACAGTTGCACCATCAACATAAGGAGCGCCTACAACAACGCCGTCTTCCTTACCTACCATGATAACCTTGTCAAAAGTGATTTCGCCTTCAGCGTCCAGCTTTTCGATGAAGATCTCGTCGCCTTCTCTTACCTGGTACTGCTTACCGCCTGTTTCGATAATTGCGTACATTAGTTTTACCAACCTTTCTTAGTTTCGACCACTTGGTCTTTGTCTTAAAAATCTCGCTGCTTTAAGGTGAAACCTGCGTTTACTTATAGTTACCCTATCGCATGCGGCCTTATTATTATATCAAACCCCATTCAGCTTGTCAAGTAGATTTTTTCTTTTTTATCATAAAAATAAAATATTTTGGGATATTTATTGCAAATATACGGATAAGTTGATGACTTATCCGTATGTTTAGCGGTATTTGATTTCTGTTATACGTTAAATCTGAAAAGAACAACGTCGCCATCACGCATAACGTATTCCTTACCTTCAAGTCTTACAAGACCCTTTTCTTTAGCTGCAGCCATACTGCCGCAGGCCATAAGATCGTCAAAGGAAACTATTTCGGCTCTGATAAAGCCCTTTTCAAAGTCTGTGTGGATCTTTCCCGCCGCCTGAGGTGCTTTTGTGCCGTTTGTAATAGTCCACGCTCTTACTTCAGGAGCACCTGCTGTGAGGTAGGAGATAAGACCAAGAAGGCTGTAGCCCTGCTTTATGATACGGTTAAGACCTGATTCGGTAAGACCTAAGTCCGATAAGAACATTTCCTTATCTTCTGCGTCCATATCTGAAATTTCAGCTTCGATCTGAGCACAGATGGGAAGTACAAGACTGTTTTCTTCCTTTGCGATTTCACACACTGCCTTATATTGTTCGTTTGACTCAATGTCACCCTTGAAGTCGGCTTCAGACATATTTGCCGCATAGATGACAGGTTTATTTGAAAGCAGGGGAGAAGTTTTTATCATCTCTGCTTCGCTTTCTGTAAAGTCAAAGCCTCTTGCGGATTTACCCTCTTCGAGGTGGCTGAGCAGTCTTTCGAGAAATTCAACTTCTGCCGCCATGCTCTTATCGCCTTTCATCTGCTTTTTAGCTCTGTCAATTCTTCTCTGTACGATCTCGATATCAGAAAATACAAGCTCTAAGTTTATAGTTTCGATATCTCTTGCCGCACCTATCTTGCCGTCAACGTGAATGATGTTGTCATCCTCAAAGCAACGTACAACATGAACGATAGCGTCAACCTCACGGATGTTGGATAAGAACTTGTTACCAAGTCCTTCACCCTTTGATGCACCCTTTACAAGACCTGCAATATCCACAAATTCAAGAGTCGCAGGAGTGAACTTTTCAGGGTTGTACATTTTCGCAAGAGCGTCAAGACGCTCATCGGGAACTGATACTATACCGACATTCGGCTCAATAGTGCAGAAAGGGTAGTTCGCAGATTCTGCACCTGCGTTTGTAAGTGCGTTGAATAATGTACTTTTGCCTACATTGGGTAAGCCTACCATACCAAGCTTCATAATTCATATTATCCTTTCAGAAAATTTAAAATAAGTCCAAATAAGTATAGCATTATTTCAGGAATTTTTCAAGGGCTTAAATCACAAATTTGTTGACTTGATAAAAATAATATTGTATAATATACCCGACAGGTTTTTTCAGGAGGTGGTGTAATGCCCGATATTTATAAGCACGGCTACGATAATTTCAAGAAGATGTCCATACTGTTTGTGCTGCAGATAGTTCTTGGAATATTACCTGTTATACTCCTTCTTATATATATAGGCTTTGATTTATTCCAGTATCCTGTTATCGGATACATATTTATAGCAATAATACTTGCAGGTGCTATTACAAACATCACGGTTGCCAAAAGATATAATGTGCTGCTTTCAGGCTTCAGAGGCGAAAAATCTCTTATGAAGACTGTCAAGAAGTTAGGCAACGAGTATATGGTATTTTCAAATATCCCTGTAAGATATAAGAAAAACCGCTCAGAAATCGACCTTCTTATAATAAGTCCCACCTATGTACTTATTATAGAAGTAAAAAACCACTCGGGATATATCAGCGGAAAGCATAAGGATGAAAAATGGATTCAGCGAAAAGTCTACAAGGATGGTAAAACCACCGAAACAGAAATGCAGAACCCCCTTAAACAGCTCCGTCGTCAGCGTGATATAATAAAGAGTATACTGCAGTCAAACGATCTTGACCAGTGGATAGAAACAGTGCTTTATTTCTCTTCAAACTCAGTGCATCTCTATCTTGATCTTTTTGACAGCGACAACGTCTGCTCCAGTGAAAAGGAACTTTTAGAATTTTTACGTACATATAAGCCTCCAAAAAAGGCCGACTCTGAAAAGTTAGAAAAAATAAAGCAGTTATTCAAGGAAATGTGCCAGAATTAACAGCCGGTTTGTTAAATTGTTTACAAATATTAGAGTTTTTTTGTGTGAATTAACTATTTAGCAAACTGAAATATTGGAATAACTGCACAAATTTTTCTGTTTTGTCAAAAACTTTTGTATAATTTATTGACAATTTGGTAAAATTGCGGTATAATAAAGCCATCGTAAGACAAACAAGTTTTACGATGGTTTAGTTTTTTAGTTGTCTCCTTTCTTTTGTTCTACACATTATACATTATTTGATGCCAGAGCGTGACCACACGCTCAATTTTTTTGCCCTTTTTACGATGGTAGTAGGGGTCGACGTCCTCGACGACCCGATTACCTGACGTCCCCGGCGACCCGAAGTCTCCTTTCTTTTGTTCTACACATTATACATTATTTGATTTCAGAGCGTGATTACGCACTCGATTTTTTTCGATTTTGATTTTTTTGTGAAAACTATGGAATTTTTTATTAAAATATGGTATACTGGTAAGGAATTGTTTTTATTTACAAAGAAAGGACAGTACAAGATGAGTAATATAATCAATCGCAGAGAGCTTGCCAATGGTGTATACTTCAGCAGTGTTACCGATTCAAGATATAAAAAGAACTATATCTCAGTATGCTTTTATCAGCAGCTCAGCGAAGAAACAGCAACAGAAAATGCAATAGTACCTTATATCCTTGCAAACAGAAATGCCGTTTATCCTACCTATAAACAGCTCAAGAACAGACTTTCTACCCTTTATTCTTCAAGAATAGGTACATCCTCAGGCAGAAAGTATGACCTTAATTTCAACGGACTTACAGCATATTTCCTTGATGATGTATACGCATTATCAGGAGAAAAGATAACAGACGAGATAACCGATATGCTTGTGGATTGTATCTTCAATCCAGTACTGGAAGATGGCTGTTTTCCCGAAAAGGTGCTTAACTTAGAAAAGCCTCTACTTATTGATGATATCGAATCAGTTATCAACGACAAGCGTTCCTATGCTATAAACAATGCGGTAAAGCTCCTTTGTGAGAATGAACCCTTCGGCGTAGCGGCAGAGGGTAATGCTGAAAAGGCAAAGGCACTCACTCCTGCAGACGCCTACAGGGCGTATAAGAGAATGCTACACAACACCCACTGCGAAATTATGTGTGTAGGCTGCAACGATTTTGAAAAAGTGGCAACAAAATTTGCCGATGCCTTCAGCAAGGTTGAAAGGGCTGACATCAGCGACTATTCACTCACCATAAGTCCTATCAAGGAGCAGGTTAGAGAGCATATAGAAAGACTCAGTGTAAATCAGAGCAAGATGGTATTAGGGCTTAAATCTCACAGCGATGATATGGCGGCTATCGTTATGCTCCAGAAGATTTACGGCGGCACGACCACATCAAAGCTTTTTATGAATGTCCGTGAAAAGATGTCACTTTGCTATTACTGTGCGGCATCCTACAATGATGTAAAAGGCCTTATGCTGGTTGACTGCGGTGTGGAAAACGAAAACATCGAAAAGGCAAGAGCAGAGATATTACATCAGCTTGATGAAATAAAGAATGGCAACATTACCGATGAAGAGTTAGAACACGCAAGAATGGCAGTACAGAACAGCTACAACAGTATAGGCGACAGTGCTCAGGGTGTAGCGGGCTGGTACATTGACCACATAATAAAGGACAATATCGAAACACCTACCGATGCACTCGGAAGGTACCTCGAGGTGAGCAAGGAAAGAATTGTTGAAGCGGCAAAGAGTATGGTGCTTGATACTGTTTATGTCCTTACTTCTCTCGAAGATAACGGAAAGGAGCAGGACTGATATGGAAAAGATAGTAAATGAAAGAGTCCGTGAGGAATACTTCAGATTAAAGCATAAAAGCGGAGCTACTATCCTGCTTTATCCTATGAAAAAGTATTCTACAGCTTATGCTCTTTTCGGAACAAAATACGGCTCTGTAGACACCACCTTCAAGACAAATGCGGATGAGGATTTTGTAACAGTACCTGAGGGTATAGCACATTATCTTGAACACAAGCTATTTGAAAATGATGAATGCGATGCTTTCGAGCTTTACGCAAAGACAGGTGCAAGTGCAAACGCTTTCACAAGCTTTGACAAGACTGCATATCTTTTCTCTTGTTCACAGAAGTTTGAGGAAAATTTAGAAATTCTTCTGAATTTTGTACAAGAGCCTTATTTCACAGATGAAACGGTAGCCAAGGAGCAGGGAATTATCGGTCAGGAAATCCGTATGTATGAGGACGATCCTGGCTGGAGAGTATTCTTCAACTGCCTGCAGGCACTTTACCACAAAAACCCTGTAAGAATAGATATCGCAGGTACGATTGAAAGTATAGCACAGATAGATAAAGATCTGCTTTATCGTTGCTACAACACCTTCTACAACCTTAATAATATGGTAATTGCAATAGCAGGTAATTTCGATGTGGATAAGACCATCGAAATATGCGACAGACTTTTAAAGCCATCTGAAGACCCTGGACTTCAGGTGATAGTCCCCGATGAGCCTTCAACTGTTCGTGAAAAACGTACAGTGCAGAAGCTATCCTGTGCTATTCCGCTTTTCAATATCGGCTTTAAATTTCCTGCGTATGAGGGTAAGGAGCGTTACAGAAACTTTATCATCTATAACATCCTTATGGAAATGTGTCTTGGTAAGAATTCCGATTTCTACAACACCCAGCTTGAAAACGGTATTATTAATGATACCTTCAGTGTAGGAGTGTTCTGCGGAAGAGGATATTTTACAGTCATAGCAGAAGGCGAATCAAGAAATCCCGATAAGGTAATGGAAGAGGTTACAAAGGAACTTTCCCGCATCAAGAAGGACGGACTTAAGGAAGAAGAATTTGTAACTATCCGCAATATGACCTACGGCGATCTTGTTGCTTGCTTCAATAATGTTGAATCTGTTGCTACAAATATGCTGGACTATGAAATAAACGGCATAGGAATTTACGACGGCATTGAAATAGCTGCCACAGTAACTTTTGATGATATAAAGAAAGCACTTCAGGATTTCGATATCCAGAACAGCTCAATTTCAATAATCGAACCTGTAGAATAAGACAACAGAGAAAGGACACATAAATGAACGGAATTTTAAATTTACTTGATACTACAGAAAAATTTGTTGATAAGATAGAATTTCCCAACCTGTTCAGTGGCTCTTTTGCGATAAACAGAGTTGCATTCAATCTTTTCGGCGTGGATGTTTACTGGTACGGAATAATAATTGCTATCGGTGTTATTCTTGCGTTTATCTATGCAATGAAGAGATCAAAGCAGTTCGGACTTATTGCAGACCACGTTTTCGATGTAGTATTTGTAGCAATAATCGCAGGCTTTATCGGAGCAAGAGCGTATTACTGCATCTTCATAAATGCAGAAATCAGCTTTTTTGATTTAAGACATGGCGGACTTGCTATTTACGGCGGTATAATAGGTGCGGCTATAGCGGCGGCAATAATGTGCGTTATCCGCAAAGTCAAGCTTCCTGCACTTTTTGATATGGGCGGTTTAGGACTTCTTCTTGGTCAGGCGATAGGCAGATGGGGCAACTTTGTTAATCAGGAAGCCTATGGTGCTCCCACAGCAGGATCTCTCCCCTGGGGTATGACAGGTACAATTATTATTGAAGACCCTCAGGTAATAGCTATGCAGAATCAGCTTGATGCGGCAGGAGAAGGCGTATATGCCCTCGTTCACCCCTGTTTCTTATATGAGAGCTTACTGTGTATCATCGGATTTGTGGTATTACACTTCTGGTCAAAGAAGCTCCGCACCTTTGACGGTGAAATATTCCTGCTTTATGTAATGTGGTACGGTGTCGGCAGAGCTTTAATAGAAGGTCTCAGAACAGACAGCCTTATGATAGGCGATTTCAGAGTTTCTCAGCTTGTAGGTATCGCTACAGCGGCAGTGGCTCTTGTGCTGTTTATCTTAGGTAAGATAAAGCTTTCAAAGAAAAACGGCTACGTTATTTATTGTGATAGCACAGCTTCAAAGGAAAAGCTTGAAGCTTACAGATTAAAGCAGCTTGTTCTTGAAGAAAAGGCAAAGGCTAAAAAAGCGATGAAGAAAGTTGAAGAGACAGCACCCAGTATTCTTGCTGACGGTACAGAGGATATAGTTATCGAGAGTGATTATGTCCCCGATACAGATAAGACAGATGCATCTGCACAGAAAGAAGCTGATGACGAAGCAGAGGAAACTGACAACTCAGAAGACAAAGAAACCGAAAACGAATAAGGAGAAGAGATTATGAATATCATTGACGGAAAAGCGGTATCCGCAAAGGTTAAAGAGGATATCAGAGCAGAAATTGAAAAGGAAGGCCTTGAAGTAGGTCTTGCAGTTATTATAGTAGGTAACAATCAGGCAAGCCGTGTGTATGTAAACAACAAGAAAAAGGCTTGCGAAGTATGCGGGATGAAGTCCTTCGAGTACGCACTTCCTGAAGAAACTACAGAAGAACAGCTTTTAGAGCTTATCGACACACTCAACAAGGACCCCAAGGTAAACGGCATACTCTGTCAGCTCCCCTTACCCCGTCATCTTAACGAGGAAAAGGTAATCGAAGCTATCAGTCCGTTAAAGGATGTTGACGCTTTCCATGCTGTAAACGTTGGTAAGATAATGATAGGCAACTATGCTTTCTTACCCTGTACACCTGCAGGTGTAATGGAGCTTATCCACAGCACAGGTACAGACGTATCAGGTAAGGAATGTGTTGTTATCGGTCGTTCAAACATCGTTGGTAAGCCTATGGCTATGCTTTTACTCCATGAAAATGCAACCGTTACTATCTGTCACTCAAGAACAAAGGATTTGGCAGAAGTCTGCAGAAGAGCTGACATCCTTGTAAGTGCAGTAGGCAAGGCTGATTTCGTTACAGCCGATATGGTTAAGGACGGAGCAATAGTTATAGATGTCGGAATGAACAGAAACGCAGAAAACAAGCTCTGCGGCGATGTTAAGTACGATGAAGTAGCACCCAAGTGTTCTTACATAACTCCTGTACCGGGTGGCGTAGGCCCTATGACAATCGCAATGCTTATGAAGAATACTCTTATGGCAAAGCGTCTTCAGATGAAAAATGAGTAATCAGCTTAACACAAAGAAAAAAACGGTTAAACGACAGCTTACAGGCAGGGGAGGACAAAAGCGTTTTCTTATAAATGCGGCGGTACTTGCAGGTGCTTGTCTGCTTGTAATTCTCCGTATGCCTGCCTGGGGCGTGGCTCAGGTGGTGGTACTGCTGATTCTTGCGGCGATAGCAGTGTTTCAGGTGGTACTTTACTTCAAGCTGAAATGAATTTCTCTTATACTATAAAAATAATATAAAAAATCAGGAAATTTTTATAAATCCCTATTGACAAGCGTGCTTAATTGTGATACAATTATAGTACCTCATTAGGGGTTTATTTTTTTGTGCCTTTTTTTAAGTACAAAAATTAAGCTCCGGCAACGGCAAAAGGCGGTTGCATCGAGGGAGGCTAAAGCCCATAAGGGCAAAAAAATAGGAGGTGCCGAAAAGTGAGAGTTAAAATTACCCTTGCGTGTACAGAGTGCAAACAGCGCAACTACAACACCAAGAAGAACAAGAAGAACGACCCCGACAGACTTGAAATTACAAAGTATTGCAAGTTCTGCAGAAAGCATACTCCACACAAGGAAACTAAGTAAGGAGGATTATGATGGCAAACGAAAAGAGCCTGACAAAAGAACAGGCAAAGGAAAAGAAGGCTAACGAGTTAAGAAGCAAAAAAGCAGCCTTAGCTAAAAAGCCTAAGAAATCCATCGTAAAATACTTCAAGGATCTCAGATCCGAGTTTAAAAAGGTTGTGTGGCCAAGCAAAAAGACTGTATTCAACAACACAGTAGTAGTTCTTATTACACTGGTTGTATCAGGCGTTTTTGTTTGGGGCATAGATACGCTCTTCGCTACATTATTAAGATTAGCGCTTGGTCTTAGCGTATCAGCCTAAAAGTATTTGAGTAGGAGGGACTTATAAGTATGTCTGAGGCAAAATGGTATGTTCTCCATACCTATTCCGGTTATGAAAACAAGGTTGCCGGCAACATTATGAAGCTTGTCGAAAATAACAACCTGCACCATTTAATCGAAGAAGTAATGGTTCCTACAGAAACAGTGGTAGAGGAAAGAAACGGCAAGACACACGAATACGAAAGCAAGCTCTTTCCGGGCTATGTTTACGTAAAGATGGTACACACGGATCAGTCCTGGTACATCTGCCGTAATACAAGAGGTGTTACAGGTTTCGTAGGTCCGGGGTCAGAACCTATTCCGCTGACAGATGCCGAAGTAGCAAATCTCGGTATCACAAAGAAGACAGCATCAGTTTCATTCGCAGTGGGCGACACAGTAAAGATCGTAAGCGGTACGCTTAACGGTATGGAAGGCAGAGTAGATGAAATTGACGAAGCAAACAACACAGTTTCGCTTACAGTTTCAGTATTCGGACGCCAGACATCTGCGACAATCGAAATTTCAGCTGTTCAGAAACTTGATATTTAAGTTCTAATTGTTTTTATTGGAGGTAGAGTTAAAATGGCTCAGAAGGTTACAGGATTTATTAAATTACAAATTCCTGCCGGTAAAGCAACACCGGCTCCACCTGTTGGTCCTGCTTTAGGTCAGCACGGTGTAAATATTATGGCATTTACAAAGGAATTCAACGAAAGAACTAAGAACGATGCAGGTCTTATTATTCCTGTTGTAATTACAGTATATGCCGACAGAAGTTTTTCATTTATTACAAAGACTCCGCCTGCTGCTGTTCTTATCAAGAAGGCATGCGGAATTGAAACAGCATCAGGAAAGCCCAACAAGGACAAGGTTGCTAAGATCACTAAAGCTCAGCTTCAGCAGATTGCTGAAACAAAGATGCGTGATTTAAACGCAGGTTCTATCGAAGCTGCTATGTCTATGATCGCAGGTACAGCACGTTCAATGGGTATTACAGTAGTAGACTAATAAGACTAAGACAGTGGGAGGATTAAATCCGTTTGACCACAAGGAGGATAATGAATGAAGCAAGGTAAAAAATATGTTGATAGCGCAAAGCTTATCGACAGCACAAAAGCATACGATGCAAACGAAGCACTCCACTTAGTTTGCCAGACAGCAAAGGCTAAGTTTGACGAAACAGTTGAGCTTCACATAAGACTCGGCGTTGACTCTCGTCACGCTGACCAGCAGGTAAGAGGTGCAGTAGTTCTTCCCAACGGTACAGGTAAGACAGTTCGTACACTCGTATTTGCTAAGGGCGACAAGATCCAGGCTGCTGTAGATGCAGGTTCTGATTTCGTTGCAGATGATGATACAGTAAAGAAGATTACAGACGGTTGGATGGATTTCGACGTTGTAATTGCTACACCCGATATGATGGGCGTTGTTGGTAGACTCGGTAAGGTTCTCGGTCCTCGTGGCCTTATGCCTAACCCCAAGGCCGGTACAGTTACTCCTGACGTTGCTAAGGCTGTTGCTGAAGCAAAGGCTGGTAAGATCGAATACCGTCTTGATAAGTCCAACATCATTCACTGCCCCATCGGTAAGGCTTCCTTCGGTAAGGAAAAGCTTGAAGAAAACTTCAACGCTCTTATGGATGCTGTAGTTAAGGCTAAGCCTGCTGCTGCTAAGGGTACTTACCTCAAGAGCTGCACAGTTTCCTCAACAATGGGACCTGGCGTAAAGGTAAGCACAGTTAAGTTTGGTGTTTAATTACTAAATATAAAGCCTGAGCAATGCTCAGGCTTTTATTTTTGCATATTTAGTTATAAACGCTTATCCTCTTCACCTTTTTAGCATCTATTATAATCGACACCATACCAAGCTTTTCTTCGCTGTTTCGTGTATCAAAACGGAAGGAACGCCCAATCTTTCCGTCATTTTCATTCCAGTATTTATAATGAAATACTCCGTTTTCGTCACAATATTCAAGTAACTCCACTTCAAAGCCAGCCTGTGTAAAAACTGATACGAGAGTTTTGTAGTCATACACTATCTTATGTGTAAAAGCAGGGTGGGAGGGGTCACCGTTGCCACCGACCTTTACTATATCCTGATACCACTCATTGCGGAAGTTTGCATCAGGAACGGCAACTCTTATATAGCCGCCATCTTCGAGAAAATCATAGCAATTCTTTGCGGCTTTTATGCCATCAGATAATGTCATATGCTCCCACACATGCTCTGCTAAAAAAGCACAGGGCTTTTCTTTACCGAACATCCGCATAAAATCTTCTCTTTTGAGGATATCAAGCTCACTTTCCTGAGTGCTTATCCAGCCATCATAGCTTGTGTTTCCTGCACCTATTATAACCTTCATAGCTTTCTCCTTAAGCGTTTATCCGAGTTATAAAAAATCCCCCGATTTAATCGGGGGATTAAGCTTTCTAATTATTCAGCAGAGCTTTCTGTAGATGTTGTTGATGATGTAGCTTCTGTAGATGTTTCTGAAGATGTTGCTTCAGATGATGTAGCACTTGTATCAGAAGATGTAGTGCTGCTTGTATCAGATGTTGTGGATGATGTTGTTGAAGATGTAACGCTGCTTGTTGTAGAAGATGTATTGCCAAGGCTTGCAAAGTTTCCACTGTACATAACGATAAAGTTTGCTACGAGAGCTACGATAAAGAATGTAAAAGCAGCTGTCTTTGTAAGTCTGTTGAGCTTAGCTTCATTTGATCTGCCTGCATTCTTCTGATAGTAGTTATCAGCACTGCCGCCTGTAATTGTCTGTGACATACCCTGCTTTGTATCCTGCATAATTACAACGAATACGATAAATGCGCAAGCAATGATAAGTACGATTGCGGCGATTATCTCTATAATTCCCATTTTTTAGTCCTCCTTATAGGAAATGGCTATAGCCAAATAATAATATTCTAACACGTACAAATTATTATACCACAAGTAAATGCGAAATGCAAGTGTTTTTTACGATTTTTGTGATTATTTGAGGGCTTTTTTTCCTATATCCTTGCGATAGTGTGCCTTTTCAAAGGAAATTACATCTACAGCCTTGTAAGCTTTGTCAAGAGCAACCTTTAAATCATCTCCTGTAGCAGTAACACCGAGAACTCTGCCACCTGCAGTAAGGAACTTACCATCTTCAAATTTTGTGCCTGCATGGTATACAAAGGTATCAGCCATACCGCACTGACCCATTTCATCAAGACCGCTCATTTCTTTACCTGTTTCGTACTTTTCGGGATATCCACCGCTTGCCATAACAACGCAGGCACAAGCCTTTTCGCTCCACTTTATATCAAGAGTATCCAGCTTTTCTTCCCAAACAGCTTCGATGATGTCCATAATATCTGTTTCAAGTAAGGGGAGAACTACCTGAGTTTCAGGATCGCCAAAACGGCAGTTATATTCGATAACCTTAGCACCCTTAGGAGTAAGCATAAGACCAAAGTATAAACATCCCTTGAAGGGTCTGCCCTCAGCCTGCATAGCCTTGATTGTAGGCATAAATATCTTTTCCATGCACTCAGCCTTGATATCGTCTGTGTATAAGGGGTTGGGAGCAATTGTACCCATACCGCCTGTGTTAAGACCTTCATCGTTGTCATAAGCACGCTTGTGGTCCATAGAAGAGATCATAGGCTTTACAGTTTTACCGTCTGTAAAGGCAAGAACAGTAACCTCAGGGCCTGTTAAGAATTCTTCGATAACAATCTCACTGCCTGACTTACCGAACTTACCATCAAGGAGCATTGAGTTTACAGCGTCCTTAGCTTCGTCTAAATCCTTTGCAATGATAACGCCCTTACCAAGAGCAAGACCGTCACACTTGATAACAGCTGGATAGCTGTTCTGCTCTTCAATGTACTTTATAGCCTTGTCAGCGTCTGTAAAGGTTTCATACATAGCAGTAGGAATACCGTACTTCTTCATAAGAGCCTTTGAGAACACCTTACTGCCCTCTAAGATAGCGGCATTTGCACGAGGTCCAAAGGTCTTGAAGCCCTCTTCGTTAAGTCTGTCAACCATACCAAGTACCAACGGATCATCAGGAGCTACAAATACATAGTCGGGATTTAATTTCTTTGCAAGCTCAACGCATCCGTCAATATCAGTAGCTTTAACAGGGAAGCATTCAGCGTATTTAGAAATACCGCCGTTGCCGGGTGCGGCATAGAGCTTACCTACCTTTTCTGACTTTGCAAGAGCCATCACGATAGCGTGTTCACGTCCGCCGCCGCCTATTACAAGTACATTCATCTTTTCCATTATTATTTTCCTTTCTGATTTCGGTAGTCCGAATTTGTTATTCAATATTAAGACCAAGCAGCTTTGCAAACATTGCCGCCTGATAAACGTCCACAGTAGCACCTCTGAGCTCTGCACCGCTGTCTGATACGATAAGCCCGTCAATTATACAGTCGGCCAGATTTACGTCCTTTAACGGAGTTTTAAAGAAGGTGGAGCTTATGAGCTTGACATTTTTAAGCTCTATATTTTTTATTTCTGTAGAGCATATAAGTGCTGATGAAAAATCGCAATCGGTAAGCTTGACATTTTTCAGCTTTGCTTCATTGTAGTCAGTAAGCTCCGCATTGCAGTTTTCATAAGCTGTTTCTGTCTGTACCGTGTTTTTAAAACTGCTCCCCACAAGCTTTGAGGAAAGTATAAGGCAGTTTTTAAAATATGTATTGTTAAAATTGCAGTTTGAAAGATCGCACCCTTTTATAATGACGTTTATAAAGGTGCAGTCTCTGAAATCGGAATTTATCAGTCTGCAATTTTCTATTGTCGAATTTTTAATATACACACCCCCGAAGGAAATTCCTTCCTCGTGTGCTTTTGATATTTTTACCGCTTCAAAATCGGTTTCGTATTCTGTAGCAAACTGAAGCTCAGCCTTTATATCTGAGATTTCCTTCAGGCTATCGGGTATTATCGGTCGTTTTATCTGCATAGTTGTCTTGTGAATTCTGAAAATCTGTCAAATTCATGTTCTGATTTTGGCGGGTTACTTCAATTACAGCTCCAATAAGCTTTGTATTGGACTTCTTGCCAATAAACGTTTCCGTTTGTCTCGATGTCCTGTAATCAATATACATAAAAGTTTCCCTTTAATATAAAGCGGTACAGAACTATAATATTCTGTACCGCATTTATCTTTAGTAACACGGATTTGCGTTTTATGTGATGCTTAAGCCTTCTAAAAGTCTGTCGATTGCCAGTTGTATGTGTTTAGCAGGCTCTTTATTCTGATAAATTATAGTTATAGGATAAAGATGTTCCTTTGTTTGTATGTGCATCAGATGTGAATACAGCTGAGTTGTATCGTCAGAATAAATCTCATAAAAAAGCTCTTTGTTTCTATATCCCGCAAATGTGGATTCTTTTTCAGCTACCATTTCGTGGTCTTCACCATTGACTTCTTTTACAATATCCACATATTCATCTAAGGGTGAATATTCAGAGCCAGCCTGATACATGAAGTAGAATGATACAAAGACGGAGCATTCCTCATCTGTTTCAGGATCTGCAAACACATAGCTACAGCTATAATCATCTGAATAATTAAGCATCCAGATATCAGAGGCTTTTACAGAAAAGTAATCGCACTTAAAATCATTGCTTAAGTTTCCGTTATTGTAGTCAATGTCAGGGTTGCCTTCGTTTCCTGTTACCGTTCCTTCGATTACAAAATCTTCTGTGCTTTCATAGTTTTCATAACCGTTTTCATCGCTGTTAATGTTTGCTAAAAAATCTTTCAGGCTACCTGGAGCTTTTTCAAAATCAGGCTTATTTTGTTGTGCACATCCGCATAATGTGAGAATTGCTGAGATAATTGTTAAAACGTAAATAAAAATTTTTTTCATAGTGCTCTCCCATTTTGTTATGAATTAGTGGTGGAACAGTCTGATACCTGTAAACGCCATAGCGATACCATACTTGTTGCAGGTGTCGATAACGTTGTCGTCACGGATAGAGCCGCCGGGCTGAGCGATATATTCAACACCGCTTCTGTGTGCTCTTTCAATGTTGTCGCCGAAGGGGAAGAATGCGTCAGAACCTAATGCTACACCCTTCATAGTGTCAAGCCAGGCTCTCTTTTCCTGGGCTGTAAATACTGCGGGCTTTACCTTGAAGATATTCTGCCATGCACCCTCAGCAAGAACGTCCATATAATCTTCGCCAATGTAAAGATCGATAGCATTATCTCTGTCAGCTCTTCTGATATCATCTACAAACTGAAGTCCCATAACCTGAGGTGACTGTCTTAAATACCAGTTGTCAGCCTTTGTACCTGCAAGTCTTGTGCAGTGAATTCTTGACTGCTGACCAGCACCGATACCG